>NZ_JBFCVK010000004.1:0-376119 GCF_040712085.1 Aquibaculum sediminis
ACCCCTCATCTCAGACCCTCCAAAGGCAGAAGAGTCAGACAGAATCCGCTACGATTGAGTCGAGCTTGAGGCCGTCAAACTTCTGAGTCGGGACACTAGCGGGATGCGGTCGATGAAAGGTTTCCACCGCGCCGTCACGTTCGAACCGCACCCGCGACCCTCTGCCCTCGATGATGCGGCAGCCCAGCGCAATAAGCAGAGACTCAATGGCCGCCCACTCGATGCTACCCGAGACGGGATCCTTGAACACCGCAGCCAGAGTCTTCCGCTGCTTGCTGTTCATGCAAGCAATATGGCATGGATGATGAAATGTGCAAGCGGACGAGGAGTTCGCCCCTCACCCGCCCTCCGGCTGGCGGATGGCGGCGCGGGTGAGCATGTAGCGTTCGGCCTCGGCCATGTGCTCGGCCATGAGCGCGCGGGCGCCCTCGGCGTCGCCCAGCTTGAGCAGGCGCATGAGGCGCACCTGGTAGTTCAGCGCCGTCTCGCGCAGTTGCGGGTTCGGGGTGGCGTAGATGGCGCGGCAGACAGCCATCTCGCGCAGCAGGCGATGCAGGAAGACGCAGGAGAAGGTCAGCAGGCGGTTGTCCGAGAAACCGGCCAGCACCGAGTGGAAATCCAGCTCCGACAGGCGCTGCTGGAACTCCTCCTCCGCGTCGGCGGGGAGGTGATCATAGAGTCGGATGGTCTCCTGCAGGCGCACATAGGCCGCCTCGTCCAGCCGCCCGGCCAGCCCCGCCACCAGCTCCGGCTCCAGCAGCTTGCGCAGGGCATAGATCTCGGAAAGGCTGGGCCGGCTGAAGAGGAAGAGGTTGCTGAGCAGGTCCATGGCCTGCCCCGCCGAGAGCGCCGAGACGAAGACGCCGCCGCCGGGGCCGGTGCGGGTCTTGATC
Organism: Aquibaculum sediminis; assembly: GCF_040712085.1. Lineage (NCBI taxonomy): Bacteria > Pseudomonadati > Pseudomonadota > Alphaproteobacteria > Rhodospirillales > Rhodovibrionaceae > Aquibaculum > Aquibaculum sediminis. The sequence continues at coordinate 894 of NZ_JBFCVK010000004.1, forward strand.
AGCCCCTGGGTCTTCAGCGCCTTCAGCGCCTCGCGCACCGTGCCCTTGGCCGCCTGCAGATGCGCCTCCGAGAGCCACTCCTGCGGAATGCGGTCGCCAGGGCGCAGGCCGTGGGCGGCGATCAGGTCGCGGATCTGCTGGGCAATGGCGTCGGCCCGGCGGGTGGGCCGGCGCGGCGGCAGCTCCAGGCGCTCGCCCACCCAGGCCGGCTCGTCGGCCCCAGGCGCGTCAGGCCTCATTGTCGTCGCCTCATGCCCGCTCCCCGACCCGCGGCGGGTGGAAGCAGGCGGCCAGGTGCGCCGGCTCCTCTCCTTTGGCCTCGAGCGGCGGCCGCTCGCTGCGGCAGCGTTCATCGGCGGCGGGGCAGCGCGCGGCGAAGGCGCAGCCGGGCGGCGGGTTGAAGGGGTCGGGCAGCTCCCCGCTTTCGGACTCCGGCACCAGCACCGGCTTGCCCGGCACCGGCGCCGAGTCCAGCAGCAGCCGGGTGTAGTGATGCGCCGGCCGGGCGAAGATGCGCTTGGCCGGCCCGACCTCGGCCAGGCGGCCGAAGTACATCACCGCCACCCGGTCGCTCACGCTCTCCACCACCGCCAGATCGTGGCTGATGAAGACATAGGTGAGGCCGAAGCGCTGCTTCAGGTCGTCGAGCAGGTTGAGCACCTGCGCCTGCACCGAGACGTCCAGCGCCGACACCGGCTCGTCCAGCACCATGAGCTTGGGACTGGCCGCCAGCGCGCGGGCGATGCCGATGCGCTGCGCCTGGCCGCCGGAGAACTCGTGCGGATAGCGCTGCAGGAACTCCGGGCGCAGGTTGACCGCGTCCATCAGCTCGGCCAGCCGCTCCTCACGCTGTGCCCGGTTCAGGCCCAGCAGGTGGATCAGCGGGGTTTCGATGATGGTGCGGATGGTCTTGCGCGGGTTCAGCGAGGAGATCGGATCCTGGAAGACATACTGGATCTGCCGGGCCATGGCCTTGAAATCCCGGCGCACCGCCTCGGCCAGATCCTCGCCCTGAAAGCGGATGGCGCCGTCGGTGGGGCTGTCGAGCCCGGCCAGCATGCGCGCCAGCGTGGACTTGCCGCAGCCGGACTCGCCGACGATGCCCAGGGTCTCGCCCGGCTGCACCTCGAGGCTGACGCTCTGGACCGCGTGGACCGCCGGGCGCGGCTTGCCGAAGAGGCTCTTGCCGCCGCCAAAGCGCCGCTCCACCTGCTGCATCTCGACCAGGGGGGCCGTAACAGGCATGGCCGTATCAGGCATGGGCCGCAGCCTCCTCACCGGCTTCAAGTGGGAAGAGACAGCGCGCGGCGCGCCCCGGTGCCACCTCCTGCAGGGTGATCTCACCGCTGCGGCAGCTCTCCTGCGCCCGGGGACAGCGCGGCGCGAAGGCGCAGCCCGGCGGCAGGTCGTCCACCGAGGGCGGTAGCCCCTCGATGGCATCCAGCCGCCGCTCGCCCTGGCCCAGCACCGGCACGCAGTCGATCAGCTTGCGGGTATAGGGATGCGCCGGCGCGTCCAGCACCTCCTCCGTACGTCCTGTCTCCACGATGCGCCCGGCATACATCACCGCCACCCGGTCGCAGAGCGCGGAGACCACGCCGAAATCATGCGTGATGAAAAGGATCGAGGTCTGCTTGTCATGCCGCAGCTTGTTCATCAGGGTCAGAATCTGCGCCTGCACGGTGACGTCGAGCGCGGTGGTGGGCTCATCGGCGATGATCACCTCGGCGTCGTTGGCGAGCGCCATGGCGATGCAGACCCGCTGGCGCATGCCGCCGGAAAGCTCGTGCGGATAGGCGGACAGCCGCCGGCCGGCGTTGGGAATGCGCACCAGTTCCAGCAGCTCGCGCGCCCGGCTCTCCGCCTTGGCCCGGCCCAGCGGCTGGTGCGCCCGGATGGCCTCCACCAGCTGATCGCCGACAGTGAAGAGCGGGTGCAGGCTGGACAGCGGATCCTGGAAGACGTGGCTCACCGGCCCGCCGCGCAAGGCGCGGATACGCTCATCCGAGGCGGCGAGCAGGTCCTCGCCCTTCAGCAGGACCGCTCCGCCCACGATGCGTCCCGGGGGCGTGGGCACAAGACCCATGATCGACATGGCCGTGACCGACTTGCCGGAGCCGGACTCGCCCACCAGGCCAAGGCATTCGGTCTGCCCGAGCCGCAGGTCGACGCCGCCCACCGCCTCCACCTGACGCCGGCCCATGCGGAAGGCCGTGCGCAGCCCGCGCACCGAGAGGGCGGCCTTCTGGTCCTCTGCCTCCTCCGCCGGCACAGACGCCGGATCGCGCTCGATCGCCGTGCGCGCCACCGGACGGGTCAAGGCACCGGACTTCAGGCGTGGGTCGAGGACGTCGCGCACGCCGTCGCCGAAGAGGTTGATGCTCATCACCAGGAGGAAGATCGCCAGGCCCGGGATGATCGCCACATGCGGCGCGTTGAACAGCACCCCGCGGCCGTCGCCCAGCATGGAGCCGAGGTCGGCCTGCGGCGGCTGGGCGCCCAGGCCCAGGAAGCTGAGCCCGGCGGTCTCCAGGATCATCCAACCCACGGTGGTGGACATGGTGATGACGATGACCGGCAGGACGTTGGGCAGGATCTCGGTGAAGAGCACCCGTGCCGGCGACTTGCCCGCCAGACGCGCCGCATCGACGAACTCGCGCTGCGCCAGGCCCAGTGTGACGCCGCGGATGTTGCGGGCGAAGAAGGGGATGTTGACCAGGGCGATGGCATAGAGCGCGTTGATCAGTCCCGGCCCCAGCACGGCGACGATGGCCAGCGCCAGCAGGATGTAGGGAAAGGCCATCAGCATGTCGATGCCGCGCATCATCAGGTTGTCGACCCGCCCGCCGGCAAAGCCAGCCAGCAGGCCGATCAGCGAGCCGAAGAAGGCAGCGATGATCGTCGCAGACAGCCCCACCGCAATACTGACCCGCAGGCCCGAAAGGATGCGCGAGAGGATGTCCCGGCCCAGGGCGTCGGTGCCCAGGAGATGCCCCTCCGTCAGCGGCCGCAGCAGGCGGTTGGAGGGGTCCGTGGCATTGGGATCGTGCAGCGGCAGCAGCGGCGCGACGAGCGCCAGCAGCAGCAGCGCGACCAGGATGAAGAAGCCGCCGGCCGCCATGCGGTTGTTGAGCAGCAGGGCGAAGGCGCTGGGCCGCCGGTTGTCCTTGCGTTGGCCCGTCATCGCCGCAACCTCGGATCCAGAGTCGACTGCACCACGTCGGCAGCCAGATTGAAGAGGACGTAGCTGGCGGCGACCACCAGGACCCCGCCTTGCACCAGCAGCAGGTCGCGGGTGGAGATGGCCTTGACCAGCATGGCGCCGATGCCCGGCCACTGGAACACCGTCTCAATATAGACGGCCCCGCCCAGCACGAAGCCGGCCTGAATGCCGATGACGGGGATCACCGCCACCAGCGCCGACTTGGCCGCATGGCGATAGACCACCCGCCGCTCGCTCAGACCCTTGGCGCGGGCGGTGCGGATGAAGTCCTGGCGCAGCACCTCGAGCATGGCGGTGCGGGTGAGACGCGCGATCACGCCCGTTGCCACCGCCGCCAGCGTCACCGCCGGCAGCAACAGGTGGCGCAGCAGGTCGGGCAGGTCGCCGCCGCCGTAGATCGCATACATGCCGCTGGCCGGCAGCAGCTTGAGATTGACCGCGAAAAACAGGATCAGCAGCAGCCCGAGGAAGAAGGACGGCGTGGAGATGCCGATCAGCACGAAGAAGGTGACGATGCGGTCGGTCCAGCCGAACTGGCGCACCGCCGAGACGATCCCGGCCAGCAGGCCGAAGACCGAGCAGAGCAGCAGCGCCGTGCCGGCGAGGATCAACGTCGCCGAGAAGCGCTCCAGCACCTCGTCGATCACCGGGCGATTGAGGGAGTATGAGCGGCCGAAGTCGCCCTGCAGCAGATTGCCGAGCCAGACCAGATATTGCTCCGGCAGGGAGCGATCGAGCCCGAGCTGGCGGTTGAGCCGCTCCACATTCTCGGGCGTGGCGTAGGAGCCGAGGATCGCGGTGGCCGGATCGCCGGGGATCATCGCCATGATCAGGAAGACGATGAGCGTCAGGCCCAGCAGCACCGGCACCAGCGCGATCAGGCGTTTGAGGATATAGCCGCCCACGACTGCGTCCCCCCGAATGGGCGCGGGTCCGCCCGCTCGCTGACGGACGGACCCGGCTGGATCTACTGCAGGCCTACTGCTTGGCCACGTCGTGCAGCATCAGGAAGAAGGAGGGCTGCAGCCGGAAATTCTCCACGGCCGCGGTGGTCACCGCCCCTTGCTTCCAGTTGGCGACGAAGGCCCAGGGTGCATCCTCCTGCACGATCGCCTGCATTTCGCGATAGAGCTCGGCCCGCTCCTCCGGATCGGTGGAGATACGCGCCTGGTTCAGCAAAGCATCGACCTCCTCGTTGGAGTAGTAGCCCGAGTTGAAGCCACCCTCCTCCGGGAAAGCCTCGCTGCGCAGGGTGAGGAACGGCAGGGTGTCTGGATCGTTGGTCATCCAGGCCATCTCGGCCATGTCCGCCTTGCCCTCGAGCCCCGGGTTCACCTGATCGAGGAAGGTGTTCCACTCATAGGTCTCGATCTCGACTTCCATGCCCACCTCGGCCAGGTCGGCCTGGATTGCCGTGCCCATGGCGACGGGGTCGAGCATGCCGGAGCCGCCTTCGGTGACATAGAAGGTAACGGTCTCGCCGTCATAGCCGGCCTCGTCCAGCAGCTCGCGCGCCTTGTCCGGGTCGTGCGGATAGGGCTCGAGCTCCTCGTTGTAGGCCCAGGCGAAGGCCGGCGCGATCGGACCGGCAGCGATCTCGGCCGTGCCCTGCAGCACGTCCTCCACCAGCGCCCGCTTGTCGATGGCGTAGTTCACCGCCTGGCGCGCCGCCTTCTCGGTGAAGGGCCCCTCGCGCATGTTGAGGATCAGGAACCAGACGTGCGGGCCGGCCTGCTCATGCACGGCGAAGTCCGAGGCATCGCGGAAGTCGCTCATGGAATCCGGCGGCACCTCGACCATGATGTCGAGCCCGCCCGACAGCATTTCGGCCACGCGGGTGTTGGAATCGGTGATCGGGCGGAAGACCACGGCTTCCGGCTGCGGCGCGCCGTCCCAGTAGTCTTCGTTGCGGGTGACCACCACGCGCTGATTCGAGGCCCACTCCTCGAACTTGTACGCGCCGGTTCCCACCGGGTTGCGGCCGTAGTCCTCGCCCTGCTCCTCGACGGCAGTCGGCGAAACGATCAGGCCGGTGGGATAGGCCAGGTTGGACAGGAAGGGCGCGAAGGGCTCGCTCAGCGTGAAGCGCACCGTGAGCTCGTCCACCGCCTCGACCGAGTCCACCGCCGAGAAGAAGAAGGCCAGCGGGAAGGGCCCGGTGTCGTGATAGGGGTGTTCCTCGTCCAGCATACGCTCGAAGTTGAACTTCACCGCTTCGGCCGTCAGCGGCGTGCCATCATGGAAGGTCACCCCGTCGCGCAGGCTGAAGGTATAGACCGTGCCGTCCTCGGAGACCTCCCAGGAGTCTGCCAGAGAGGGTTCCACCTCCAGCGTCCCGTCGGCATAGCGCACCAGGCCGTCGTAGAGATTGACGAGAATGCGGAAGTCGTTGACCGCGGTGACGGCTTGGGGATCGAGCGACTGCGGCTCGGCAATCTGCCCCACCACGAGCACGTTGGGTGGGGTCTGGGCCGCTGCCGGCATGGCCAGAGCGAGCGCGGTGCCGGCGAGCGCGATCTGGAGCGATCGCTGCGCCATACGAAGCATTGGAAACCTCCCTCCTGCGAAAGCGTGATGCGATAATTAATCCTGAAAATTTTGTGACAAGCAACCATTGATCATTATAAATTCCGAGTGGTGGGTTACCCCCAACCTCCTCACAGCCTCGGGAGAACCAGGATGACGGACACCTCGGCCGCGCGGATCGACGCGGCGCGACTGAGCAGCCTGCTCGACGGCCTCAACCAGTTCGGGCGCAATCCCGACAGCGGCGGCTTCAATCGTCCGGGCTTTTCCGACGCCGACCTCGCCGCACGGCGCTGGCTGTCGACGCGCATGGAGTCGGAAGGGCTCAGCGTGCGCTGGGACGCAGCGGGCAATGTCTTCGGGCGTCTGGGTCCGGAAGACCGCCCCTCGGTGATGACCGGCTCCCACGCCGACACGGTGCCGGAAGGCGGCGCCTTCGACGGCACCCTGGGCGTGGCGGTGGCCCTGGAATGCGTCCTGGCCCTGCGCGATGCCGGCATCATGCCCGACTATCCCATCGAGGTGGTTGCCACCAGCGAGGAGGAAGGCCGCTTCGGCGGCATGCTGGGTTCCCAGGCCATGGTCGGGGCGATCGACAAGGATTGGCTCGAACAGGCCGCCGATGCCAACGGCGTGCGGCTCTGGGACGTGATGCTGGCCCAGGGACTCGATCCCTCCCTGGTCCCCGAAGCCCGCCGCGCCCCGGGCAGCGTGCGCGCCTTCCTGGAACTGCACATCGAACAGGGGCCGGTGCTGGAGCGCCGCGGCACCAGCATCGGCGTCGTCGACAGCGTATCCGGCGTGGTGAACTGGTCGGTCTCGCTTTTTGGTGAGGCCAATCACTCCGGCACCACGCCCATGTCGATGCGCGCCGACGCCTTCGCCGGCCTGGCGGAAGCAGCCGGGCAGATACCCCGAATCATCGCCGAGACGGGCAGCGAGCAGTCGCGCATCACCATCGGGAAGGTCGATCTGCAGCCAAACTTTCCCCACACCGTCCCGGGCCAGGCCGACTTCTCGGTGGTGCTGCGCGACACGGACCCGGCAATCATGCACGCGCTTTGCGCCGCCTTCCGCGCAGCGGTGGAGCAGGCCTGCCGCAACCACAACCTCACTCACGAAATCGTCGAGCGCAGCTGGCTCGATCCCGTGCGCCTCGACACGGATATCACCCAACTCCTGACCGAGGAGGTCGGGAAACTCGGGCTCAGCCATATGGTCATGCCTTCGGGCGCCGGCCACGATGCCCAGACCATGCAGGGCCTCTGCCCGTCCGGCTTGATCTTCGTGCCCAGCCGCGGCGGTGTGAGCCACGCGCCGGAAGAATGGACGGACTGGCCGGCGATCCTCGACGGCGCGCAGTTGATGCTGAACGCCCTGATCCGCCTCTGCCGCGCCGAGAACTGATCAGGCCCAAGCAGCCTTCTTGCGTTGATGTTCCGCCTGCCGCTTGCTTAGCTCGGGCTCCCGCCGCACGCGCGTCGCAGCAGCCAGGAGAGAGCGAGCAGATGGGTCCTGTTGTCGATCCCGTTACCCCGGATGAGCAGCTACCGGAAAAGGTCGATGTCGTTGTGGTCGGCGCCGGCATCGTCGGCACCTGCACTGCGCTCTCACTGGCCGAACGGGGTGTCTCAGTGGCGCTGTGCGAAAAGGGCGAGGTGGCCTGCGAGCAGTCGAGCCGCAACTGGGGTTGGGTGCGCACCACCGGTCGTGACAGCCGGGAAATGCCGCTGATCCAGGAAGCCCAGCGCCTCTGGGACGAGATGAACGCCAAGACCGGGGCGGATACCGGCCTGCGGCGACCGGGCATCGCCTATCTGGCGGACAGCGACGCCAAGGCGGAAGGCTTCGAACACTGGCTGGCCATGGCCAAGGCGCATCAGGTGGATTCGCGCCTCGTCACCGGCGCGGAGCTGGAAGCGCTCATGCCCGGGGCGACTCGAAGCTACAAGGCCGGGTTGCTGACCCCCAGCGACGGGCGCGCCGAGCCGCAGAAAGCCGCCCCGGCCATCGCCAGCGCGGCCCAGCGCCTGGGCGCGAAGCTTTTCACCCGCTGCGCCGTGCGCGGAATCGAAACCGAGGCCGGGCGCGTGTCCTCGGTGATCACCGAGCGCGGGCGCATTGCCTGCTCCTCGGTGGTGCTGGCCGGCGGGGCCTGGTCGCGCCTCTTCTGCGCGCGCCACGCCCTGACGCTGCCGCAGCTCACCGTGCGGGCCTCGGTCTTCCGCACGACACCTGTGGAGGGCGGGCCGGACAGCAATCTCTGGACCCCGAAGGTGGCGCTGCGCAAGCGCCTGGACGGCGGTTACAGCATCGCCAACGGCCACGCCAACCTGGCGGAGATCGTGCCGGACCACTTCGCCTTCTTCTTCCAGTTCCTGCCGGCCCTGCGCGCCGAACGCGGCAGTCTGAAGCTCAAGCTCAACAGCCGCTTTATCGAGGAACTGCGCCGGCCCAAGCGCTGGGCACTCGACGCCCCCTCGCCTTTCGAGGCAAACCGCTGCCTCGATCCAGAGCCGGTGGACTCGATCAATCAGGAGGCCTGGGACGACCTGCGCCAGCTCTTCCCCGTGTTCCAGCAGGCCCAGATCGCCCAAGCCTGGGCCGGCATGATCGACGTCACTCCGGATGCGGTTCCGGTCATCTCCGAAGTGGAGCAGCAGACGGGCTTTTTCGTGGCCACCGGCTTCTCCGGCCACGGCTTCGGCATCGGGCCCGGCGCCGGCACGCTCATGGCCGAACTCGTCACCGGCGCCCCGCCCTGCGTCGACCCGACGCCCTTCCGCTTCAGCCGCTATTCCGATGGCAGCAAGCCACGGTTGGAGATCTACTGAAGCGCTTGAATCTGCGCGAACACGTTCAAATCAGAGCAGATTCACGGGCCGAGCAGCCTCAGTAGTAGCGAACCCTTGTAGCGCTGCGCTGGGCCTCGTTGGCAGCAAGGCGTGCTTCACGTTCCTGTTGGATCGCCCCTATCGCCGAGTCGCAGGAGCGGGCGTCATTGTTGTTGCTCTGGCAGTTCTTTCGGACCTTGCTCATGGCATCGGCCGCTTCATCCTCGATGCGCGCGGCGCGCCTGTCGAACCAGATGTCCCGTTCCTCGAGGGTTCCAAACTCCTCCGGCGGGAGCAGGACCATGACGGACGAGGGGTACTTGTGCATGGCACCGGTGCTGGCATCGACGGCAACGCCGATCAGCCCTCCGAAGAGCACATTTCCGAAGGTCATACCCTGAAAGCTGCTGTCCAGGGGCGCAGCAGCTTTCTGGTACCCTTCCTTCTCACAATTCACCGACACGTGATCTTTAGACTTGCCCAAGGACACGCTGCCGGGCGTCGGATTGACGACCGCCACGACGCTGCCGCCACGCTCCAGACTGCAGGTGGCGCCTGATGGATCACTGTTGATGGTTACCGTCTGACTCGTGCCTTCCACGATGGAAGAGCAGGCAGACGTCAAGAATAGCAGCCCCAGTAAGGGCACGATGATACGAAACATGGACTCCCCCCGATATGCGAGAATTAGCTTCGCCATTCTACAAGGTGCAGGGGAATCGCAAACACAAAACCGCGTCGGCTAGCCGCCCTGGATCGCCGCGTCGGCTGCGCCTCCTCGCGATGACGCCGTGGGAATTGGGGGCTGATAATCCAGTCTCGTCATCGCGAGCCGCAAAGCGGCGCGGCGATCCAGGGCCATTTTCTAGTGGCCCCCAGGGATCTTGGGGACTGCCGCGCTCCCTGCGGTTGCCCGCAATTACGGCGGTTTGAGCCTTGCCGCCTGGACCGTTCGAGCAGAAGCGATTCTCAGCCGTAAAGCCAGGGTTGGCTGGCCTGCTGCTTGGCTTCGAAGGAGTCGATGGCCGGGGCGTTCTGCAGGGTCTGGCCCACGTCGTCGAGGCCGTTCAGCAGGCAGTGCTTCTTCCAGGCATCGACCTCGAAGGGGATCACCTCGCCGTCGGGACCCTGGATGGTCTGGCTTTCCAGGTCCACCGTCATGGTCGCGTTGGCGCCGCGTTCGGCCGCCTCCATCATCTTGTTGACCTGCTCCTCCGGCAGCACGATGGGCAGGATGCCGTTCTTGAAGCAGTTGTTGTGGAAGATGTCGGCAAAGGACGGCGCGATGACGCAGCGAATGCCGGCGTCGAGCAGCGCCCAGGGGGCATGCTCGCGCGAGGAACCGCAGCCGAAGTTGTCGCCGGCAATGAGGATCTTGGCATTCTTGTAGGCCGGGCGGTCGAGCACGAAATCCTTGGGGCTTCCGTCCTGGTTGTGACGCAGGGCGTAAAACAGCCCCTCCGCCAAACCGGTGCGCTTGATCGTCTTCAGAAAGCGCGCCGGGATGATCATGTCGGTGTCGACGTTCACCATCGGCAGCGGCGCGGCGACGGCGGTGAGCTTGTTGAACTTTTCCATTTCTCTCGTCCTTTGTCGCCGGCTCAGCAGGCCAGTTCGCGCACGTCGGCCAGATGGCCGTAGATCGCCGCGGCGGCGGCCATGGCGGGGCTCATCAGGTGCGTGCGGCCGCCAGGGCCCTGACGGCCCTCGAAGTTGCGGTTGGAGGTGGAGGCGCAGCGCTCGCCCGGCTCCAGCTTGTCCGCGTTCATGGCCAGGCACATGGAGCAGCCCGGCTCACGCCAGTCGAAGCCGGCTTCCGTGAAGATGCGATCCAGCCCCTCGGCCTCAGCCTGTTCCTTCACCAGGCCGGAGCCGGGAACGATCATGGCATAGACGCTTTCGGCGACCCTGCGGCCCTCGACCACCTGCGCCACTTCGCGCAGGTCCTCGATGCGTCCGTTGGTGCACGAGCCGATGAAGACCTTGTCAATCGCAACATCGGTCAGCTTCTGCCCGGCCTTCAGCCCCATGTACTCCAACGAGCGTTCGATCGCCTTGGCCTTGTTGGCGTCGCGGCCCGCTTCCGGCCCGGGAATGCTGCCGGTGATGGGCAGCACGTCTTCCGGCGAGGTTCCCCAGGTGACCAGGGGCTCGATCTCCGATGCGGTGAGGCGCACCTCCTTGTCGTAGTGCGCGCCTTCGTCGGATGGCAGGCTGCGCCACAAGGCCACGGCCTGTTCCCAGGCCGCGCCCTTCGGGGAGAACACCCGGCCCTTGAGATACTCGAAGGTGGTCTCATCCGGCGCGATCAGGCCGGCGCGCGCGCCCGCCTCGATCGACATGTTGCACACCGTCATGCGCCCTTCCATGGAGAGGCTGCGGATCGCCTCGCCGGCGTACTCGATGACGTGCCCCGTGCCGCCTGCGGTGCCCAGACGGGCGATGATCGCCAGGATCAGGTCCTTGGCCGTGATGCCGACCGGCAGCGGCCCGTCCACACTGACAAGCATGTTCTTGGCCGGGCGCTGGTAGAGCGTCTGGGTGGCCAGCACGTGTTCCACCTCACTGGTGCCGATGCCGAAGGCCAAGGCCCCGAAAGCGCCGTGGGTGGAGGTGTGGCTGTCGCCACAAACGATGGTCATGCCGGGCTGCGTCAGGCCCTGCTCCGGCCCGATGATGTGCACGATACCCTGTCGCACGTCGTTCATGGGGATGAGGGGCACGTCGAAATCGGCGCAGTTCTTGGTCAAGGTATCGACCTGGATCCGGCTTTCCTCGTCCGCGATGCCCTGGGCCCGATCGCTGGTGGGCACGTTGTGGTCAGGCACCGCCAGCGTGGCATCCGGGCGCCGGACCTTGCGGCCGGCCAGCCGGAGACCTTCGAATGCCTGGGGCGACGTCACTTCGTGCACGAGGTGACGGTCGATGTAGAGGAGGCAGGTGCCGTCCTCCTGTCGATCAACCACGTGTGCATCCCAGATCTTGTCGAACAGTGTCCGCGGTGCGGCCATGACTCTACTCTCTCCCGAACGGGCTCAAGGAATGGGACCAAGCGCAGCAAAGCTGCACCGGCGTGCGCATTTGTCCCTCGTCGCAGCGCCTGCTCTGCGGTGGCAGAGAATAGCGCCTGCCCCCGGCCATCGCAATTCTTCGAAACTTCATTGCGCCGCATGACGCAAGGGCGCTATGCATTTGCGTAAGGGATGCGTTCTTGACGCCGGCAGATGCTTGAAGAAGATCGGCGACCTGTGGGAGGGGATCGGTATGACCATCGACAACAAGACGCTATTCGCCCTGGTGGACCGCGGCGATCTGTCTGCCGTGACAAAGGCCCTGGAAGCGGGCGCCAGCGCGCAGACGGAGGACCGCTTCGGCGTGAGCCTCACCCACCGCGCCGCCGCGGGCGGGCACGCCGAGTTGCTGCGCCGGCTGCTTGCGCGCGGAGCCACGGCGGATTGCACCAGCGACGTCGGCAACACCCCCCTCATGCTGGCTGCCGCCAATGGCCATCTGCCGGTGGTGGAACTGCTTCTGGCCGAAGGCGTGGATCCGGAACGGGAGAACCGCTGGGGCTACCGCGCCGCGGCCTGGGCCGACTGGTCCGCCAGCGCCGCCGACATCAAGGCCGTCATTCAGGCCGCCCAGGGCTGAACCGGCGCGGGCCTTTCCGCGACCTGCGTGACGCGGGTTACTTCGGCCAAACTCTTGCCACGTTCTTGCGCAAGAAGAGGGTCGGTGGGGCAGCACAGCTTGTGCTGCTCCGCAACATCGATGGAAGTTATGGCTAACCGTCTGCGTTTGCCACACTTTTCATAGGATCGCATACAAACGGTAAATTTTTTTGTTGCATTGCAGCGTCTCATGAGACATATACTGCATTGCGGCATGAACGACTCAGGTTGCTTATGCCGCACGTCTCTAAGGGCGTTTCCTCCCTAGACTTGGGCCGTGCCTCGTGCACGGCCTTTTTTTTTCGTTCTCTGCGGATAAGCGGGGAGAGCTATCAATCCGTTCCGACTGAATCCGCTCTTTACCAGAATTGATCGCGATAAGTTGATATCGCGGCGCAATCCGGCCTAGTTCCCGGAGTCTTCGCCGCCATCCCGCCCCTTGGTAAAGTGCTGTTCGAGGCGCCCCAGCAGCACCATGACAATCAGACCGGTCGCCATGGCAATTGCCCCGACGGACCAAAGGCCGAGGCCACAGGCAACCCCGACAGCGCCCGCCAGCCAGAGCCCCGCCCCCGTGGTCAGGCCCTTCACGGCGCCGCGGGACTGGATGATGGCGCCGGCCGCGAGGAAGGCCACCCCGGCCGTCACCGCTTCTATCATGCGGATCGGGTCGACGCGGATATTGTCGCCCTGGATGATGTCCGCGTGCGTGATCTCCAGCGTCAGGATCGAGAAGAGAGCGCTGGCCAAGGACACAAGGATGTGTGTGCGCAAGCCCGCCGGACGCCGGCGCCACTCCCGCTCGAAGCCGATCACGGCACCCATCGTGGCGGCAAGCAGCAAGCGTATCGCGATGGTGTCCAGAGGCAGATAAGGCCAGGAGGTTACGTCGAGCAGCGATGATTCCATTGCCAGCTCTCCCTATGTTGGGCCGGCGGCGGCCCGAAGTATAAGTATCAGTCCTTAGGCGGCAGGCTGGCCCCCTCGCCCAACGGCCGCTGCAACAGCACTGTGTCGAGCCAGCGCCCGAACTTGAAACCGACGTTCTCGAAGGTTCCCACCCGGCGAAACCCCAGTGCCTCGTGTAGGGCAATGGAGCCGGTGTTGGCGCTGTCGCCCACCACCGCCACCATCTGGCGCCGGCCGGCCCGGGTGGCCTGGTCGATGACAGCCGCCAACAGCCCACGGCCAAGACCCTGGCCGCGCGCCGCCGGATGCACATAGACCGAATCCTCGACGGTGAAGCGATAGGCCGGGCGCGGCCGATAGACGCCGGCATAGGCATAGCCCAGCACCTGGTCTTGGCGCTTGGCCACCAACCAGGGCAGGCCTGCATCGAGAACCGCGCGACAGCGCCGGGCAAACTCCGCGCCATCCGGCGGCGCCAACTCGAAGGAAGCCGTGCCCTGCTCGACCTCTCGGGCGTAGATCAGGCGCATGGGCTCGAGATCGGCCTCCAGCGGCTTGTCGATGTCGATACCGGGCAGTGCCGGCGCTCCACAGGTCATTGTGCTTGCAGATCCTTCGCGTCCACGGCCGCCAGGGCCTCAAGCAGTGCCGGCATCAGCCCGGCAAGACGGCGCAGGCCCGAGCGGCGGCGAATGGCGGCCTCGTCCATGTAGAGCGCGCGATTGATCTCGATCTGCAGCGCATGGACGCCTTCGTGGGGCCGGCCGTAGTGGCGGGTCACGAAGCCGCCGGAATAGGGCTTGTTGCGGCGAACCCGATAGCCGGCACGCCGCAGCGTCTCAAGCGCCGCCTCGGTCAGCGCAGGCGCACAGGCCGTCCCGTAGCAGTCCCCCAGCACGAAATCTGCCGCCTGCTGCAGACCACCCGCCTCGCGGCTACCGGTGGTCGAGGGCATGGAGTGGCAATCCAGCAGAATGCAGTAGCCGAAGCGTCGCCGGGTCGCATCGATCAGTTCGGCCAGGTTGTGGTGGTAGGGGTAGTAGTAGTGCCGGATGCGCTCCAGCGCTTCGGAGAGCGCCAGCTTACCGCGATAGATCTCCGCCCCATTGGCGACAACGCGCGCGATGGTGCCCAGCCCCGCCGCCACCCTGGGCGAGCGGGTGTTGGCGAAGTCCGGCAAGGGCGCATCGAACATCGCCGGATCGAGTTCATAGGGTTCGCGGTTCGGATCGACGAAGGCCCGCGGGAAGAGCGCACGCAGGAGCGGAGCGCCCAGCTCCGGCGCGCAGGCGAAGATCTCATCCACGAAGCTGTCTTCCGACCGGCGCAGCATGAGCGGGTCGAGCCTGGAGGCTGCGAGGAACGCCGACGGGTAGCGCGACCCGCTGTGCGGCGAAGACAGCACCAGCGGCAGGGTCTGACGGGCAGGCTGCAGGACCTCGTGCCCCGCGATGAAGGTCTGTGTGTCGGAGACGGCGACGGACGCGTCCATGGCTGTCCAAAGTTGCGAATGCTTCTCTTCCAGGTTTACGTCAAAGGGGTGTGCGTGTCACTCATCGCAATCACCCTGCCCCTTCCGCCCCTCCTTCCAGATCAGGCGAGACGATGGATTTGCCCAGCCCCCTCCACCGCGGCCGATTGCTGCGCCGCTACAAGCGCTTTCTGGCCGATGTGCGCCTGGATGACGGCCGGGAGGTGACCGCCCACTGCGCCAACCCCGGCTCCATGCTGGGCCTGCTAGCCGAGGGGGCCGAGGTCTGGCTGGCCGGGAACAGCGATCCCAAGCGCAAGCTCGCCTGGTCCTGGGAGATGGTGCGCGCCGACGGGGTGCTCGTGCCGGTCAACACCAGCAATCCCAACCGCATCGTGCCGGAAGCCCTTGCGGCCGGCGCTCTGCCCGAACTGTCCGACTATGGCCTGGTTCGCCGCGAGGTGCGCTACGGCCAGGGCAGCCGCATCGACCTCTTGCTGCAGGGACCAGAGCGCCCCGACTGCTATGTGGAAATCAAGAACGTCCATCTGCGGCGTGATGGCATGGCCGCATTTCCGGACAGCGTGACCGCCCGTGGCACCCGGCACTTGAGAGAGCTCGTCGACATGGTCGCCGCCGGCGCCCGCGCGGTGCTGCTCTTTCTCGTGCAGCGTGAAGACTGCGAGGCCTTCACCGTGGCGGGCGACCTTGACTCGGCCTACGCCGAGGCGCTTGAACTTGCCGCGCGCAGCGGCGTCGAGGTGCTCTGCTACGACTGCAGCATCACCCTCGAAACGGTACACCTGCGCCGCCGGCTGCCCACGGCCTTCGATTGGTAGAGAGCACAGTAGGCTGGCATCAGGCCTTGGCAGCACGCGCACGCGCTCTGCGGCGGGCCCGGGGCCGCTCGACCAGCGAATAGAGCGCTGGGATCACCACTAGGGTCAGGATCATGGAGGTGATCATGCCGCCGATGATCGCCGCTGCCATGGGCGCCGTGGTATCCGCACCGGCGCCCAGGCCCAGCACGGCCGGCACCATGGCCAGCACCAGGGTCATGGAGGTCATGATCACCGGCCGGAAGCGCAGCGGACAGGCGGCGAGCAGCGCCTCGTCCACCCCCATGTCGCGCTTCTCGCGATACTGATTGGTCAGGTCGACCAACAGGATGCCGTTCTTGGTGACCAGTCCCATCAGCAGCAGCAGGCCGATCATGGAGTAGATGTTCAGGCTGTAGCCGCCGATCCAGATGCCGACCACCCCACCGACCAGCGCCACCGGCTGGGCCGCCATGATGAAGAAGGGTTGGATCAAGGAATTGAACTGGCTGGCCAGCACCATGTAGACCAGCGCCACCGCCAGCAGGAGCACGAAGAGCATCGCATCGGCGGTCTGGCGCAGTTCCTCCGCCTCGCCCACCAGTTCCAGATTGTACCCCAGCGGCAGCAGGTCGGCGGCATGGGCCTCGACCCGCTCGATGGCCTCGCCCAGACCCGTCGCCGGCGTGGCGAAGAACTCCGCGGCATAGTTCATGCCGTAACGGGCGATCACGGCCGGACCGGTTCGCCGTTCGAAGTGCGCGACGTTGTCCAGGCGCACAAGGTCGCCGCTGTCGGCGCGCAGATAGATCTTATTGATGTCCTCCGGTCCCTCGAAGGTGCCGTCGATCGCCTTGACGCGCAGGTTGTAGCGCTGGCCGTCGCCCGGCCAATCATTGTAGCGCGCCACATTGACGCCGCCCATCAGGGCGTTCGTGGTGTCGCCGATCTGCTGTGCGGACAGGCCGAGACTGCGTGCCCGGTGACGGTCGATCACCAGGCTGATCTGCGGGAGGTCGAGTTCCAGTTCGAGGTCGACTGAACTCAAGGCCTCCTCGCCTTCCAGGCGCGTCAACAGTTCGGAGGAGAGCTCGTTGACCCGGTCCAGATCGTCTCCGGTGAGCACGAACTGCAGCGGCTCGCCGCGCTCGCCTCCCAGAAAAGGAATGTCGGAGGCGAAGGCGCGCACGCCGGCCAGCTGATCCAGCCTGGGCTGCAAGCGCTCCATGATCTCCTGCTGCGAGGCATCCCGCTCATCGCGATCCGTCAGCGTGACGAAGACGACACCCGAACTCACTTGGCCGTCACGGCCCAGCCCCAGGGCGGAGAAGGTGGTAGAGACCGCCTCGTCCTCCTGCAGCAGTTCATCGACGAGTGCCAGACGCGTCGCCGTATAGTCCAGACTGGAGCCCAGGGGAGCCTGCACGCTCACAGTGAACTGTCCCGTGTCCTCTCGCGGGGTGAACTCGGCGTCGATGTTGCGCAGCGGCCAGAAAGCCAGCGCCAAGGCGAGCGCCACCAGAACCAGGACGGGCAACCGCGCCTTCAACGTGAGAGCGAGCAGGCGCCGGTAGCTGTTCTCCATCCCTGACTGGATGCGCTCCAATGCCCGATACACCGGGCCATGCTCCTTGCGCACCTCCAGGAAGCGGGAGCAGAGCATGGGCACAAGTGTCAGGGCGACCAGGGAGGAAGCCAGAATGCCGAAGGTGACCACGACGGCGAAGGATTCGAAAAAGCGGCCGATGATGGCGTCAAGGAACAGCACGGAGACGAAGATCGACACCAGCGCCAGCGAGGTGGCGATGACGGCCATGAAAACCTCGTCGCTGCCTGCGATGGCGCCATCCCAGGCGCCCCGCCCTTCGCTTTCGCGGTGCCGGTAGATGTTCTCCAGCACCACGATGGCATCGTCGACAACGATGCCGATGAGCAGCAGCATCGCCAGCATGGTGACGGAATTGAGCGTATAGCCGAAGAAGTAGATGACCGCGACCGAGGCCATGAGGGATATGGGGATGGAGAGCGAAACGATGAGGGTGGAGCGCAGGTTCTTGAGGAAGAACCAGATCATCAGCGCAGTCAGCACCACCCCGAGAAAGATCGTGAGGAACAGGCCCTCCACCTGCTCCTGGATGAACACTGACTCATCGTAGGCAACCGAGAGCTCTATGCCAGGAGGCAGAGCCGGTGCGATGCGGGTTTCGACACGCTCGCGAATTTCGGCTGCGATAGCGGCGGTGTTGGAGCCGGGAATCTTGACCACGCCCAGTCCGACCGTCGGCTCGCCGTTGAACAGCGAGTGACGTCGCCGGTCTGCAGTGCCGTCGACCACCCGGGCCACGTCCCCGAGTGTGATCAGCGCGCCTTCGCGCTCGGCAACCAACAGGTCCAGCAGGGCGACGGGATCGTGAAACTCGAGGTCGAGCTGAATCTGCTCCTCGCGCTGGCCGGCCTCAAGGAAGCCGCCCGCCATCATGACGTGCTCTTCGCGCAGAGCGGAGATCAGTTCGGTGACAGTCACATTGTGCGCGGCCAGCTTCGCCGGATCCACTTCAACCCGGATGTTGCGAATCTCGCCGCCACCGTACTGGACCTCTCCCACACCGGTGACGCTTCGGATCTGCGGCCGGATGACTTGGCGGGCATAGGTGTCCAGATCGCGCAGAGTCCAATCCCCGGTCAGCGACAGCCAGAGAACCGGCTGAGAGGCCGAGTTCACCTTCTCGATGACCGGATTGTTGGCGTCCTCCGGCAGGGTGCTCAGACGGCTGACGCGAGCCTGCACCTCATTGAAGGCAACGTCGATGTCCTTGCCCAGTTCGAATGTGATCGTGACGATGGAGGCACCGGGAACCGAGATCGATCGGATGTTGCGTATGCCGGGCACGGCATTCACGCCGCGCTCCATCGGCTCGGAGATCGAGGAATCGACGATCTGCGCATCGGCACCGGAATAGCTCGTGCTGACGCTGATGACGGGCATGTCCACGTCGGGCATGCGGTCAACGCCGATGCTGCGCATGGAAATGGCCCCGAAGAGCACGATCACGGCACTGAGCATCACCGCCAGGACGTGGCGGCGGACGGAAACTTCGGGCAAATTCACCGGTTCAGCCTTCGCTCTCGGCTGCGTCAGGAGTCTCGGCGTCGTCGCCGGTCGGATCAGGCAGCATGTCGTCCGAAGCCGGCTGCGCCTCTACCACAACGCCGTCGGCCAGGAACCCGGCGCCATCGATGATGACGCGCTGGCCCGGTTCCACCCCCTCACGCAACTCCACCCAGGAGGCGGTCCTTCGGCCGAGCACGACCGGCGTTTCCACGGCCACCCCCTCCTCTTCCACGTAGACCACATCACCGTCGGGGCGCAGCACCACCGCCTGGCCAGGAACCACTACACTTTCGCGCATCTCCAGAACGACTTCGGCATGCACGCTGCCCCCGGGGCGCCAATCACCGGGATTGCTCAACTCCGCCAGGGCCACGATTGCGCGGCTTTCCGCGCCGACCGTGGGCAGCAGCGAGGATACTTCTGTTTCCACCGTGGCCTCGTCGGCGCCATTTCCGTAAAGCCTAACCGCCTGTCCAACCTCCAGTCGTTCGCTCAGGCGCTCCGGGAACGGCATCTCCAATTCAAGCCGGTCGCCGCGGACGATCCGAAACATCTCCTGTCCGGGCGACATGTACTCGCCTTCACTGACGTGGCGCACATCAACTCGGCCGGCAAAGGGCGCGAGAATGGTGCTGCGGTCGCGATTGAGTTGGCTGCTTGCCAGCCGAGCGCGGGCCATGATCAGGGATTGCTCCAAGGAGACGAGGTCGGACTCTGTCTGCTGCATCACGGCTTCCGGCACATGCCCGCCCTCGCGCAGCTGGCGCTGGCGATCCACCTCCGCTTCCATGGTCTCGATCTCGGCAGTCAATTGCCCGATTTCCGCCCGTGCCTGGCTCAGCTGCAGTTCGAAATCGAGGGGATCGATGACCGCCAATTCTTCCCCCAACTCCACTTCATCGCCCTCGGAGACTCGGATCTCGATCAGGCGCCCTTCCACCTCCGCGGAAATGGTCGTATCGGCGCGCGCGCGCAGCCGCCCCAGCGAGCGCTCCACATCCTCGACCTGCTGCAATTCGGTCGCCATGACCGTCACCCGAGGTGCCGGCGGCCCCACTTCGGTTTCATCGGTTTCCGCCTCGCTGCAGGCGGTCAGCAGAAGGACTGCACCCAGAGGCAACAGCCAGCGGGTTCGCGAGAAACCGAAAGGGCAAGGAAACATAATCTTCCGTGTCAGGTATAGCGGGAGGGAGGCGGCTGCCATGGGGGGAGCCATACCACTTTCGGCCCAGAAACGAAGGCGGGCCAAGGGGTTTTTGCGCCTGTCAGCAGGATCTGAAGTCAATCGTACTCGGGCAGCAGCGCAAGTTGCGCGCCGCTGACGGCCAGCCTGAGGGTCTCTGCCGTACTGTTCTTGATCACAATGGCGCTCAAAGGAACGACGAACTCACGACCGCCAAAACCGAGAAAGCCGCCCTTGCGCGCCAGCAGCGCAACAGGCTCGTCCTCACTGGCGAGCACCGCCGTCACCTTCCCGGCGGAGCGTCCGTCCGCGTCGCGCAGTGCGCCCCCGATTGCCTTCTGCAGTGACAGGCCGCGATGGTAAAGCCCGGCCGCCTGATCGGGGTCCAGGGGGATAAGTGCGACGCTGCCACCGGAATTGGGAGTTGTAGACTGGCGCCCTCCGTCCGCCGAGAAGGGCGCAAGCATCACCGCGAGGTCGGCATTCTCGGCGCCGCGGATCTGCTCATTCTCTGGGGGAACAACGTGAGGATCCAGGTGCGGAAGTGTGTCCTCGGCCGCAGCCGGTGCCATCAGGACTCCGCCGACCATTCCGGCGAGAACCAGCGTGGTCAGCGAGCCCCTTGCACCGTCCCTGCGTGTCATCGTCCGTCACCTCTCGGTTCAATCCTCGAGCGTGACCATCATCTGATGGCTGCAGTTCTCGGCTCAAGCTCCCGCGAAAGGTTGCCCCCCGCTTGTCATCGGCGCGTACCACTTTTGGTCACACGAAGGAGAAAGCGAGGGGTTCTGTGTCATGTTCCAGGTCTGATCGGTGGACGTCACTCCACGAGCAGCGGGACTTTCGGCTGCGATGAGGAACCGTCCGGGCCGGAGTCCTTGCGTTTCGTGCGCTTCTCGGGCTCCTCGAACTGGAAGCTCAGGCCCTCACCTTCCACATCAATGCGCACCATGCCGCCTTCCATGAGGCGCCCGAACAGCAGTTCCTCGGCCAGGGGCTTCTTGATGTGCTCCTGGATCACGCGGGCCAGCGGACGCGCACCATAGGCCGGTTCGTACCCCTTCCGACCCAGCCAGGCGCGGGCCGCATCGCTCAACTCGATGGTCACGTTGCGGTCGGCAAGCTGCGCCTCGAGCTGGATGACGAATTTGTCGACCACGCGGCCGATCGTCTCCGGCAAGAGGCCTGCGAAGGACACCACGGCGTCCAGGCGGTTGCGGAACTCCGGCGTGAAGAGGCGGTTGATCGCTTCCAGATCCTCTTCCGTGCGGACTTCGCGCCCGAAGCCGATCACCGGCTTGGCCATCTCCGCCGCTCCTGCGTTCGTGGTCATGATCAGGATGACGTTGCGGAAATCGACCGTCTTGCCGTTGTGGTCGGTCAGCTTGCCGTAGTCCATGACCTGCAGCAGCACGTTGAACAGGTCTGGGTGCGCCTTCTCGATCTCGTCCAGGAGCAGCACCGAGTGGGGGTGCTGGTCCACAGCATCGGTCAGCAAACCGCCCTGGTCGAAGCCGACGTAGCCCGGCGGCGCGCCGATAAGGCGGCTGACCGAATGGCGCTCCATGTACTCGGACATATCGAAGCGCGTGAGCTCGATGCCCATCGTGCGCGCGAGCTGGCGGGCCACCTCGGTCTTGCCGACACCGGTGGGGCCGGCGAAGAGGTAGCTGCCGATGGGCTTTTCCGGGTCGCGCAGGCCGGCACGGGACAGCTTGATCGCAGCCGTCAGCGTGTCGATGGCCGCGTCCTGCCCGAAGACCATGGTCTTGAGATCGCGCTCCAGATTGCGCAGCGCTTCCTTGTCGTCGCGATTGACCACTTTCGGCGGAATGCGGGCGATCTTGGCGACGATGGCCTCGACCTCCTTTACCCCGATCAGCTTGCGCCGGCGTGATTCGGGCAGCAGGGCCTGGGCGGCGCCGACCTCGTCGATCACGTCGATGGCCTTGTCGGGCAGCTTGCGGTCATGGACGTAGCGGTGCGCCAGCTCCACGGCTGTACGCAGCGCCTCGTTGGTGTAGCGCACCGAATGGTGCTTCTCGTAGTAGGGCTTGAGCCCGCGCAGGATCTTCACCGCGTCTTCGACGCTGGGCTCGTTGACGTCGATCTTCTGGAAGCGCCGCACCAGCGCGCGGTCCTTCTCGAAGTAGTTGCGGTACTCCTTGTAGGTCGTGGAGCCGATGCAGCGCAGCGTGCCGGTCTGCAGCGCCGGCTTGAGCAGGTTGGAGGCATCCATGGCGCCGCCGGAAGTGGCGCCGGCGCCGATGACGGTGTGAATCTCGTCGATGAAGAGGATCGCGTGATCCTGCTGCTCCATCTCGGTCATCACCGCCTTCAGCCGCTCCTCGAAGTCGCCGCGATAGCGGGTGCCGGCCAAAAGCGCGCCCATATCCAAGGCGAAGATGGTGGCATCGGCCAGCACCTCGGGTACGTCCTTGTCGACGATGCGCTTGGCCAGCCCTTCGGCAATGGCGGTCTTGCCGACACCGGGGTCACCGACCAGAAGAGGGTTGTTCTTGGTGCGACGGCAGAGCACCTGGATGGTGCGCTCGATCTCGGCCGCACGGCCGATCAGCGGATCGATCCGCCCCTCGCCCGCCTTGCGGTTGAGGTCGACGCAATAGGCGTCCAGCGCCTCGCGTCCCTTGCGCACGACCTTTTCGGACTGCGCGTCGTTCTCGGCGCCATGCACGGTGCGGGCCTGTTCCTTGCCGGAGACCTTGGCAATCCCGTGGCTGATGTAGTTCACCGCATCCAGCCGGGTCATATCCTGCTCCTGCAGGTAATAGACCGCGTGGCTCTCGCGCTCCGAGAACATGGCCACCAACACGTTGGCGCCGGTCACCTCGGCCCGACCGGAGGACTGCACATGGATGGCGGCGCGCTGCAGCACGCGCTGAAAACCGGCCGTGGGTTTGCTCTCCCCGGCGTGGATGTTGATGAGGTTGCTCAGTTCGTTGTCGATGTACTCGGTGAGTTCCGAGGTCAGCCTGTCGAGATCGACGCCACAGGCGCGCATCACGGCAACGGCATCGTTGTCCTCACCCAGGGCCAGCAGCAGGTGTTCAAGCGTGGCGTACTCGTGACGCCGCTCGTTGGCCAGCGCAAGCGCTCGGTGAAGGGTCTTTTCCAGGCTGGGGGAGAGCATGGGTCTCGCCTACTCCTTTTCCAACGTGCATTGCAGCGGATGCTGATGCTTGCGTGCGTAGTCCATCACCTGGGTCACCTTGGTCTCGGCCACCTCGTAGGTAAAGACTCCACAAATCCCAACACCACGCCGATGCACGTGCAACATAATCTGCGTTGCTTCTTCACGATTTTTCCCGAAGAAGCGTTCCAGAACATGAACGACAAACTCCATGGGTGTGTAGTCGTCGTTCAACATCAACACTTTGTAGAGTGCCGGCTTCTTTGGCCGCACACGGGGTTTAACCACCACCTGTGTGGAGGGGC
This sequence comes from Aquibaculum sediminis, assembly GCF_040712085.1. Taxonomy (NCBI): domain Bacteria; kingdom Pseudomonadati; phylum Pseudomonadota; class Alphaproteobacteria; order Rhodospirillales; family Rhodovibrionaceae; genus Aquibaculum; species Aquibaculum sediminis. The sequence goes on from NZ_JBFCVK010000004.1 coordinate 24,097, forward strand.
CGCGGCCGCCGCTGCCGCCCTGATCATCACTCATATCACCCTCAACCCTATCCGCGGGCCCGGCGGGCCCGTTACCTATCGCGTGCGCACAGCCTATCACGAATCACGGCGGATGATGACGGCTTCCTGCTGCCCGTCCGGACCGGCAGGATCCACTCGTCTTCCCTCACAGGGATATAGGCATTCCCATCGGCTGCAACAGCGGGCAGAATCAAAAAGACCCGGCGGATCGCTCCGCCGGGCCCTTCAAGACCGGTATGACCGGGATGTTGCAGACGGTCAGGCCGCCGGCTTCATCATCTTCTCGACGTTCTGGTGCATGCGCGACTGCAGCGGCTGGAAAGCCTCATTGGCGACCTGCACGCTGAGCTCGGTCAGCTTGGCCGACTCAGAGAGCATCTTGTCGATCTGGCCGCGGGTAAACTCGCTCTGCAGATCAACGAACTCCTGAGCGGTCTTCGCACCCATCAGCTTCTTGGAAGCGGAGAGGCTCTGCTCCATGTTCGCCTGGGTCATGGCGAGCATCTGCTTGCTAAGCGCCTCGAAGCCCTTGGCGAAGCTGTTGCTGGAGGCAACGAAGGCCTCGAAGTTCGCCTGGTTCACAGACGTCAGCTCGTTGTAGTTCTGAAACAGGGAAGCGGAGGTCTTCTCGACCTGCTCCTGGGTCATGGAAATGGCCTGCTCGTACTGCTTGGAGGCAGCGTCGGTGCTGACCTTCACGAAAGCCTCGACGCTTTCCTTGCCGGCATTGACGGCGGCCTCGACGGGCTTCATGGCGTCCTGGGCGGAATTGTTCTTCTTGCTGGAAGCGGTGGACATGGCAAATATCTCCTGAGTTCTAGGGGGCTGCATTCTGTGGAGAACGCGCATCCCTGATGCCGCGTCCCCTTGAACGGTACCTTGTTCCGGGTGACCGCTTTGCTGCAGTGCAGCATGACAGGAACATAATCAGCCCCTATCGGGAGTCAAGGCAGTTTTTGTGCGCCGCAACAAAAATTCCCCATAAGGGTTGCCCGCCAGAACTCAGAAGACCTGAGCTCAGAAGAGATGCTGCCCCCCGGTCACGAACACCTCCGAACCGGTGACATAGCCGAAATCCGGCGTGCAGAGGCGAAAAACCGCGCCGGCCACCTCGTCCGGCGTGCCCATGCGCCGCAGCGGAATGCGCGGGATCAGCGATTCGTACTCCGGGCCGATCATCGCGGTTTCAATCTCGCCCGGGGCCACCGCGTTGACGCGCACACCCAATTCGGCGAACTCGACCGCCATCTCGCGGGTCAGGGCCGAAAGCGCCGCCTTGGAGGTGGAGTAGGCCGAGCCGGCAAAGGGGTGGATGGCGTGCCCGGCGATGGAGGTAATGTTGACGATGCAGCCCTGGGCCTTGCGCAGGGGCACGGCAAAGCCGCGGGCCAGCACCAGCGGCGCAAAGAAGTTGAGCTCGAAGACCCGCCGCCAGCCTTCGATCTCGCCGTTGAGGCAGCCAAGCCGTTCCTTGAAGGGGGTCTTTGGCGACACCGCGGCGTTGTTGACCAGCGCGTGCAGCCCGCCGTCGCCCAGCACCGCATTGCCCTGTTCGACAAAGTCCTCGACGCCGGCCGGATCGCCGAGGTCGACCGTGATGTGGTGGGTCCAGTTGGGATCGCGACGGCATTCGTCGGGAATGCCTTCGCGCGAGCAGGTGATGACCCGCCAGCCCTCGCGGCTGAAGCGTTGCACCGTGGCGTGACCGATCCCGCGGCTGGCGCCTGTCAGCACCACGGTGCGGCGCTCTCCCGCTGGCGGGTTCAACGGCACGCCGCTGGGAGTCTGCTCAGCTTGCTGTTCACTGCTCATGGTCGGCTGCTGCGCCTCCGCTCGACATCTGGGATGGGCGAGGCATTAACACGTCTGCCCGGGAAGGGTCAGTGCAAAGCTTGTCCTGAGTGCAGATCGCGTTCAATTGGCATCGCTTTGCGATCCAAGTGGAACGCGTGAATCTGCACGACCTTTTTGGTGCTAGACCGGATTCACGCGTTCAATCTGAAACCTTGTGGTTCAGATTGAACGCGATCCGGTCTGGTCCCCCTTTGGGCCACCGGGACCATCTTCTTCGTCGAAGAGGATGCGCTGCGCCGCACCGTCGAGATCCTCGTACTGCCCGCTGCGCAGCGACCAGAGGAAGGCGCCCAGGCCGATAAGCCCAAGCCCGAGCGAGATGGGGATGAGCCAGAGCAGGGCCGTCATAAAGCTGCCTCCGGGGCGGCGGCGGGGCCAGTCGGATGCCCTTCGGAGATCACTGAGCGCCGCGACCGACGCGCACCAGCGTTGAGGCGCAAGGCATTGGCCACCACGAGGATGGACGAAAGCGACATGGCCAGCGCGGCGATCAGCGGGGTTACGAAGCCGAGCACCGCAAAGGGCAAGGCCAACACATTATAGAACAGCGAGAGCGCGAAGTTCTGCTGCACCAGCCGCCCGGCCCGCTCAGCGATGGCCAGTGCGCCGGGAACAGCCTCGAGGCTGTCGCGCAGGAAGACGAGATCCGCCGCGTTGCGCCCGACATCGGCGGCATTGGCCGGCGCCATCGAGACATGTGCGGCCGCCAGGGCCGGCGCGTCGTTGAGTCCGTCGCCGACCATTAGCACCCGGCGTCCGGCCGCAGCCAGGGCCGCAAGATGCGCCGCCTTGTCCGCCGGCCGGGTCGCGGCCCGATGCTCCGTCACGCCGAGGCGCCGGGCCAGGTTCTCGACCGCGCCAGCATGGTCACCGGAAAGGATCTCCACGCTCAGCCCGCGCCGTTTCAGTGCTGCCACGGCATCCGCCGCAGCGGGTCGCAAGGGGTCCTCGAAGTGGTAGAGCCCAAGCGGCCGGCCGTCGCGGCTCAGCACAGTGCCGCCGTCGGGAAGGTTCTCCCCCTCCGCCAGCGCCCAGGACGGCAGGCCCAGGCGATAAACGGTTTCGCCGATCCGGCCCTCGAGCCCATAGCCCGGACGCTCTTCCACCCGGTCGAAAGTCAGCCTGGGCGCCTGCGTGCTCGCCGCGTCCAGCAGCGCGCGCGAGTGCGGGTGGCGCGAATGCGCCGCCAATGCCGCCGCGATGCCCAGGTTTTCGTGGTCCAGGCGGTCGCGTTCCAGCAGGCGCGGGCGGCCGAGGGTCAGGGTGCCGGTCTTGTCGAACACCACCGTGTCCACTTCGGCGAGCCGCTCCAGCCCACCGCCATCCTTGACCATGATGCCCTGGTCGAAGAGGCGACGCGCGGCGACCACCTGCACCATCGGCACCGAGAGGCCCAGGGCACAGGGACAGGTGATGATCAGGACGGCAACGGCGATGGTCACGGCCAGATGCCAATCCCCCGCCACCACCATCCAGCCGAGGAAGCTGAGCAGCGCCAGGGAATGCACCACCGGGGCATAGAGCCGCGAGGCGCGGTCGGCAATCCGGCGATAGGTGCCGCGTCCGGCCTCGGCGCTCTCCATCAAGCGGATCATTTCGGCCAGGAAGGAATCGCGCGCGGTGGCCGTCGCCCGCAGCGTCAGCGGCCCGGTGAGGTTCAGCGTACCAGCCTGGAGCCGGGCACCGGGCGCAACAGTCATGGGGGCGCTCTCCCCGCTCACCAGGGAGGCGTCGAGATCGGATGTACCGTAATGCACCTCGCCATCCACCGGCACGCGCTCGCCAGCAGCTACCAGCACCCGCGCGCCAACCTCGATGTCCTCGACGGGCCGGTAGCGGCGACGCCCCTCCGCATCCTCGACCACCGCACCGCGCGCCCCAAGTCGCGCCAGGCCCGCCACTGCCGAGCGCGCCCGCTCCCGCATGACATGATCCAGCGTGCGCCCAATCAGCAGGAAGAACAGCAGCATGACCGTGGCATCGAAGTAGGCGTGCGGGCCGTGATGGATGGTGTCGTAAAGGCTCATGCCGAAGGCGAGCAGCACGCCGATGGAAATCGGCACGTCCATGTTGGTCTGCCCGCGCCGCAGCGCCGCCCAGGCGGAGCGGAAAAAGATCCGGCCGGAATAGGCCAGCACCGGCAGCGCGATGGCCGCCGATATCCAGTGAAAGAGGTTCCGGGCCTCCGCATCGGCACCCGACCAGACCGACACCGACAGGAGCATGATGTTCCCGGCCGCGAAGCCGGCCACGGCGAGCGCGCGCAGCAGCTCGGAAAGCACCCGGTCCTTGCGGTCTTCCGTCGGGCTATAGAAGTGGGCGTCATAGCCCAGATCCTGCAGCGTCTCCAACAGGGGCGGGGGATCCCCGCCGTCCCAGCGCACGGCCACGCGCTTGGCGGTCAGATTGACCCGAGCCCCCACCACGCCGGGCAAGGCGTTGAGCGCGCCTTCGATGCGCCGGATACAGCCGCCGCAATGCATGGCGGGAACGGCGAGCTCAACCACATGCTGCCCCTCGTCCGTCCTGCGGCTTTCCAGGCGCAACTCTTCCCGCCCGGCGGCGGCCGATGAACGGTCGCGCTCGATCGAACTGGGCTCGACCGGCCCGGACTCCACCGACCTGGACGGGCAGCAGGTCACGTAACGGCTTCCCTGGCTCGATCCTGGGCCGCCGACGCCTCGGCCTGCTCGGCGATGTGGGATTCGCGGCGCATGGCCTTGTAGGCATGCCAGGTGGCATGACCCAGCACCGGGAAGACCACGATCAGGCCAAGCAGGCCCGTGGCCACACCGCCCGCGGAAAGCACCACGACGATGGCGCCCCAGGTGATCATCACCGGCAGATTTTTCCAGACCATCGCCATGCTGGTGCCCATGGCCGTCAGCGCGTCACTGCGCTCATTGAGCAGCATGGGGACCGAGAAGACGCTGATAGCAAAGGCGAAGGCAGCAAAGAGCCCGCCCACCAGGCTGCCGACGAGCAGCAAGCCCCATCCCAAAGCAGTGGTGAACAGCAGGCCGATCACCTCCCCCAGGCCCGGGAAGGGCGTCAGACCGAAGAAAAGGGCATAGAGCAGCACGGCGGCGCGCATCCACAGCAGCATCAGGAGCATCAGCAGGACGCCGGTGAAGACGACCTGGCCGCCGGAGCGCGAGTGCACCCGCAGCATGTCCATGAGGCCGACGGACTCGCCGTCCGCCAGTCGCCGGCTCTTCTCGTAGAGGCCAATCGCCAGCGCCGGCCCGACAACCATGAAACCGGCCAGGGCCGGCAGCAGGATGTAGTCCATGGACAGGGTGACCAGCGCTGCGACCACCAGCAGAGAGACGATGAAAACCGCAATGCCGTAGGCAAGGCTGGGTGCCGGCTGAGCCTTGAAGTCGGACCAGCCCTGCCCCAGCCAGTCGAAAGCGGCGGAAACGGGAAGATCGCGCTTCAGGCCACGGTCGCGCGGAAGCGGCGGTACGGGATCGGGAAGCCTCGTCATGTCACTGCGCTCGCTTTGCCTGTGTCTCTGGGCAGGTCATCATTCTCAATCAACAGGAGGAGCGGGCAGCACGGAAGCTGTCCGGCTGCCCGTCGCTCACCTTCTCGTGCGGCACGCACTCCGGCTGGGAGGTGAGGGCGACGTGCAGGAGGTGCGCATTGGCGCCCACCACGATCAGCACACCGGCCGCCACCGCCAGGCCGATGAGCAGCCTGGGACGCCAGCGCCGACGGGCGGTGGCCTCCTTCGGCGCTGTCATCGCGCCTGCTCCCCCAGGTCACGCACGTAGAGCGTCAGGATCTTGCGCTCCACCGGGCTCAGCCGCGTCTCCCACTGCGGCATATGCCCCTGCCGCCCATGGAAGACCGACTGATAGATGGAGTTGCGATCGCCGCCGTAGATCCAGAAGCCATCGGTCAGATCGGGTGCGCCCATGGTGGTGTCGCCCTGCCCGCTTTCGCCGTGACAGGAGGAGCAGTTCATGGCGAAGGCCTCTTCTCCGCGCGTCACGGCTTCGGGGTCGAGGCCCTCCGTGGCGCCTGAGAGCGACTGCACGTAGCTCACCGTGTCCAGAACCGACTGGCGGTCGAGGATGCCGTCCCGCCCGAAGGCCAACATCTGGGCGATGCGGGTCTCGGGGTGCTCGGCATTGATGCCGACACGCAGGGTCTCCCAGATATCCTCCGCCTCGCCGCCCCACAGCCAGGTCCCATCGGTCAGCGCGGGGTATCCAGGTCCACCTTCGCCGCGCTCGCCATGGCAAACGGCGCAGTTGTCGCCGAACAGCGTGCTGCCGCTGTGCCGCACGATCGCCATGAGGGTGTCGTCCTCGGCGATCTGGCCGAAATCCTGCTCGGCCAGGGCCTCGGACCAGCTCGACCGCTCCTGCGCCGCCTCGCTCAGCCGCGCCTCAACCGTGGTGCGTTGATCGATGCCCAGCAGCCCCTTGGTGTAGGTCACACCCAGCGGCCAAGCCGGCATGAGCACCCAGTAGACCAGCGAGAAGATTACGGTCGCCGCCAGGAAGTACAGCACAGGCTTGGGGACCGGCGTGTTTAGTTCCTTGATGCCGTTCCAGTCGTGCCCGGTCGTCATGTGACCGGTATGGGGATCGCGCTCGCCTACCGACATGGCCGGTCCTCATCATTGAGAATGCTGTGGGCGGCACGATCGAAGCGGTTCTTGTTGGATGGCCAGAGTGCGTAGATCAGCACGCCAATGAAGAACGCGAAGAGATAGAAAAGGCCGAATGATTTGGCGAAAGCCACCAGGGATTCGTGCTCGAAAGGCATGGGCCCTCACTCCTCCAACGCTTCTGCTGCGTCCGTTCCGTAGGCTGCGTCGGTCAAGCGGCCGAGCACCTGCAGATAAGCCACCAGCGCGTCCATCTCGGTCACGCGGTCGGGATTGCCGTCGAAAGTCCGCACGTTGGTCGCCTCCCCATAGCGCTCGACAACCCCGGACGCCCGATCACTGTTCGGCATGGCCTGGCCGTAGGTGTCGGCCTGGGCGTTGGCGATCATCTCCTCGCTGTAGGGCACGCCGATCTTGCTGAGGGCGTTGAGGCGCAGGTGGACGTCGCTCATGTCCAGGCTGTTGCGGCTGAGCCAGGAGTAGGCCGGCATGACCGACTCCGGCACCACGTCACGCGGGTTGTTGAGGTGTGCGACGTGCCATTCATCGGAGTATTTGCCGCCGACGCGGGCCAGGTCGGGCCCGGTCCGCTTCGAGCCCCACTGCATGGGATGGTCGTACTGGGATTCCACTGCAAGCGAGTAGGGTCCATAGCGTTCCACCTCGTCGCGCAGGGTGCGGATCATCTGGGAATGGCAGGCATAGCAGCCCTCCCGGATGTAGATGTCGCGGCCCACCTGCTCCAGCGGGGTGTAGACCCGCATGTCCGGGGCCTCCTCCACCGTTTCGTCGATGGTGAAGAGCGGCGCAATTTCCACCAGCCCGCCGATGCTCGCCACCACGATGATGGCCAGGGCAAAGCCGATGGAGTGGCGTTCGAGTTTGTAGTGTGCTCCGAACATCGCCGCTTACTCCCCGGCCTCGACCGTGCCGGCGCGCGCCGGCAGGGTGACGGGACGATCGGGGGCAGTTTCTTCCTGCACCGCCGGCGCCTCCTTGATGGTCTTCCAGATGTTGTAGAACCCGACCACCGCCCCGGTGAGGAAAAGCAGTCCGCCGAAGGTGCGGGCAACGTAGTAGGGGTGCATGGCGATCATGGACTCGAGGAACGAGTAGGCCAGGGTCCCGCTTTCGTTGTAGGTGCGCCACATCAGGCCCTGGATGATGCCCGAGTTCCACATGGCGAAGACGTAGACCAGCGTTCCCGCCAGGGCGAGCCAGAAGTGGACCTCCACCAGCTTCCAGGAATACATGCTCTTGCGGTTCCACAGCTTCGGCACGACGGCGTAGATCGCCCCGAAGGTGATCAGCGCCACCCAGCCCAGGGCACCGGCGTGAACGTGCCCCACCGTCCAGTCGGTGTAGTGCGAGAGCGAGTTGACCGAGCGAATGGCCAGGAAAGAGCCTTCGAAGGTGCTGAGCCCGTAGAACACCGCTGCCACCATCATGAAGCGCAGGGTCGCGTCGTCGCGCACCTTGTGCCAGGCGCCGTTCAGGGTCAGGAGCGCGTTGGCCGCAGAGGCCCAGGAGGGCACCAGCAGCATGACGGAGAAGGTCATGCCCAGTGTCTGCACCCAGTGCGGCAGGGCGGTGTAGTGCAGGTGGTGCGAACCCGCCCACATATAGAAAAAGGTGATGCCCCAGAAGGAGATGATGGACAGGCGATAGGAGAAGATCGGCCGCCCCGCCCGGGTGGGTAGGTAGTAGTACATCATCCCCAGGAAACCGGCGGTCAGGAAGAAGGCCACGGCGTTATGACCGTACCACCACTGCACCATGGCGTCCTGCACGCCGGAGAAGACCGGGTAGCTCTTGGCGCTCGCCAGGGAGATCGGCATCGCCAGGCCGTTCACGATATGCAGCATCGCCACGACCAGGATGAAGGCCAGATAGTACCAGTTGGCCACGTAGATGTGCGGCTCCTGCCGGCGGGCCAGGGTTCGCAGGTAGAGCACCAGATAGGTCACCCAGACCACGACCAGCCAAAGGTCCGCATACCACTCGGCCTCGGCGTACTCCTTGGACTGGGTGATGCCGATAAAATAGCCGCTGACGGCCAGCACGCAGAAGAGGTTGTAGCCGATCAGAACGAACCAGGGGCTGAGCTGGCCCGGCATGCGTGCGCGTGAGGTGCGCTGCATCACATGGAAAGAGGTGGCGATCAGCGCGTTGCCGCCAAATCCGAAGATCACCGAGGTGGTGTGCACCGGCCGCAGGCGCCCGAAGCTCGACCAGGCCGCATCGAAGGTCAGTTCGGGCCAGGCCAGCAGGGCTGCAACCCAAACACCGATGAACAGGCCGAAGATGGCCCAGATCATCGAGATGATGATGCCGACCTTAATGGGATCGTCGTAGTAGCGCGCCAGCCGCTCCTTGGCAGGCTCCGGCAGGTGGGCGCCGGAAATCACCAGAAAGGCGGCGCCGACACCGAAGGCAACGACGATGAGACCGTGAACGCCGAGCAGGTCCTGCCGACCGGCCGCAGCCATCGCCAGGCCGAGCAGCGTGACGAGCACGGCGATGGCAAGGCCGAACTGCCGCTCGGTCTTCGTGAGCTGGCCAACCATTTTACCCCCGATTACTGACGCAGGTCTCGCCATGACCGCCAACCGTGCAGACGCACGACCCGGCCTCGGCTCACCTCTCCATTCTCCGACAGGCTAAACTCGCCCAAGAGCCAAATCACCACAATGCGTAGAATTGCGTATGAGGCTCTTTGCCGCGCGACACACAGTTCCCGGGTTCCCGGAGGGTGAGTGTCGCTCACTTGGCGGCAGCCGGGGGTGCCTCCCCTCCCGCATCGCGGGAGCTCCCTACCTCGACCGGACGCAGCCGCACCACGAACTCGGCCCCCTGCTCGCAGTTTTCCGCGAGTTCCAGGCTGCCGCCGAAGCGCTCCACGATCTGACGGCTGATCGGCAAGCCCAGCCCCGCGCCGCTGCGCCCGGCATAGCGCCCGCGCTCGAACTTGATGAAGATGAGCTCACGCTCCTGCTGCGGGATGCCGGGACCGTTGTCCGCGATGCGGACTTCGTAGACACCCTCGCGAATCGCGCTGGTGACCCGAACCAAGGGCTCGGGGTCGGCGTTGTGTTTGATGGCGTTGGAAATCAGGTTGATGAAGACCTGGGCCAGCTTGTCCGCGTTGCCCAGCACGCGGACATTTCCGGCCCGCATCCCGCGCTCCAGGCACACGCCCGCAGAGTGCGCCAAGGCTTCGCAGCTCTCCAACGCCTGATCCAGGGCTTCCTCGGGATCCAGGAGTTCGAGTGTCCAGGCGGGCTCGCCGCGCTCCATTTGATTCAGGTGCAGGATGGTGTCGAGCAGGCGGGTGAGCCTGATGCTTTCGTTCTGGATGATCTCAAGGAAGCGCTGCTTGCGCGCCTCGTCCATCTCCCGGTCGTGCAGCAGGATGTCGCTGAAGGAGCGGATCGAGGCCATGGGGGTGCGCACCTCATGGCTCACCTGGCTCAAGAACTCGTCCTTCTGCTTGTCGATCTCGCGCAGGCGCCGGTTCGCCGAGGCCAGCTCCGCCGCCGCCTCCTCGATCTGCCGCGACTTGCGTTCCAGCTCCTCTGAATAGGCGCGAATCTGCTCGGCCTCCCCGGCCAGTCGCTTGAGTTCCTGCACGCTGATCGTCTCGTTGGTCACAACCCGGGAGACCAGCGAGCGCGCCGAGGCGGCGCCGATGTGCGAGGCGAGTCGCTGCTCCACCTGGCTCAGCAGGTCGTCACTGGCGATCACGGTGCGCTCGGCGCCCTGCCCGCTGGCGAAGAGCTGGAGCGCATCCCGCGGTCCCAGAATGCGTTCGGCGACCTGGCGCAACTCCGCCACCCGCGCGGTGCGCCGCATGATCCTTTGCTCGCTCTCGGTCTGGCGCCGGAAAACGTCAATGAAGAGCGTGGACTGCAGTCGCGCCAGGGGTGTGGGTTCCGTGAGCAGCGAAGTCCCGATCAGCAGCGTCGTGTTGATGAAGAGGCTCCAGAAGACCGCATGCACCAGAGGATCGAAACCCGACAGGCCGAAAAGTGCGTAGGGCTTGAGCCAGGCGAATCCGAACAGCCCTCCCTCGATCACCGAGATCGGCATGAAGGGCATGCCGCCGAAGCTGGGCAGGAAGAGGGTATAAGCCCAGAGCATGAAGCCGGCGATCAGACCGGCGATCACGCCGCTGTCGCTGGCCCGGCGCCAGAAGAGGCCGCTGACGATACCCGGCAGGAACTGCGCCACGCCGCAAAAGGAGATGAGCCCGATGGAGGCCAGGGCGCTCGAAGTGCCACTGAGCCAGTAATAGAGAAATCCCAGGAAGACGATGAAGATGACCGACGCGCGGCGGGTGTTCAGGATGAAACGCCGCACGCTCTGGGCGCTGGCCGAGGGAATGACGGAAAAGCGCAAGGCGAGCGGGACGATCAGGTGGTTGGAGATCATCGTCGACAAGGCGATGGACGAAACGATCACCATGGAGGTCGCCGAGGAGAAGCCGCCCAGAAAAACCAGAAGCCCCAGCAGGTGCTGATTGTTGTTCAACGGCAGGGTGAGCACGTAAAGGTCGGGGTTGGAGCCCGCCGGCAGGTGATTGAGCCCGGCGATGGCGATGGGCAAGACGAACAGGCAGAGAAGAAACAGATAGAGCGGAAAAAGCCAGGACGCGGTCCGCAACTGCCTCTCGCTGGAGTTCTCCACCACCGTGACCTGGAACTGGCGCGGCAGGCAGATCACGGCCACAGCCGACAGAAAGCACAGCGTCACCCAGCGCGTACCGAAGGTGTCCTCGGGACGAAGCAGGCTAACCGGGGCGTTGGCCAAGAGTTCGCTTGGCGTGCCGCGCAGGGCAATCAGCACCCACACGCCGAGAATGACCAGCGCCACCAGCTTGACCACAGCCTCCAGCGCGATGGCCGCGATCACGCCGTGGTGATGCTCATTCACGTTGAGGTTGCGTACACCGAAGATGATAGCGAAGGTGCACAGGCCGGCCGCCAGCCAGAAGGCCACCGCGTAGTCCGGCTCCAGGGCCGTGTTGGCGGCAACGATAGCGCCCTGGGGAAAGGTGATCACCTGGAAGCTGTCGGCGAGCGCTTTGAGCTGCAACGCGATATAGGGCGCGGTTGCAAAGAGTGCCACCAGCGTCACCATGGCCCCCAGGCCCGGGTTCTTGCCGAATCGCGCAGAGATGAAGTCGGCGATCGAGGTGGTCTGGTGCACCCGTCCCACCGCCACAAGCTTGCGCAGGAAGACCCACCAGCCGGTGAAGACGATCATCGGCCCAAGATAAATGGTGGCGAATTCGAGCCCATCACGCGCTGCCGAACCCACCGCCCCGTAGAAGGTCCAGGACGTGCAGTAGATCGAAATGGAAAGGGTGTAGACCAGCGGAGAGGACAGCCAGCCACCGGGGTCACGCCGCGCCTTGCGGTCGCCGGCAAACGCGACGCAGAAGAGTATCGCGACGTAAAGCAGGCAAGTCAGAATGACGAAGTCGGCGTTGAGCATCAGCCGTTTCCGTCCGCATCCTCCCGCCCGCCGTCGGCGTCCAGGCGCTCAAGCCGTCGGGCGATCACGTAGGCCGCGAGGATGGCAGCCGCCCAGACCCCGTACATGTAGAGAACGATCAGCGGGATGCCGAACAGTAACTGGGGTGCTGCGAAGATCAGTACCACCGGTGGGGCGAGCAGTACGGCCGCTGCAAAGGGCAGGACCGTGGCCGCGTCTCGGGTCGCCTGGCTCCGGGTCTCCCAATCGGTCATGGCGCTGCCCTAGGGCCCGCCGGTAAAGCTGCGGAGGCGCTCGACCACCTCCGCATTGGAGAAAGGCTTGGTGATGAAAGCACTGGCCCCGATCTCTTCCGCGGTCTGCCGGTCCTTGGCCTGCCCCTTGGCGGTCAGGACCAGAACGGGCAAGTCGGCCAAAGCTTGGTCCTCGCGCACCGCCTTGAGCAGTTCGAAGCCGTTCATGCGCGGAATCATCAGGTCCAGCACCACGGCGCCAAAGCGCTCCCGGCGCAGGCGTTCCAAGGCGACAACCCCATCGGTTGCCACCTCCACCGCGAAGCCCGCGCGCTGTAATATGTAGCTCAGGGCCTCGACGATGTTGGCTTCGTCCTCGACAACAAGGATCGGTTCCTGTGCCAATCTCTAAACGCGCCCCCTCTTTCTTTTGCCCAGATTACACGTCCGACGCGAAGCATTCACAAGCATTTTGTGGAAACCCGCTGCCACTTGTCGTGTCAAGCGGCAGGCAGCCTCCGCCTATGGTGCTCCTCCGGTCGCTCCACGTCGTCACTGCATGATCAGCGGCTGTTCCTGGCGAAAGGCGCAGTCGAGGCGGGAGCAGAGGCGGCAGACCGTTCCCAGCGGAATCATCGCGTGGGCCCGGTCTATGCCGTCGCCCGCCGTTACCCGGTGGGCATCCTCCTCGGCACAGGCCAACATGACCGACAAGAGATGTCGTGGATAGCCGGCATGGGCGGGATGCTTTTCCACGGCGCGGGCAAAGAAAAGGAACTGTTCCCCGCTCGGCAACTCACCGAAATTGCGCACAGTCATGCCCGGGGTCTGGAAGGCGCTGTAGACCACCCAGAGCGGACAGGCCGTGCCGTAGCGCGGCAGCGGCAGGCGATTGAGCGGCAGGCGCTTGGTGACGTAGCCCGAGGGATCGGAGCGCATGAAGGCGAAGCGCACCCCCGGTGCGTCCGGACGGCGCAGCGTGGCCAGTCGGTGGGCCGCCTGCTCATAGGACACGTGGAAGCGCCGCATCAGGAGGTCGAGGTCGTAGCGCTCGGCCTCGGCTGCCTCCAAGAAGGCGTCGTAGGGCATGACGATGGCCGCCGCGAGATAGGACTCCAGCGCCGAGGTCGCCAGGGCACGCGCCTCCTCCGTTTCCAGTACTCTCGCCTCCTGCACGAGGGCCGCAATGGCGTCGCCACCCAGGTGGCGCACGAAGGCGCGCACCTCATGCAGCAACTGCGAGTCCGCCGGCCGCATGGCATCGCGAACGCCCGTGCCAGTTTCCGAAGACCCCAAGGCGGGATGGAGACGTCGCAACGTCTCCGCGGGACTTTCCCCCGGAGCCATTTGCCGTATCACAGAGGTGGCAATCTCCTCCAATTCCGGGAAGTGGTTGTCCTTCTCCAGAATGAAGGCATCCACATGCTCCATCGGCGTGGCCGAGCGCACCCGGACCTGGGCGCTGTCGAAGAAGTCGGCCAGGGCCTGGGCACTTTGGGAGAGGCGTTGGCTGTCCGAGGAGACAATCGCCAAGAAGCGCTGCCGGTCTGCAGGCGACAAAGGCTCGTCCAGTTCCAGGATCTCCGCCGCGGCTCGAATGGAGGTCACCTGGGTCAAGATGCGGTGGACGCTGTCACCGAGAAAGGGATCGCGGTTCATGCGGTCGGCCAGCGCCAGGACCGCCTGGTTGCGATCCTGATACGCTTGGTAGAGCCGAATGAGGAGTCGCGCCCAGCCCGGTTGCTGCCCGACCAATTCATCCGCCGAACCGGGCATTTCTCCGCCGCTTAGCAGGGCAGGATCCGCGGGGATCTCCTGCAGCGTATCTATGGCCCGACGTTCAGCCACGCCGTCCAGTGCCGCTCGCGGCACGCCGAGACCGTCGGCGATGCGGTCCAGCAGGGCACCGGCCACGCTGCGCTTGTTGCGCTCGATGAGGTTCAGATAGGAGGGCGAGATACCGGAACGACGCGCCAGTTCGCCCTGCGCCAGGCCCTGCTCCCGGCGCAGCGTCCTGATCTTGAAACCGGTGACATCCCGCCCCATCCCGTTCCTCCCCGCGGCGACGCGTGCAGATGGATTGTAAATAATTTACAGCCGCCGTGGCCAGTCAATACAAAAACTGACAAAATTATTCAATTAAAACAATATCTTGTTGTCGCCGTGACAGATTCTGGGAAGAATGCAGTCTGGCGATATCGCCAAGACCAATCGGCTCCGACAACGCGAGCCACCCGAACCGGGGAGGAAACAAATGACTTTCAACAGGATCAATCGGCGCGTCTTTCTGAAGAGTACGGCCGTGGCCGGCGCCGGCCTGGCCATGCCGACCATCTTCTCCAGGCCCTCCAACGCCCAGGACTTCTGCAACATGCCCAGCGGCTCGTCGGTTGTGCTGGGCTTCAACGTGCCCCAGACCGGCCCCTATGCCGACGAGGGCGCGGACGAACTGCGGGCCTATCAGCTTGCCGTGAAGCATCTCAACGGTGAGGGCGACGGCGGCATGCTCAACACCTTCACGGGCTCCGTGCTCAAGGGCAACGGCGTCCTGGGCAAGAAGGTCGACTACGTCACCGGCGACACCCAGACCAAGTCCGACGCGGCCCGGGCCTCGGCAACCCGCATGATCGAGCGCGACGGCGCCGTCATGATCACCGGCGGCTCCTCCTCCGGCGTGGCCGTGGCGGTGCAGTCCCTGTGCCAGGACATGGGCATCATCTTCATGTCCGGCCTGACCCACTCCAACGACACGACGGGCAAGGACAAGCGGCGTAACGGCTTCCGCCACTTCTTCAATGCCTACATGTCTGGCCAGGCCATCGCGCCGGTAATCGGCGATGCCTATGGCCGCGACCGTCGCGCCTACCACCTCACGGCCGACTACACCTGGGGCTGGACTCAGCAGGAATCCATCGTCAACGCCACCGAGGCGCTGGGCTGGGAGACGGTCGAGACGGTGCTCACGCCGCTGGGCGCCTCGGACTACTCGCAGTACCTGACGCCGGTGATCAACTCGGGCGCCGACGTGCTGATCCTGAACCACTACGGCCAGGACATGGTGAACTCGCTGACTCAGGCGGTTCAGTTCGGCATCCGCGAGCAGCAGGCCAACGGCAAGAACTTCGAAATCGTCGTGCCGCTCTTCTCCGAACTGATGGCCCAGGGTGCGGGCGATGCCATCAAGGGCATCTTCGGCACTGCCAACTGGGACTGGAAGCTGCAGAACCCGGGTACGCAGGCCTTCACCAAGTCCTTCGGTGAAGAGTATGGCACGCCGCCGTCGCAGGCCGCGCAAACCTGCTACGTCCAAACCCTGCTCTATGCCAATGCCTGCGAGATGGCCGGCACCTTCAACCCCGAGGGCGTCGTCGAGGCTCTTGAGGACTTCGAGTTCGACGGCCTGGGCAACGGCCCGACGATCTACCGGGGCAGCGACCATCAGTGCTTCAAGCCGGTTCTGGTCGTGCAGGGTAAGGAGGATCCCTCCGACCGCTTCGACCTGCTCGAGGTGGTGCGCGAGGTTCCGACGGAAGACGTGATGTATGACCCCGAGATCTTCGGTGGTGAAATGGGCCCGGTGAACACGGCCTGCTGATCGACGTCTGACGGCCGCGGTCGGCCCCTGCCGGCCGCGGCCGCTTCCTATTCTGCTTCCGGCTGACTGCTTCCTCCAGGAAGGCACAACAACCATGGACGTGTTTCTGCTGCAGCTGCTGAACGGCCTGGACAAGGGCGGGGCCTATGCCTTGATCGCGCTGGGCCTGACGCTGGTCTTCGGCACCTTGGGCGTCGTCAATTTCGCCCATGGGGCGCTATTCATGATCGGCGCCTTTGTCGCCGTCACCTTCGGCCGCCTGCTCAAGCTCGAAACGGTTACCGTCGACCCGGACAAGCTGACCCCCTGGGGCTCGCCGATGGAGATCCGCACACCCCTGGTGCAGGCCTGGCTGGGCGACTTCGGTGCCCTCCTCGTGAACTACGCGGTGCCGATCTCCATACTCGTGGCCATTCCCGTGATGCTTCTGATCGGCTGGGCCATGGAGCGCGGGTTGATCCGCTTCTTCTACAAGCGCCCGCATGCCGAGCAGATTCTCGTCACCTTCGGGCTGGCCATCGTCATCCAGGAACTGGTGAAGGCCGGCTTCGGTGCCAATCCCCTGCCCCAGGCTGCACCCGCGAGCCTCTCCGGCAGCGCCGATTTGGGCGGCATCAGCTATCCCTACTGGCGTCTCATATACCTGGCATTTTCCCTGTTCGTGGTGGGGCTGGTGATCGCCTTCCTGCGCTTTACCACCTACGGCATGGTGGTGCGCGCCGGCATGGAAGACCGGCAGACGGTGGGATTCCTTGGCATCGACATCCAGAAGCGCTTTACCGTGGTCTTCGGCATCGCCGCCGTGGTCGCCGGTCTGGCCGGCGTGATGTACACGCCGATCGTGCCACCCAGCTATCACCTGGGCATGGATTTCCTGGTGCTGTCCTTCGTGGTCGTGGTTGTGGGCGGCATGGGGTCGGTCAGCGGTGCCGTGCTGGCAGGGTTCATGCTGGGAATCCTGCAGTCCTTCGCGTCGATGACCATCGTCAAGAATGTGCTGCCCGGCATCGACCAGGTGATCATTTACCTCATTGCCGTCATCGTCCTCCTCGCCCGCCCGCGCGGACTGATGGGGCGCAAGGGCGTGATGGAGAATTGAGCCTCCCATGAGCACCGCACGCAACGAACTCCTCTACATGGCCATCTTCACGCTGGTGGTCCTGACCATGCCGATCTGGCTCCAGCCCTTCGGCGCGGCCTATCCCGACCTCATGCAGAAGTTCGCCATCTACGGCATCTTCGCGATCGGCTTCAACATCCTCTTCGGCATGACCGGCTATCTCTCCTTCGGCCATGCCGCCTTTCTCGGCGCCGGATCCTACGCCGCGGTCTGGTCGTTCAAACTCTTCACCATGAACGCCCTGCCTGCGGTTGCCTTCGCCGTGCTGATCGGCGGGCTCTTCGCGGCAGCCATCGGCTATATCTGCCTCAAGCGCTCGGGCATCTACTTCGCGATCCTGACCCTGGCCTTTGCGCAGATGTCGTACAATCTGGCCTATTCGGTGCTCACGCCGATCACCAACGGCGAGACGGGCCTGCAGCTGGCGATCGGCGATGCGCGCATCCTGGACCGCCTGGTCGGGATCGAGGCACAGGGCATCCCGACGCCGAACTTCTTCGGCATCAGCTTGAGCGGCATCTACGGCTTCTACTTCTGTGCGATCGTCCTGATCCTCTGCTTCTACTTCGCCATGCGACTCAGCCGCTCGCCCTTCGGCATGATGCTGCGCGCCATCAAGTCCAATCAGACGCGCATGGCCTACACCGGCTTCAACACCAAGCCCTATGCTCGCACGGCTTTCATCATCTCGGGCATGTACGCCGGCCTGGCCGGAGGCCTGCTGGCCGCCACCGATCCGCTGGCCGGGGCTGAACGCATGCAGTGGACCGCCTCGGGCGAGGTGGTGCTGATGACCATCCTGGGCGGCGCCGGCACCCTACTGGGTCCGCTGATCGGTGCCGGGGTGATCAAGTACTTCGAGAACATCTTCTCCGCCTATCACGAAGGCAAGCTGCACGAGGCCTTCTCCTTCCTGCCTGATGGGCTGGAATATGTGATGGTCCAGATCACCGCCCCCTTCGTTGGCGAAGGCTGGCACCTGACCTTGGGCATTGTCTTCATGCTGATCGTGATTTTCCTGCCCGGTGGCCTGATGGAAGGCGCGCGCAGGATTGGCAACCGCGTGCGCCGCTCCTCGAAGCAGGATGACGGCAGCCGCAAGCTCAAGCCGGCGGAGTGACCAGGATGGATAACGTCGTTCTACACGTTGCCGATGTGCACAAGAGCTTCGGCGGATTGCGGGCTCTCTCGGACATCGATCTGCAGGTGAAGGCGGGCACGACGCACGCCATCATCGGCCCCAACGGCGCCGGCAAGTCGACCCTGCTGAATGTCTGCATCGGGCGCCTGCCGCCCGACACCGGTGCCGTGGTCTTCGACGGGGAGGTGATCACCGGCAAGCAGCCGCACGAGATCAACCAGATGGGCATCGTGCGTGTCTTCCAGGCCCCGGAGATCTTTCCGGACCTGACCCTGATGCAGAACGTCATGGTTCCGGCCTTCGCCAAGCGCGACGGCGCCTTCCGGCTCAACATGCTGCAGTCGGTGGTGGGACAGCAGGAGATCCAGGACGAGGCCGAACACTGGCTGCAAGACGTCGGCCTGGGCGCCCAGCGCAACCAGGTCGCTTCCAGCCTGTCGCGCGGCGACAAGCGGCGCCTGGAACTCGCCATGGGGCTGGTTCAGCATCCACGCCTGCTCCTACTCGACGAGCCCACCGCCGGCATGTCCCGCCACGACACCAACTCCACCATCGATCTGCTGAAAAAGATCAAGGAACGGGGGATGACCAAGGTGATCATCGAGCACGACATGCACGTCGTCTTCTCCCTGGCCGACCGCATCACCGTGCTGGCCCAGGGGCAGATCATCGCCGAGGGCACGCCCGAGGAAATGCGCGGCAACCCCAAGGTCCAGGAAGCCTATCTCGGAGGCCATCAGTGATGCAGGCAACGATGCAGGCTGCGAGCCAGGAAGCCACCCCCGCCGGTCCGACCGCGGCAAGCGCCACCAAGCCCTACTTCAGCGTGAAGGACATCCACGCCTACTACGGCGAAAGCTATATCGTGCAGGGCGTCAGCTTCGCGATCGCCGAGGGCGACATCGTGGCGCTGCTCGGCCGCAACGGCGCCGGCAAGACCTCCACCCTGCGCACCATCGCCCGCGCGTCGGAGCCCGAACTCAAGGGCGGCGAGATCTGGCTCGGCAACGAGGCCATTCACAAGCTGAAGGACTTTCAAGCCGCGCGAAAGGGCATCCAGCTGGTCCAGGAAGACCGGCGGATCGTGCCCGGCCTCACCGTGGAAGAGAACCTGCAGCTCGCC
Organism: Aquibaculum sediminis; assembly: GCF_040712085.1. Taxonomy (NCBI): domain Bacteria; kingdom Pseudomonadati; phylum Pseudomonadota; class Alphaproteobacteria; order Rhodospirillales; family Rhodovibrionaceae; genus Aquibaculum; species Aquibaculum sediminis. Next base: position 43,304 of record NZ_JBFCVK010000004.1, read on the forward strand.
CAGATCGCCGAGCCCAAGGGCTGGCCCCTGGAGCAGATCTACCAGCACTTCCCGCGCCTGGCGGAGCGCCGCAAGCAGGAAGGCATCACGCTCTCCGGCGGCGAGCAGCAGATGCTGGCGGTCGCGCGCGCCCTGGCCCGCGACATCAAGCTGCTGCTGCTCGACGAACCCTATGAAGGTTTGGCGCCGGTGATCGTGCGCGAGATCGAGGGCATCGTGCGCGAGATCAAGAATCTCGGCATCACCACCATCATCGTGGAGCAGAACGCCGTGGCGGCGCTGCAACTGGCGAACCGCGCGCTCATCCTCGACATGGGACAGATCGTCTACAGCGGCTCGCCGGACGAGTTGCTGGCGAACGAGGACCTGCGCAACCAGTATCTGGCGATCTGATCGGCCTGGGGCGGAAGGCTGAAACTCAAAGGCCGAGGTAGGCCTCTCGCACTGCCCGGTCGGCGCGCAGGGCGGCCATACTCCCCTCAAAGCGGAGCTGTCCGCTTTCGATGACGCAGGCGCGGTCCGCCAGAGCGCCGGCAAACTGTAGGTTCTGTTCGCTCAGCAGGACACTCAGCCCCTCGCCCTTCAGTGCGGCGATGGTGCGTCCCATTTGTTCGACGATCACGGGGGCGAGGCCTTCCGACGGCTCATCCAGCAGGATCGCCTGAGGGTTGCCCATCAGGGTGCGCGCGATGGTGAGCATCTGCTGCTCGCCGCCGGACATGCGGCCACCCGCACGCTCGCGCATCTCTCCAAGGTTGGGAAAGAGCTCGAAGAGGCGTTGCGGTGTCCACTGCGGGGCCCCGTCACGCGGCGGCTGGCGCCCCACCTCGAGGTTCTCCAGCACAGTGAGCTCGGGAAAGATCCGCCGCTCCTCGGGTACGTAGCCCAGCCCCAGGCGGGCGATGCGATGCGACGGCCAGCCGGTCACCTCCTGCCCGGCGAAATGGACCCGCCCCCTGGTGCCCGCGAGCATGCCCATGATCGCCTTCAACGTGGTCGACTTTCCGGCACCATTGCGCCCGATGAGGGCAACGACCTCTCCGCGGGCCACGGCAAAGGAGAGGCCGAAGAGCACTTGGGCGCGGCCGTAGAAGGCCTCGAGGTTTTCGACCTGCAGCACTGGACTCATGCGTCCACCTCCCAGCCCGCACCCGCCGGCGCGCCGCTGCCGAGATAGCTTGCCTGCACCTGGGGATCGGCACGCACGGCCTCGGGCTCGCCCTCGGCGATCTTCTGGCCGCGATCCAGCACCATGATGCGGTCGGCGTGGCCGAAGACCACATCCATGTCGTGCTCGGTGAAGAGCACGGCGATGCCGCGTTCGCGCACGATGCTCGCCGTCAACGCCATCAGCGCCTTGCGCTCGGCCGGGGCCATGCCGGCCGTGGGCTCGTCCATCAGGAGCATCCGCGGCGCGGCTGCCAATGCCAGTGCCAGTTCCACCCGCTTGATGTCGCCATAGGCCAGAATGCCGCAGGCGCGCTCCGCCTGGCCGGCCATGCCCACCTGCTCCAGCAGTGCCATTGCCTCATCCCGGTAAAGCGCGCTGGCCGAGGGCAGCAGGGCGCGCAAGCGCCGATGATAGGCGATCAACGCCATCTGCACGTTCTCGCACACCGACATGGAGGCAAAGGCAGCGGCGATCTGAAACGTGCGGCCGACCCCGAGGCGCCAGATCCGCCGCGGCGTCAGGCCGATCAACGCCTCACCCGCCAGCCGCACGCTGCCGGCGTCGGGCTGCAGCTGACCGTTGATGAGATTGAAGCAGGTGGACTTGCCCGCTCCGTTGGGGCCGATCATGGCCAGCAGTTCGCCGGGCTTCAGGTCGAAGTCCACGGCGCGCACCGCCTGCACGCCGCCGAAAGCCTTGGACAGGCCGCGAACCTGCAGCAAGGCGGTCATGCCTGCCCCTCCCCGCGGCGGCGCAGGCCAGCCGTGGCGCCGGCCAGACCCTGGGGAAAGAGCACGACCAGCAGGATGATGATGCAACCAAGTATGGCGCGCCAGTAGTTGGTCAGGCTGAGCAGTTCGGTCTTCAGCAGGGTGAAGGCCGCCGCCCCGGCAATGGGGCCGGTCAGGGCCTGGACCCCGCCGAGCAGCACCATGACCAAAGCGTCCACCGACAAGGGCAGCGCCATGGCCTCCGGGGACACCGAGCCCTTGAGGTAGGCAAAAAGGCCCCCGGCAATCCCGGCAAAGCTGCCGGCCAGCGTGAAGGCCAGCCAACGGTGCCGGCGCACATCGATGCCGATGGCATCAGCACGCAGGGGCGAGTCCCGTCCGGCGCGCAGGGTGTAGCCGAAGGGCGCGAAGGCGAAGTGCCGCAGCAGCAGCACAGCGATCACGCAGATGGTACCGGCGAAGTAGTAGTAGGCCGTCACACTGCCCACCCAGGCCGGCGGCCAGATGCCGATGATCCCATTGTCGCCGCCGGTCAGCTCGATCCACTGGAAGGCGATGGACCAGGCGATCTGCGCGAAGGCGAGCGTGAGCATGGCGAGATAGACACCGCTGAGCCGCACGCAGAACCAACCGAAGAGCAGCGCGCCACCCGCCGCCAGCAGCGGCGCGGCCAGCAGCGCCAGTTCCATCGGCGCGCCCCAATGGCGAACGGCCAGGCCGACGCCATAGGCGCCAAGACCGAAGTAGGCGGCATGGCCGAAGGAGATCACGCCGCCCAGCCCCATGAGGAACTGCAGCGAGGCGGCAAAGAGAACAAAGATCAGCACCTCGGTCGCCACCGACACCAGGTAGGGACCGGCGATCCAGGGCAGCACAAGCAGCAGCACGAGAACTGCCAGGCCCGCCAGCTGCAGGCTGCGGTCGGCGGGACGCAGCATCGGCTCAGGCGTGCCGCTGTGCTGATAGCCCAGCACCTCCCGGCGGCCGAGCAGACCCCAGGGGCGCAGGATCAGCACCAGCGCCATCACCAGGAACATGGAAACCAGTTCCATCTGCCAGGCCGCCACGCCTCCGAGGGTGACCTGTGCATTGGTGATGAGCAGGACCCGGATCAGCGAGATCAGGAGGGCGGCCAGGTAGGCCCCCAAGATCGAGCCCATGCCGCCCACGACGACGACCACGAAGACCGAAGCGATGATCTGCAGGTCCATGTGCAGGTGCGCGCTGCCCTTGGGAAGCTGCACTGCCCCGCCGAGCCCGGCCAGGGCCGCGCCGAGGAAGAAGACCCCGGTGAAAAGCCATTTCCGGTTCACGCCCAGGGCCGAGACCATCTCGCGATCCTGGGTCGCCGCGCGGATCAGGATGCCCCAACGGGTGCGATTGAACAGCAGCCAGAGGGTGCCGAGGACCACTGGTGCGAAGAGAATGAGAAAGATGTCGTAGGTGGGAACCCGAAGGCCGAAGAGTTGCGTCGCTCCGCCCAGCCCCGGCGCGCGCGGGCCCAACAGGTCCTGCGCGCCCCAGATCCAAAGCGTTGCGTCCTGGACCACCAGCACCAGGCCGAAGGTTGCCAGCAGTTGGAAGAGCTCAGGCGCCTGATAGATGCGCCGCAGCACCGCCATCTCGAAAAAGGCGCCCACCGCCCCCACCACCAGGGCCGCCAGCAGCAGTCCGCCCCAGAAACCCAGCGCCCCCCCGCCGAACAGCCCGATCAGGCTGACGCCCAGGTAGGCGCCCAGCATGTAGAGGCTGCCGTGGGCAAAATTGACGATACGGGTCACCCCGAAAATAATCGTCAAACCGCTGGCCACGAGGAAGAGGCCGGAGGCACTGGCGAGCCCGGTCAGCAGTTGCTGCAGCAGGAATTCCATGGGTTACGTGCCGGCCCTCTCACGCGGCCTGGAAGCAGCCGGAAGACAATGCCATGCGGCATGCCTCGAACTGCTGCGGCGCGCTCACTCGCCGCGAAGCTGCCGCACGGTTTCGTCGTCGGGAAGATAGTCGCTGCCTGCGCCGAAGCGCCAGTCGACCATGCGCGGCTTGGCGTCCTGAACCGTCAGGCGGCCGACATAGGCCCCCATATCGCTTTGCTGGTCGATTGCGCGATAGGTGATCGGCCCCACGGGCGAATCGATGGTCAGTCCGCGCAAGGCATCGATCACCGCTTCCACCTCGGCGGTACCCGCGGTTTCGATGGCATCGGCAATCGAGTGGAGGGCCGCATAGCCGACGACGGAGCCGAGGCGTGGATAGTCGTCGAAGCGTTCCTGATAGGCCTCCAGGAAGCGGTCATGCTCCGGCGTGTCGATGGCGTACCAGGGATAACCGGTGACGATCCAGCCTTCCGGCGCTTCGGCGCCCAAGGGATCGATCCACTCCGGCTCGCCTGAGAGCACCGAAGCCACGGTGCGGCCCTCGAAGAGGCCGCGCACCTCCCCTTCCCGCACAAAGCGGGCGAGATCGCCGCTGAAGGTCACATTGAAGATGGCGTCGGGATCGGCGGCTTCGAGCGCCTGGACCGCAGCGCCGGCATCGATCTGCCCCAGGCCCGGCCACTGCTCGGCCACGAACTCGACGTCCGGCCGGCGCTCTTTCAAAAGGTCCTTGAAGGCGGCGACCGCCGCCTGGCCGTACTCATAGTTCGGCGCGATGGTCACCCAGCGCACCGCCTCATCGATCTTGGCCGCTTCCTCCGCCAGCATCGCGGCCTGAACGTAGGTGCCGGGGCGCAGGCGGAAGGTGTAGCGATTGCCCAGCGACCAGGCGAGCGTGTCGGTCAGGGGCTCGGCGGCGAGGAACAGCACCTTGCGCTGCTTGGCAAAATCCGACACGGCGACGCCAACATTGCTCAAGAAGGTGCCGAAGAGAATGTCCACGCCCTCGCGGGCAACCAGCTCATTGGCCACGGTCACTGCATCGGCAGGCGAAGCACCATCGTCGCGGCTGATGACCTCCAGTGGCCGACCGAGCACACCGCCGGCGTCATTGATTTCTTCCAGCGCCAGGGTCCAGCCATCGCGATAGGGCAGCGTGAAAGCGGCAAAGCCAGTGTAGCTGTTGAACTCGCCGATGCGGATGGGGTCCTGGGCCGCCGCCGTCCCGGCCGGCCCGGTCAGCAGACCCGCCCCCACGCCCAGCGCCAGCGCCGCTGCCCCCAGGAAACCCTTGAACCACCTGCCGTGCATCATGCCGCTTCCTTCTTCGTTTCCGTCCTGGCGATCGTGCGCAAGAGCGCAAGCGCATCGTCGTAAGTATAGATCATTTGCGGGCGACGCCTATAAGCGTCCGGCGCGCAACAGGTATCCCTGTCCGCGTACGGTCACGATCCGCACACCCAGTTCACCGCGCTCTTCAAGTTTGCGGCGCAAGGACACAATGATCTGATCCACCGACCGATCCAAGGGCTGCCACTGTCGATTTAGGGCTTTCTCGGTCAGAACCTCGCGCGTGACCACCGCGGCCAAGTGTTGGGCGAGACAGACGAGTACGTCGAACTCCGCCGTCGTCAGGAGCACCTCGCCTCTTGTGGCGTGCGTCAGGCTGCGATCAGTGGGGTTGAGGCGATAGGCCCCGAACTCCAGCGCGCGTCCAACCCCGGCGCTTTCTCCTAAGCTGCGCCGCAACACGCCGCGCACTCGCGCCGCCAATTCGCGCAGGGAGAAGGGCTTGACCAAATAGTCATCGGCTCCCAGTTCCAGGCCCAGCACGCGATCCCGCTCCTCTCCCTTGCCAGAGGCGATGATGACCGCCGGACCCCCGGTCAGCTGGAAAAAAGGGACCAGTTCGAGTCCATCCCCGTCGGGCAGCGTGATATCGAGGATGACCAGATCGTACGCCCTGCTCCCCAGACACTCGCGCGCCCGGGCCAGACTGTTCGCGTGATCGACCGCAAAGCCCTCTCGATGCAAGAAAGAGGTGATGGTTTCGGCCACAAGATCCTGATCCTCCACCACCAGCAGGCGCCCCGCGACCCGTTGCACCCCCTCTGTCGTCAAACTGTCTCTCCCCCAACACTCAGATCGAAAATTGCTGATGCGCCCCTTATGCATGGCCTCCACCGTCGGCGTCCCCACTCGCCAATACCCGCGTCGCCATACTTCGAATAGCGACAGCATGACACCTTACCCTCAAGGCCCACCTTTGGTAAAACATGTCTGGCCTTTGGCAAAAGAAGAATGACCTTTGGCTCAGGCGAAGCACGCCGTACCCGCCTCAGCCGTTTCGGCCTCAGCCCGCTCGACAGGAGCCACGGATCGTGACTGCAAGACCCACCGTCTTCATCCACACCAATCACAAGCAGATGCTGGGCGCGCTCGTCTCGCAGCATTCGCTCAAGCGCAACTCGCGCAACCCCGATGCCTTCGACGTGCGCATCATCGACACGGCGGACCATCCCTTCCTGGCCGCCAAGGAAGGGCAGGAGTTCCTGCGCGACGGGGGCAAGCGGGTCTGGCACATGGAGGATCTGCAGTCCTTCACACCCCTGCGCTTCCTGCCGCCGCAGCTGATGGGCTACGAGGGACGCGCCGTGGTGATCGACCCGGATATATTCGCCGTCGGCGACGTCGGGGAACTCCTGGACCGTGACATGGAAGGCAAGGCGATATTCTGCCGTCCACGGGCGGGCGCCAAGGGACTGGGCGGCTGCCTGGCATCCTCGGTTATGCTGCTCGATTGCGCCAAGCTCACCCATTGGCGGGTGGAAGAGGCCTTCGAGGAGCTGTTCCGCTTCGAGCGCGACTACATGGATTGGATCTGCCTCAAGCTCGAGCCGCGCGAAACCCTCGGCCTGTTCGAGGACTACTGGAATGACTTCGACCGCCTGGGTGACCAGACGCGGCTGCTGCACAACACCAAGCGCCAGACCCAACCCTGGAAGACCGGTCTGCCGGTCGACTTCGTGCCGGCCGGCAAGCGACTGAAACTGGTGCAGCCGAAGTCCTGGCTGCGCTTCATCCGCAGCGACCTCCTGGGCCTGCCGGCAAGCCCGCAACGCTACAAGTCCCATCCCGACCCGCGGCAGGAGGCCTTCTTCTTCGGCCTGCTGCGCGAGTGCCTGGAGAACGGCACGGTCACGGAGGCCTTCCTGCGCGCCGAAATGGCCGCCAATCACGTCCGCCAAGACGCCTTCGAAGTGATGGAGCGCAGCGCCCGCCAAGCGGCGTGAGGCTCTCGGCGGCCTTCCGCCGCGGCCTTCTACCCCGCTTCCGGCTCATTATAGACGCTGCCGCCCCCGACCCGGGACGGCAGCGTTTGTTTTTGTGGCCCACCCCAAGCTTCGTGATTCAAGTGAAACGCGATCTGGTATAGAGAAGAAGCAGCCGAGTCTGGAGCACTCGAATGTGCCCGCGGCGCGGCAGGGATCGGACGGCGTTCACTCTGAGGCAGGAAAGTGCCCGAATGAGCACGTGACTCCGGGTCGGTCGGAAGACGGGAAGCGAGGGAGAACCTTGCCAGGTTTCTTGAAAGCCTACGTCCGCTGGGTCGATTCGGCGAATCGCGCCATCGGCTACGCCGCCATGCTGCTGATCTTCGTCATGGTCGGCATCCTGCTCTATTCCTCCATCATGAAGACGGTGGACATCCCGCCGCTCTGGACCCTGGAAATGGCGCAGTTCGCGCTGATGGCCTATTTCCTGCTGGGTGGGCCCTACGCCATGCAGATGGGCGCGCATGTGCGCATGGATCTGCTCTACAGCACCTGGTCGGATCGTCGCAAAGCGCAGGTCGACTGCTTCACGGTCATTTTCCTGCTGATCTACCTCGGGTTCCTGCTCTACGGCGGCTTCTCCAGCACGATGTACGCGCTGGAATACGACGAACGCAGCTTCTCCGCCTGGCGGCCCTACATGGCCCCGATCAAGATCGTCATGACCTTCGGGGTCTTCCTTATGCTCCTGCAGACGCTGTCCGAGCTCATCAAGGACATAGCCAAGCTGCGCGGCGAGAGCCTGTCATGAGTTACGAGCTCATCGCCATTTTGATGTTCGCCTCGATGATGCTGATGCTGATGACGGGGCAGCGGGTTTTCGCCGCCATTGGTTTTGTCGCCGTCGTCGCTGCCTTCTTCCTCTGGGGCGAGGGCGGCTCGGAGATCGGCTTCTCGTCGGGCATCAAGCTGATGCGCTGGTATCCGCTGATCACCCTGCCGCTCTTCGTCTACATGGGCTACATCCTGTCGGAGTCGGGGATCGCGGACGAGCTCTACCAGATGTTCCACGTCTGGTTCGGACCGCTGCGCGGCGGGCTGGCGGTGGGCACGATCCTGCTGATGGTTGCCATCTCCGCGATGAATGGCCTCAGCGTCGCCGGGCTGGCCATCGGCGCCACAATTGCGCTGCCCGAACTGCTGCGCCGGGGCTATGACAAGATCATGGTCACCGGCGTGATCCAGGCCGGCTCGACCCTTGGCATTCTGGTGCCTCCCAGCGTCGTGCTCGTGCTCTATGGCATGATCGCGCGCCAGCCGGTGGGCCAGCTCTGGCTGGCCGGCGTCTTTCCGGGCCTGCTCATGGCCTCGCTTTTCATCCTCTACATCGTCATTCGTTGCTGGCTGCAGCCGAACCTGGGCCCGGCCCTGACAAAGGAGGAACGCCAGATTCCCCTGGGCGAGAAGCTGAAGCTGCTGCGCGCCGGCATCCCGCCGCTGCTGATCTTCTTCTTCATGACCGGGCTCTTCCTGATGGGCGTGACGAGCCTGGTCGAAAGCGCGGCCTTTGGCGCCACGGCGGCCACGGTCATTGCTCTGGCCAAGGGGCGGCTGACCTTCCCGGTCCTCTGGGAGACGCTGCGCAAGACGCTGGGCGTCAGTTGCATGTTCATGTGGATCATCCTGGCGGCCCTGTCCTTCGGCTCGGTCTTCGACGGCCTCGGGGCGGTGCGGGCGATCGAGGACTTCTTCCTGCAGAACCTGGGCCTGGGCCCCTGGGAAGTGCTGATCCTGATGCAGCTCTCCTTCCTGCTGATGGGCACATTCCTGGACGACACGGCCATGCTGGTGATCGTGGCCCCGCTTTACGTGCCGCTGGTCGACGCCCTGGGCTTCAACCTCATCTGGTACGGCGTGCTCTACACCATCACCTGCCAGATCGCCTACATGACGCCGCCCTTCGGCTACAATCTCTTCCTGATGCGGGCCATGGCCCCGCCGGAGGTGAGTCTGGCGGACATCTATCGCTCGATTTGGCCCTTCGTGCTGGTGATGCTGCTGGCCCTGACACTGGTCATGGTCTTCCCGCAGATCGCCCTCTGGTTGCCGCAGCATGTCTATGTCGGTAGTTGAGTTTCCTAAACGCTCCTGCCCGGTCGGGCAGAGCCAGCTGCCTGTGTGGGTGCGCCCTAATGCGCACCATCCGCAGCGGCAGCGCAAAGTGGAGGGTCGAATGGGTCGGCCCCACAACAGGTGAGGCAAAGCAATGAATCAGAGAAGAAACTTTCTGAAACTGGCCGGGGCAGCCGGCACCGCCGGTGTCGCCGCGGCTGCGTCAAGCTTCCCGGCGCCTGCCGTCAAGGCGCAAAGCCCGATCCGCTGGCGCCTGCAGACCTATGCCGGCTCCTCGTTGGGCGAGCACGTCATCAAGCCCTCCATCGACGCCTTCAACAAAGCGGCCAACGGTGAGATGGAGATCGAGCTCTTCTACGCCGATCAGCTCGTGCCGCACGGTGAGCTGTTCCGCGCCATGCAGCGGGGCACCATCGACGCGGTGCAGTCGGACGACGATTCGATCGCCGCCCCGGTGGACGTCTCGGTCTTCGCCGGCTACTTCCCCTTCGGTTGCCGCTACAGCCTCGACGTGCCGGTGCTCTTCGATCAGTGGGGTCTGAAGGAAATCTGGCAGGAGGCTTACAGCGAGGTCGAAGGCGTGACCTGGCTTTCGTCGGGCGCCTGGGACCCCTGCCACTTCGTCAGCAAGGACCCCATCACCAGCCTGGACGACCTGCGCGGCAAGCGCGTCTTCACCTTCCCGACGGCGGGCCGCTTCCTCTCGCGCTTTGGGGTGGTGCCGGTGAACGTGCCTTTCGAGGATGCGGAAATGGCAGTGCAGACCGGTGAGCTCGACGGCATTGCCTGGTGCGGCATCACCGAGGACTACACGGTCGGCTGGGCCGACGTGAACAGCTATTTCCTGACCAACAACATCTCCGGCGCCTGGATCGGCTCCTACTTCGTCAACTCGGAGCGCTGGGAAGAACTGCCGGAGCACCTCAAGCAGCTCTACATGCTCTGCATCGACAACTCGCACTACTATCGCCAGTACTGGTACTGGGGCGGAGAAGCCAACCTGCGTGTGAATGGCGAGAAACTGGAACTGACCACCATCCCCGACGATCAGTGGGCTCAGGTGGAAGCCGAGGCGCGCAACTTCTGGGACGAGATCGCCGAGGAAAGCCCGCGCTGCGCCAAGGTGGTCGAGATCCTGAGAGAGTACAACGAGACCATGGAGAAGGCCGGGCGGCCCTACCGCTACAGCTGATCCGGAGCGATTCTCTCGCTGTACGTCATGACCCCCTTCCGCAGCCGGGAGGGGGTCATTGGTTTTGCGCAGTGAAACATGCTAACAATTCATCAGACAAATTTGCGGTGCCTCGGATGCCGGATACTGCGTCACCCACTGTGCTCACCACCAGCCGGGCGCCCGGACGCGGCCTGCCGCTTCAGGTGGCCCAGAAGGTCGCCCAGCGCATTCTGACCGGGCACTATCCGCCCGGCAGCACCATCCCCATCGAAAGCGCCCTGGCCGAAGAGTTCGCGGTCAGCCGTTCGGTCCTGCGCGAAGCGGTCAAGCTGCTCTCGGCCAAGGGCCTGCTCACCACCCGGCCGAAGCTCGGGACACTGGTGCGCCCGGAATCGGACTGGAGTCACCTGGACCCGGATCTCCTGGTCTGGCGCGCGGAACTGGGGGTGGATGAGCGTTTCGCCCGCCATCTGGCGGAGGTCCGCCGCCTGCTCGAGAGCGAGGCGGCGGTGCTGGCGGCACGGCGCGCCTCTCCAGAGGAGAAGACCAAGATTCTCGCCGCCATGCAGGCCATGGAAGCTGCACAGACACTCGACGCGCAGGTGAGCGCCGACCTTGCCTTTCACCGCTGCGTTCTCGAAGCCGCGGGCAATCCGCTGTTGCTCTCCCTTGGCGGCGCCGTCTGGGGCGCGCTGGCCGTCAGCTTTGCCGTCGGCACCCGCGACGAACGGCAATGGCGCGCCACCTTGCCGCGCCACCGCCGGCTGGCCGAAGCCATCGCCGGCGGCGACGAGGAGGCAGCGCGGGCCGCCATGCTGGACATCATTGTCCGGCACATCGGCGAAGTCAGAGCCACACCGGCTGTAAGCTCTGATTAGACCAAAGTCATCGCAAAGGATGACTCCCCTCCCTCACGCGGAGAGAGGGGAGTAGCCGTCAACGGGCGAAGGTCTGGTAGTAGTCCGGCACCTCATAGTCGAACTCGTCGAGGAAATCGACGCTCTGCAGGTAGCCCTCCGGGCCCCAGTAGAGGTCCGCAATGTCGTAGTAGCTGGGCTCCAGGATGCGCCGCGCCGGCACCACTTGCGAGGCATAGGCGATCTGCGAATTGGCGATGCGCCGGAAGGCGTCGTTGGTCTCGTACTCCTCCTGGAAAAGGCGGTGCCAAACCTCGAGACTCTCCTCAAGAATGTCGTCGGGGGTCCGATGGAACTGCACCCCCTCGTCCTGCATAGCGTCCATGGCCTCCTTGTCGGCCCGCTGCTGCTTCTGTTCCCACCACATCATGGAGCTCTCGGTGACGAGCTCGTAGATGTTCTTGAGGTCGTCCGGCAACGAGTCCCAGACGTCCTTGCTGATCAGGATCTCTGCCGTCGTCACCACCTCGTGGTAGGCGGGTGCGTAGTAGTGCTTCCAGATGTCCTGGAAGCCCAGGGCATAGTCGATCGAGGGGCCGACGAACTCCGCCGCGTCGATCACGCCGCGCTCGCCGGCCGGCGCAATCTCGCCGCCGGGCAGGGTGACAACGCTCACGCCCATACCCTCGTACATCTCTCCGGGAATCCCCGGGATGCGCAGGCGCACACCGCGCAAGTCATCGGCCGAGTTGATCTCTTGGTTGAACCAGCCCAATGGCTGCGAGCCAGAGGACAGCAGCGGACGCCACACGACATCCATGCCCAGATCCTCCTGGAAGAAGGCGTTGTTCACCTCCATGCCGCCGCCCTGATAGAGCCAGCCCCAGTAGTCCATCCAGTCCATGCCGAAAGGACCCGCCGGGCCACTCGCCACCATCACGGCCGCGCGGTTCTTGCCCACCCAGAAGCCGGACCAGGCATGGGCGCCGTCGATCACCCCGTCGTGGGTGGCATCCAGCACCTCGAACGCCGGCACGATGGCGCCGGCCGGCAAGGCCTCGATGGTCAGTCGGCCGTTGGTGAAGGTGGTCACGCGCTCCGCCCACCAGGCGAAGTGCTCATACTGGGGGTCGCCGGAGGGATAAGCCGACTGGAAGGTCAGATCGAAGCTTTCCTGCGCCTGGGCGGCCGGCAGGAAAGCAACGGCTGCCGTGGCGAGCGCCGTAGCCGAGAAGAGTGATTTCAGCGTCATGAGTTTCCTCCCTGAGTGAAGCCAATTCAACGGTTCTGCCATTTAGCTCTCGACCGAAATCGAGAACGACTGAATCCGAGTTCCGGATGGTGGTCTTTGCCCCATTGCCCGAGAACTTCCACCGGGAGCCTATCACAGCGTCGAAGACCAATTCCATAATAACTGGCTACCGGCGCGGAGCCGGCACGCAAGGGAGATAGCAAGTGGGCAAAAGCAGCCTACGGGCTCCGATATCTACTCCTCAGCACGGTTGGATCAGGCCGCGTTGTTCCAGATCAGACAGCAGGCGCCGGGTGTCGGCGGCGATGGTGCGTGGCTCAGTGTCTTCAAAGACGTTCACCAACACGGCCGTCACCTCTTCCAGGCTGTGCGGTTCGGCGAGCAGGTTCCAGACGCCAGCGCCCAGCAGATTCAGTTCGCAGAGGCCGCCGCTGTCCGGCTCCGTCAGGAAGAGATGTTCCCCCACGGCCCTGCCCCGCACGCCGGGTGCCTGCCGAAAGCGCCGGCCGAGCCCAGAGCTTGGTGAAACCGGTTCGAGAGGGTACTCCGCTGCTCTGAGCACGATCGGTGAAGAAGCCAGACTGGCCGCCTGCTCTGAGAACGCCTGCCCATCCTGCAAGAGCGCAACAGCCTGCTCGAGATCGCTATAGTGCAAGATCAGGCAGGGGCGGGCTGCGAGGAGGTCATGCAGGTCTTCCAGCAGGCGCGAGCCGCAGCCCCCTATGGACAGGCTCTGGCCCAGCAGCAGACGGAGCGCCTGCGCCGGTTCCGCTGGCTCCAGGCGGGCCTGCGAGACCTCCGGATCGCGCTCGAGCAACACCACGGCACCCAGAGAGGCGCTGGTGCCAAAGCTCGCCTGTCGGTCGGGCGGCAGGTCGAGATAGACATAATAAGCGTCCCTTGGTCCCGCATGCTCTTCGATGAAGGCCGTGAAGGCGGGGTCCAGACCCGGCGGCAAGGGCCGCCGAAGTCGTGGCGGCACGCCGAAAGCCATGCCCGTGCCGCTGTGTGGGTCGAGGGCCAGGAGATCATCGGTGAAAGCCTGCCGGCCGGCCGCTGCCAGGCGTGCCGTCAGCGTGGACTTGCCGGCACGACTGGCGGCGGGAAAAACCAGAAGCCGGCCGTCGACCTCGACCGCCGCGCAGTGCAGGCAGAGACGCCCCGCCTGGGAGCGCACGTAGGCCTCCACCAGATCCACCACCAAACTGCAGAGCGCGCTCACCGGCGTCGGCTCAATGTAGCTGTCGTCGCGCCAGGAAACCGAGATCGCATAGCCCCCGCGACAGCGGTCCACGGAGATCATCGGGTCCAGGGCTGCTTCCGCCGCGTCGGCGGGCCAGCATGGCCAGCCGCGAAGCACGCCTCCCAGTTCGTTTAAGACGGCGCCGGTCCCTTTGAAGGCAACCGGCGCCGCCAGACCCTCGAAGGCGATCAGACCGTCACTCACAGCTTGCCGTCGAGGCCGATCCAGAGCTGCCAGTCGGTGAGATCGCGCGAGCGACGACGGCGCTCGGCACGGCGCGGCCGGCGCGGCGGTCCCTTGCCGGGATGATGGCCGAAGACCGGGTGTCGGCGACCGCGGCCGCGTGAGCCATAGCTGCCACGGTGGTGGCGGCTGCCCCAACTGTCCCGGCTCCCCCAGCTGCCGCGGGAGGCACTCGCCTTATTGAGATCGAGCAGCACCGGGCTGGCATAGGCCAGGCCGGCGGCTGCGGCGCCCAGGCCCAGGCGTTGCAGGAGTTGGCGGCGTGTCTGTTGCGTGGATTTCGGCGCGTCGTTCTTGTCGGACATGCTTGGGCTCCCTTGACTGCTGTCTCACTCGATCGAGCCGTGGCTCTCAATCAGTGTACGCAGACCGGGAGCTACGCATCCCTATTCGCGCTATGTTCGAAATGCGTCCGACCGTGACAGAAAAGGGGCGCGCAGCAGTGTGTGCCACGCGCCCCCTTTTTCAGGCTGGCTGAATCAGGCCTCAGGCCTGGATCGTCTTGCAGTCCTGTTCGCCCAGACCTTCCACGCCCAGGCGCACGCGCTGGCCGGCGCGCAGGTAGACCGGCTCGGGCTTGATGCCCATGCCCACGCCCGGCGGCGTGCCAGTAGTGATCAGGTCGCCCGGCTGCAGGCTCATGAACTGCGAGAGATAGGCCACGATTTCCTTCACCGGGAAGATCATGGTCTTTGTCGTGCCGTCCTGATAGCGATGACCGTCAACCTCGAGCCAGAGGCCGAGGTTCTGCGGGTCGGCCACCTCGTCCTTGGTCACCAGCCAGGGTCCGACCGGGCCGAAGGTGTCATGGCTCTTGCCCTTGACCCACTGACCGCCGCGCTCGGCCTGGAAGGCACGCTCGGAGACGTCATTCACCACGCAGTAGCCCGCCACGTAGTCCAGCGCTTCATCTTCACTGACGTACTTGGCTTCCTTGCCGATCACGAAGCCCAGCTCAACTTCCCAGTCGGTCTTCTCGGAGGTGCGCGGGATCTCGATGTCGTCATTGGGGCCGACGATGCAGCTGGTCGCCTTGGTGAACACCACCGGTTCGGTGGGCACCGGCAGGTTGGATTCCGCAGCGTGGTCGGCGTAGTTCAGGCCGATGCAGATGAACTTGCCGACATTGCCGATGCAGGGCCCCAGGCGCGTACCGGCCGGAACCTCCGGCAGGGAACTCGCATCGACGTCGGCGAGCTTCGCCAGGCCTTCCGCGGTCACCGCAGAGCCGTCGATGTCGTCAACGACACCCGAGAGGTCGCGCAGCTTGCCGGACGCATCGAGCATGCCCGGCTTCTCACGCCCCTTCTCACCCCAGCGCAAAAGCTTCATGATTTTCTCCTTAAAGCAGTAGCAACAGTCGAATTGGGAAAGCGGTCAGTAGGTGGCGCGGCCACCGCTGACGTCGAAGACGGCGCCGGTGGTGAAGGAGTTTTCGGCCGAGACCAGCCAGGTCACCATGGCGGCAACCTCGTCCACCTTCAGGAAGCGCCCGCGCGGAATCTTGGAGAGCATGTAGTTGATGTGCTCTTCGGTCATCTGGTCGAAAATCGCGGTCTTGGCCACGGCCGGGGTGATGCAGTTGACCGCGATGTCCTGGCCCGCCAGTTCCTTGCCCAGGGACTTGGTGAGCGCGATCACGCCGGCCTTGGCCGCGCTGTAGGCGGCGGCGTTGGGGTTGCCCTCCTTGCCGGCGATCGACGCCACGTTGACGATTCGGCCGTAGCCCTGCTGCACCATGAAGGGGGCCACGTACTTGCAGCCGTGAAACACGCCGTCCAGGTCAATGGAGACCACGCGGCGCCACTCCTCGATGGGATAGTCGATCACGCTGGTGTTCGCGCCGCTGATCCCGGCGTTGTTCACCAGGATGTCGATGCCGCCCAGGCTCTCGGCCGTCTCGGCAGCGGCCTTCTCTACCGCGGCGGCGTCGGTGACGTCGACTGCCTTGCCCATGGCCTGATCGCCGGCGCCCAGTTCGCCCAGGGTGCGCTCCAAGAGCGGCCCATCCTGATCCCAGATCGCAACCTTGGCGCCGGACTCGAGCAGGCGCTTGACGATTGCCAGGCCGATGCCCTGGGCGCCCCCGGTGACGACCGCGCGTTTGCCCGCCAGATCGTAGCGATTAGCCATTCCTTCTTCTCCT
Source organism: Aquibaculum sediminis (assembly GCF_040712085.1). Classification (NCBI taxonomy): domain Bacteria; kingdom Pseudomonadati; phylum Pseudomonadota; class Alphaproteobacteria; order Rhodospirillales; family Rhodovibrionaceae; genus Aquibaculum; species Aquibaculum sediminis. The sequence goes on from NZ_JBFCVK010000004.1 coordinate 59,403, forward strand.
CAAGACAGATTGCTTCGAACCGCCTCGGCGGTCATTCCGTTCACGCAATTGCGCAGTTCGCCCCGCTCCAGAAAGGCCATCAGGGTTTCCACCGCCTTGGAGCGGGCATCCTGACGGCTCTCATCGGACAGCCAAGCCGTATGCGGACTTAGCAGCAGTCGCCCGCGCAACCAAGCCGGCTGTTCGACCCAGGTCTTGTACCAGGGTGTCTCCGGATCGATGGGCTCCTGCGGGAAAACGTCCAGGCCGGCGGCCGCGAGGCGGCCGTCGCGCAAGGCCTCCAGCACCGCTTCCGGATCGGTGAGACCACCGCGCGCAGTGTTCACCAGAACGGCACCTGGCTTGATCTTTCCGAGGGCCTCCGCGCCCAGGATGTTGCGCGTTTCGGCGGTCAGCGGCGCGTGCAGGCTGAGCACATCGGCTTGGGCCAGGAGTTCGTCGAGGCTCTCCACCCGCTCGATGCCCAGCGCCCGCTCCACGCCGCGCGAGGCATAGGGGTCGTAGCAGACGACGCGGAAGCCGAAGGCCTTCGCGCGCAGAGCCGCCGCGGTGCCGATGCGGCCGATGCCGAGCACGGCGAAAGTCTGACCGGTCAGGCGCCGCTGCCCCATGGAGGCGGCGCTGTTGAAGGCGCCCCTGGAATCGGCCAACAGTTCCGTGTGATAGCGCAGCAGGCCGCGGCTGAGCACCAGCGCCATGGCGAGCGCGTGGTCGGCCACCTCCATGGTGCCATAATCCGGCGTGTTGCTCACCGCGATGCCGGCGGCGGCGGTGCTGTCCAGGTCGATGTGGTCATAGCCCACCCCTGCGCGCACGATGATGCGGCAGCGCTGCAGGCGGGCCACCAGCGCCGGATCGAAGCGCAGCACATGCCAGGTGACGATGCCGTCGCAGCTGTCGAGCACCTCGGCGGGCAGCTGATCCATGGTCTTGGCGCGGCAGATCGTCCAGTCGTAGTCCGCGCCTGAGAGGCGGCGTTCGATGACGCCATCGTCGTCGAACTTGGCGTCAGGCACCAGAATGCGAAAGCGGGCCACCCTCTTCTCCTCCAGGACGTGATCTCTGCGACAAGACGTGCATAGAGGCCCCTCGAAAGCGGCCCGGGAACGCGCTATTGTCTGACAAAAGCCCGAAGGCCGTCAACGACAGCCGGTCGCAGCCTCAACGGAGAGACCCATGAGCGAGCCCCACCTGACCCTGCGCCTGAAGGAAAGCGACGACGTTGCCGTCGCCCGGGCGGACATCCTGCCGGACACGCCGCTGCCCAGCGAGCAGGTGACCACCCGTGAGCGCATTCCCCGCGGGCACAAGGTCGCGCTGCGCAGGATTGCGGCCAACGAGCCGCTGCGCAAGTACGGCCAGATCATCGGCGTTGCCCGCCAGACCATCGAGCCCGGCGAACATGTACATGTGCACAACATGGCCATGGCCGACTTCGAGCGCGACTATGCCTACTGCGCCGACGCCACCCCGACCGACTTCGTTCCCGAAGCCGAGCGCGCCACCTTCCAGGGCTATCGCCGCGCCAACGGCGGGGCCGGCACGCGCAACTACCTGGGTGTGCTCACCTCGGTGAACTGCTCCGCCACCGTGGCCAAGGCCATCGCCGCGCGCTTCACGCCGGAACTGCTGGCCGCCTATCCCAACGTCGACGGCGTTGTGGCCCTGACCCATGGCACCGGCTGCGGCATGGCCGACAGCGGCGAAGGCTTCGCCAACCTGCAGCGTGTGCTCTGGGGCTATGCCGGCCATCCCAACTTCGCCGGCATCCTGCTGGTGGGCCTGGGCTGCGAGGTCAACCAGATCCCCTTCCTGCTGGATGCCTACAATCTGCAGCCCGGCCCGCTGTTCCAGACCATGACGATCCAGGAGATCGGCGGCACGCGGCGGACCATCGAGGCCGGGGTCGAGCGTCTGAAGGGCATGCTGCCCCAGGCCAATGAGGCGCAACGGACCACCATCCCCGCCTCCGAGCTGGCGGTGGCGCTGCAGTGCGGCGGCTCCGACGCCTACTCCGGCATCACGGCCAACCCTGCCCTGGGGGCTGCGGTGGACCTGCTGGTGCGCCACGGCGGCACCGGCGTGCTGGGCGAGACGCCGGAGATCTACGGCGCCGAGCATCTGCTCACCCGCCGGGCCGAGAACCGGGAGGTGGGCGAGAGCCTGATCGAGCGCATCCACTGGTGGGAAGAGTATACCGAGCGCAACGGCGCACAGCTCAACAACAACCCCTCCCCCGGCAACAAGGCCGGCGGCCTCTCGACCATCCTGGAGAAGTCGCTGGGCGCCGCGGCCAAGGGCGGCACCACCAACCTGGTCGACGTGCTGCGCTACGCCGAGCGGCTGCGCAAGCGGGGCTTCGTCTTCATGGACACGCCGGGCTACGACCCGGCCTCGGTGACCGGTCAGATCGCCGGCGGCTGCCAGCTCGTCTGCTTCACCACCGGCCGCGGCTCGGTCTCCGGCTTCAAGCCGGCGCCCACGCTCAAGCTCGCCACCAACACACCCATGTACCGCTCCATGGACGAGGATATGGACCTGAACTGCGGTGAGATCGCCGACGGCGACTGCTCGGTGCAGGAGATGGGCGAACGCCTCTTCCGTCTCTTCCTCGACACGGCCTCGGGCAAGCAGAGCAAGAGCGAAGAGTTCGATTTCGGGGACAACGAGTTCGTCCCCTGGCAGATCGGCGCGACCGTGTAGCGCAGGCTCTGCCTGGAATAGAGGACGACCGGGCCCCGCAGATCCCCGCTGCGGGGCCCGAACTTTAAGTCGGTACCTAGTGGCTTACCCGAGCCAACCGCCATCGATCACCATGGCCTGGCCGGTGGTGAAGGAGGCTTCCTCGCTGGCGAGATATACCGCCAGCGCCGCGATCTCCTCCGCCTTGCCCAGCCGGCCCATGGGCTGGCGCGCCACGAAAGTCGCCCGCACCTCCTCGGGATCGCCGCCCTGGCTGGCAATGCGCTCGTCCAGGGAGGGTGACTGCACCGTGCCCGGGCAGATGGAGTTGCAGCGGATGCCCCGGCCGACGAAATCCGCCGCCACCGCCTTGGTCAGCCCGATCACCGCCGCCTTGCTGGCGCCATAGGCGAAGCGGTTGGGCACGCCACGCAGGCTGGAGGCCACGGAGGCCACGTTGACGATGCTGCCGTGGCCCTGCTCCAGCATGGCGGGCAGGAAGGCCCGGATCATGCGGTACATGGCCGCCACATTGAGGTCGAAGGAAAAGGCCCAATCCTCTTCCTCGCAGTCGAGAATGGTGCCGTGGTGCACGAAGCCGGCGCAGTTCATCAGCACGTCCAGCGCGCCCAGTCGTTCCGCCATCGCCTTGATCGCCTGCGGGTCGCGCACATCCAGCAGCGCCGTCTCGATGCCCGGCGCCTCGCCCGGCAGGCTCGCCAGCTTGTCCGCGTTGATATCGGTCGCGATCACCCGCGCCCCTTCGGCAGCGAAGGCCAGCGCGGTCGCCCGCCCGATCCCCTGCGCCGCCGCCGTCACCAGGCACACCTTACCGGCCAGCCGCTCACTCATGCTCGCTTCTCCTTCTGTGCGAATCGCTTACTTCCTGTCTAGCCACATCACCCGGGTCGGAAAAGCATCCACTTGCACCGGATGCCGGACGCGACGAAGCTGAACACAGCAAACAGGGGAGGCATCCATGGCACGCTGGTTGACCGTCGGCGCGGCGCAACTCGGACCCATCGCGCGCGATGAAAACCGTCCCCAGGTGGTGGAACGCCTCATCGCCTTGTTGCATCAGGCCAAGGCCCAGGGCTGCGAACTGGTCGTCTTCCCCGAACTGGCACTCACCACCTTCTTTCCCCGCTGGTACTTCGAGAACCAGGCGGATGTGGATGCCTGGTTCGAGCGCGAGATGCCGGGGCCGCAGACCCGGCGCCTTTTCGACACTGCCGCGAAGCTCGGCCTGGGCTTTTCCATCGGTTACGCGGAACTGGTGGAGGAAGAGGGACGCACGCGGCGCTTCAACACGGCGATCCTGGTCGATCCCCAAGGGAATATCGTCGGCAAGTACCGCAAGATTCACCTGCCCGGCCACGATCAGCACGAGCCCTGGCGCCAGTTCCAGCATCTGGAAAAGCGCTACTTCGAGACCGGCAACCTGGGATTCCGAGCCTTCGATGCCTTCAGCGGGCGGCTGGGCATGTGCATCTGCAACGACCGCCGCTGGCCGGAGACCTACCGCGTCATGGGCCTGCAGGGCGTGGAAATGGTGCTGCTGGGCTACAACACGCCGGTGCACAACCCGCCGGCGCCGGAGCACGACGCCCTGGGCCTGCATCACAACCGCCTGGTCATGCAGGCCGGCGCCTACCAGAACGCCACCTGGGTGGTGGGCGTCGCCAAAGGCGGGAACGAGGAGGGCGTGCCGATGATCGCCGGCACCCAGATCATCGCCCCCTCAGGGGAAACGGTGGCTCAGGCGGCAACCGAAGGCGACGAGCTGATTACCCACCGCTGCGACCTCGACCTCGGCCGCTCCTATCGCAGCAGCGTCTTCGACTTCGCCCGCCACCGCGAACCGCAGCACTACGGCCTGATCACCGCCACCAAGGGACCGGTGGAGCCAGAGGAGGCGCAGCGGCTGGATGCGTCCCTGGGATCGGGGATCACCCCGCGCGGCGGGGCATGAGCACCGTGTAGTCGAGGTCGAGGACCAGCGCGGGATCGGGGCGACCCGCTTCGTCCTGGTCGGGGAAATCGGCGGCCCGGCGGTTCTTCAGGGCGAGCGTTCGCAGCCGCAGGGCGCCGAGATCGTTGCGTCCCGGCAGAGCCCATTTCTCCAGCACTTCCGACCAGGCAAAGAGCGTATCGCCGGCAAAGGTCGGGGCAACGTGGCGCCCGCCGTTGATGGCAGCGATGCGGATCCCATTGGCCAGGCCGTTGAAGGAGAGCGCGCGTGCCATCGAAATGATGTGGCCGCCATAGACCAGGCGCCTGCCGAAACGCCCCTCTGAGGCCAGAAGCTGGTCGAAGTGCACCTTGGCGGTGTTCTGGTAGAGCCGGGTCGCCATCTGGTGCTCGGCCTCTTCCAGGGTCATACCGTCGCTGTGGTCGATGCGCTCGACCGGTGCATAGTCCTCCCAGAGGTGGGGGCTGCCCGAGAGGCCCACGTCCCAGTCCCGCCCGTGCAGGCCCGTGGGCACCACCAGGTCCTCGGCTGCCACCAGCGGCGCAAGCTCGGGCACAACCGTCTCCGGCGCCGGGCTTTCCGGGTCCTGCTTGCGCACCAACACCCAGCGCTTGAAGCTCAGCACCGGCGCGCCGTCCTGCCGCCGGCCCAGCGTCTCGACATAGACGATGCCGCTGTCGCCGCTCGAGGTCTGCTTCAGGCCGATCACCCGGCTTTCGGCCGAGAGCGTGTCGCCGGCGTAGACCGGGGCGAGGAAGCGGCAGTCGGCATAGCCCAGGTTGGCGACCGCGTTGAGCGAGACCTGCGGCACCGACTTGCCGAAGACCAGATGGAAGACCAGCAGATCGTCCAGCGGCGCGGCTCTCAAGCCGTGGGACCGTGCGGCCTCGGCCGATGACTCCAGCAGGAAGCGCCCGCCGGTCAGCGCCAGGTAGAGCGCCGCATCGCCCTCGGTCACGCTGCGCGGCGTCGGGTGGCGCAACACCTCTCCCAGGCGAAAATCCTCGAAGAAATTGCCGCTGTCGGTCTTGGCCATGGCGTCAGTCCGCATCGGCCTCCAGTTCGGCGATGGCTTCCGCCAGGGCGACGCTGCGCTTTGCGGACTCCACATGCAGGTTCTCGACCAGCTTGCCGTCGAGCACCACCACGCCCTTGCCTTCGGCGACGGCGGCGGCATGGGCCTCGATGATGCGATGCGCCTGGGCTACCTCCTCGGCGGAGGGGGCGAAGACCTCGTTGGCCTTGGCCAGCGTCTTGGGGTGGATCAGGGTCTTGCCGTCGAAACCGAGCTGCTTGCCCTGCAGGCAGTGGGCAGCGAAACCCTCCGCGTCATCGAGATCGAGGTGGACGCCGTCGACGATCGCCAGACCGTGGGCGCGCGCCGCCAGAACGCAGAGCGAGAGCGAGGTGAGCACGGGCAGGCGCTCCGGCGTGTGCGCGGCGTTGAGATCCTTCACCAGGTCGGAGGTGCCCATGACGAGGCAGGTCAGCCGCTTGGACGCGCCGGCAATCTCGTCGGCGCGCAGAATGCCGAGCGGCGTTTCCATCATGCACATGATGCCCAGACTCTCGGGCGCGCCGGCCTGCACCATCAGGGCCTCGGCCTCCTGCACCATGGCGGCGGACTCCACCTTGGGCAGCAGCAGCGCGTTCGCTCCGGCCGCGGCCAGCGCCGCGATGTCGTCGCGCCCCCACTCGCTGTCCAGACCATTGGTCCGCACCACGATCTCGCGCCGTCCGTAGCCGCCGGCGCGCAGGGCCTCGACGATGTTCTCGCGCGCCTGGGCCTTGGTGTCCGGCGCCACCGCGTCTTCCAGATCGAGAATGAGCGCATCGGCCGGCAGGCTGCGCCCCTTCTCCAGCGCGCGGGTGTTGCTGCCGGGCATGTAGAGCATGGAGCGGCGCGGACGGGCATTCTTGAGCATGGAGTTCCTCCCTTGTTCGGAAGCGGCAGGCCGACAGCCGAAATTGGCACCTCACTCCCAAGCAAAAATGGCTATTGTCTGGGACCGCTGCGCCCGGCAGCTTGCGCTACCCCGTAACTGATTCGAAGCGAATGCCATGAACGTGCTGTCCGTGCAATCCCATGTGGCCTACGGCTATGTCGGCAACCGTGCCGCCGTCTTTCCGCTGCAGCGGCTGGGTTTCGACGTCTGGGCGGTGAACACCGTCCAGTTCTCCAACCACACGGGCTACGGCTCCTGGACAGGCGAAGTCTTCTCGGCCGAGCATGTGCGCAACGTGATCGACGGCATTTTCCAGCGCGTGGAACCCGCGGCCTGCGATGCCGTGCTGTCCGGCTATCTCGGCGATGCGGACCTGGGCGAAGCCATTCTCGAGACCGTGGCAAAGGTCCGCGCAGCACGTGGCGATGCGATCTACGCCTGCGACCCCGTGATGGGGGACGTTGGCCGCGGCATCTTCGTGCGTCCCGGCATTCCGGAGTTCATGCGTGAGCGCGCCCTGCCCGCGGCGGACATCGTCATTCCCAATCAGTTCGAACTCGAGCTGCTGACCGGCCACAAGGTCTCCACCCTGGAGACGGCGCTTTCCGCCGCGCGGGCCGTGCAGGCACGGGGACCGAAGATCGTCGTCATCACCTCGCTGCGTCATGAACGCACGCCAGACGATACGATCCAGATGCTGGCCGTCTCACCGGAGGGAGCCTGGCTGGTCTCCACGCCCTTCCTGCCGCTGGAGCCGCCGCCCAATGGTGCCGGGGACGCGGTGACGGCCCTCTTCCTGGCCCACTATCTGAAAAGCAACCGCTCCGTTCCCGAAGCACTCTCCGGCATGGCTGCGGCGATCTACGAGGTGATCGCCACCACCAACGCGGCGGGCACGCGCGAGCTGCAGTTCATCGCCGCCCAGGAAGGTCTGGTCAGGCCCAGGCGCAGCTTTAGAGCAGAGCCCGTGACCTGACCCCTGACCGTTTCCCCTACTCCGCCGGCTGTGGCTGAACCTTCCCGGCAAGGGCGGCGTCTTCCGCCGCCAGGGCTTCCGCCTTGGGCACCGAGAGCCAGACGGCGAGCATGAAGCCGCAGGCGCCGCCCAGGAGCTTGCCCAGCAGCAGCGGCAGGATGATCGTCGGCTGGAAATTGGCCGCGAAGGCCAGGTGATCGCCGAAGGCAAAGGCCGCGCAGACGGCAAAGGCAATGGCCAGCACCTTGTCGCGCGGCTGCATGCGCTCGATCAGGCGGTACATGGCAATGATGTTGGCAATCGCGGCCAGCAGCCCCGCCGCGCCCTCCGGCGAAACACCGATGCGTGAGCCGATGGCCTCCATCGGGCGAGCCAGATACTTGGTCAGCAGATAGACCATCGGGAAGGCACCGGCGAGCATGATGCCGATGTAGCCCGCGATCTCCAGCGCACGGAACTGATCCTCCTCGTCAGCGATGATCGGGTCGAAGCCCCAGCCGCCAAAGAGGGTGGAGAAGAGGCCGGTGAAGTACTCGACGATGGAGAAGGCCAGCACCAGGGTGATGCCGGCATACATGATGCGCCCGAACCAGAGGAAACCGGCAATCATCGCGTCAGGCGCGAAGCGCAGGCCCACGGCAATCGCGACACAGAAGACGATCAGCGGCAGAAGATTGCGCAGGATATCGCCGATGGTGAGCATCATCTCGTAGCTCGCCGCGCTGCTGGCGGAGATGTCAGGACGGACATTCAGGCCGACCAGCGCGATCAGCACGCAGGTGATGAAGACACCCACCGGCACGCTGAGAATGCCGGACATGATCCCCAGCGCCATGTACTTGTGGTCGGACTTGGCCAGCATCGCCAGGCCGACGGGGATGGAAAAGATGATGGTCGCGCCGGCCATGTAGCCGACCACGGCCGCCATGATCCATGCATCCCGACTGCCGGCCAGCGCATCGGCCAACTGATAGCCGCCCATGTCCACGGCGATAAGCGTCGTGGCCGCGATCGCCGGATCGGCGCCGATGGCCGCGAAGACCGGCCCGGCAACGACGCGGATGAACTCCGAGAGATAGGGAATCGAGGCCATGATGCCCGCCACCGGAATGAAAATCGGTCCGATGGAATGCAGGCCCTCAATGAACTCCTTGCCCAGCCCGCTTTCCGAATCCCGGATCGAGGCGATCGCCCCGGCGACCGCGCAGGCCATGATGATGTAGATGACGAAGGTACCGATCTGTTCCATGATCTTCCCCTCTCGCCTCCCTTGTCTTGTTTATGATCTTCGTGTCCCTGCGCCGGGTCAGGCTTTCACCTTCTCCAGCCGGGGGTCGTACAGCGGGCCGTCGTGCAGCCGGGCAGGAACCGCTTCATTGGCGACGACCAGTTCATAGCGCCCCGATCCCACGAAGGCGTCATCGACTCCTGCAGGATGGTTGACGTAGCCGTAGCCGACGGGACGACCGATGGTGTAGCCGAAGCCGCCGCTGGTCAGATAGCCCACCGACTCACCGTCGCGCAGGATTGTTTCCCGCCCCAGCAGCACCACCGCGGGATCTTCGGTGGTGAAGCCCATCAGCGTGCGGCGCAGCGGCTGCTGCACCGCCTGCTCGCAGGCATCGCGCCCCAGGAAGGGTCGGCCGCTGCGCAGTTTCACCGCCCAGCCGAGCCCAGCCTCGAAGGGATTGTCATTGGGCGTGATGTCGGAGCCCCAGGCCCGATAGCCCTTCTCCAGGCGCAGGGACTCCAGTGCGCGGTAGCCCACGGGACGCAGCTCGCAGGCAAACCCGGCGGCCATCAACGCGTCGAAGACCTCCGCCGTGCCCTCCAGCGGCACATGCAGTTCCCAGCCGAGTTCGCCGACATAGGTCACGCGCAGCGCCCGCACGCTCACGCCGGCGATGGTGAATTCGCGCAGATGGCCGAAGGGAAAGGCGGCGGTTCCGACATCCGCATCGGTTACGGCCGCCAGGACCTCCCGGGCGCGCGGGCCCATGAGCGACAGCGTACCCCAGGCCTCGGTGACGTCGAGCAGCGCAGCATCGGCCCCGCTGGGGATGTGGTCGCGGATCCAGGCGAAGTCGTGGGTCCGGAAACCGGTGCCCGTCACGATATAGAAGTGATCCTCGGCCAAGCGCCCGACCGTCAGATCGCACTCGATGCCGCCGCGGCTGGTGAGCATCTGTGTGTAGGTGAGGCGCCCCACCGGACGGGTGACGTCGTTGGCGCAGATGTAATCGAGCGCGGCCAGCGCGTCGCGCCCCTTGAGTTCGAACTTGGCGAAGGAGGACTGATCGAAGAGGCCTACTTTCTGGCGGACATGGGCGTGCTCCTCACCCACCGCCTCGAACCAGTTCTGCCGGCCCATCGTGGGGCGATCAACGGGCTCCACACCCGGCGGTGCGAACCAGTTCGGCCGCTCCCACCCCAGCTTCGAGCCGAAGACGGCATTGTGGGCCTTGAGCCGTTCGTAGAGCGGCGAGACGATGTAGGGACGACCGCTTTCATACTCCTCGAAGGGAAAGCCGATGGCGTAGTGCTTGCCGTAGGCCTCCAAGGTCCGTTCCTTCACCCAAGTGCGGTCGTGGTGCAGGTCAGCGAAGCGCCGGATGTCCACCACCCAGAGATCGAGCGGCGCCTCGCCGCGCATGATCCATTCCGCCAGCGCCCAGCCAGCCCCGCCGCCGGCAGCGATGCCGAAGGCGTTGAAGCCGGCGCCGACGTACATGTTGGCGCACTCATGCGCCCGGCCGAGGATGAAGTTGCCGTCCGGGGTGAAGCTCTCCGGGCCGTTGATCATCTGCTTCATGCCCGCGGTGTTCAGGGCCGGCACCCGCTCCACCGCCTGGGTCATGTGCTGTTCGAAGTGATCGAAGTCGTCGTCGAATAGCTGGAATTCCCAGCGCTCAGGCACGTCGCCGCCGGGCAGCCCCGTATCCCAGGCCTGTGGATCGGGCTCATAGCCGCCCATCACAAGGCCCCCCACCTCCTCCTTGAAGTAGATGCGCCGGTCGGGATCGCGCACGGTGGGCGTGTCGGAGCGCAGCCCCTCGATGGCTTCGGTGACGATGTACTGATGCTTGACCGGTTGCAGTGGCACGGAGACCCCGGCCAGGGCGCCAAGCTGGCGCGCCCACTGGCCGGCGCAGTTCACCACCGTCTCGCAGGCGATCGGGCCCCGGTCGGTCTCCACGGCGGTGATCCGCGCGCCCTCCATGACGAAGCCGGTGACCCGCACGCCTTCAAACAAGCGCGCGCCGTTCATTCTGGCGCCCTTGGCCAGGGAGGCGGTGATGTCCGAAGGGCTGGCCTGCCCGTCGCTGGGCAGCCAGGAGGCGCCGACCAGGTCCGAGGTGTCCATCAGCGGCCAGAGGCGCTTCACCTCCTCCGGCGAGATCAGGTGCATCTCCATGCCGAAGCTGCGCGCCGTGGTGGCCAGCCGCTGGTACTCGGCCCAGCGGTCCTCGTTGGTGGCCAGCCGCAGGCAGCCGGTCATCTTCCAGCCGGTTTCCAGACCCGTTTCCTCGTGGAGACGCCTGTAGAGATCGACCGAGTACTTGAGCACGCGGGTGATCGAGGCCGAGGAGCGAAGCTGGCCGACCAGCCCCGCCGCGTGCCAGGTCGAGCCCGAGGTCAACTGCCCCTGCTCCAGCAGCACCACATCCGCCTTATGGTCGCGGGCCAGATGATAGGCAGTGGAGCAGCCAATGATGCCGCCGCCGATGACGACAACCTGGGCGTGGGCGGGAAGGCTCTGAGTCATGATGCGGGGCGTCCGTAGCGGCTGTGGTAGGCATCGAGCGCGGCCGCGAGCCGATCCAGGTTCTCCTGGATATAGGCTTGGTAGTCCGTCCCCGGCGCGTTGAGATAGAGTTCCGAGACCATGCTCCACATCGCCTCGCGCAACAGCGAGGCGCACTGCATGGCCACAAGCGAGCGGTGCAGGTCCTGGTCCGGCCGGCGGTCGAAGTAGAGGCCGAGCAGTTCCTCCGACTCCTCCGCCGAGCAACCGGCGTTCGAGGTCACCCCTGCCAGGTCGAACATGGCCGTGGAGAAGCCGGCATACTCGAAATCGATCAGCCAGAGCCGCTCGCCGTCATCGAGCAGGTTGGCCGGCAGCAGGTCGTTGTGGCCGAAGACGATGGGCAGCGGCACCTGGGCCCGCTCGAGTTGGTCGGCCAGCTCCAGGTATCCGTCCAGGTACGCGGCCATCCGACTGCCGCCTTTACGCAGGGTGCGTGCATAGTCGCGTATGACGTGGAAGGGCCAGAACATGAAGCCCGGGCCATAGACGTGCTTGGGCATTTCCTGGTGGAACGCGCGCAGCAGCGGGCCAACCCGGTCCAGGGCCGCGCGCACGTCCGCCTCGCCGTAGGTCTTGGCGCCGTCGATGTAGCGCGAGACCATCACCCCGGGCCGGGCGTACTCCAGGGCGGGCGCGAAGCCCGCAGCCTCGGCAGCGCGGGCTGTCATGGTCTCGCGCTCGCGGAAAACGTGGTGAAAGGGATAGTCCTTGCCGAAGCGCACCACATGACGCCCCCGGCCGTCGCTCACCAGCCAACTCTCATTGCTGATGCCGCCGAGCAGCGGCTCGATGCCGATCTCCCCCTCCCAGATGGGAAGGGCCCGGATGCGGGTTTGACTGTCGGTCGATTGCTCCGTCACGCCGTTGATGCCTCCCGTGAGCCTGTCACTCTCTTATGCGGGAAGCATTGACGCGGCTCTTATCACTGTCAAACGATTCTTGTGGTTTTATGACCTATTCTTTGCCAATCTGAGGCAGAAAACCAAGTTAACAGTCATAATACCACAAGCCACAGCAGACACACCCTCAGCCCATGCCGCCCTCTCCCCGCCATGCACGGATACTTGCGCTCCTGGAGGCGCAGGGCACGGTCAGCGTCAGCACCTTGGCCGACCGGCTGGGCGTCTCCCTGGAAACCATACGCCGTGACGTGAAACCCCTGGCCGATCAGGGACAGGTGATCCGCATGCACGGCGCAATCGGCCTGCCGGCCGTGGTGGGCGAGGCACCCTTCGAGCGCCGCATGCGCCGGAACCGTGCCGCCAAGGAGGCCATCGCCCGCCGCGCCGCGGCCAGCATCGCCGACGGCCAGTCGATCATGCTCGACACCGGCACCACCACCAGCCTGCTGGCCCGGGCGCTGCTCGGCCACCGCCGCCTGATCGTGGTCACCAACAGTTCGGACATCGCCCGCACCCTGGCCACAGTGAACGGCAACAGGGTCTACATGGCCGGCGGCGAACTGCGCAGCGACAGCGGCGCCGCCTTCGGCATGTCGGCCATCGAGTTCATCAGTCGCTTCACCGTGGATCACGCCGTGATCTCAGCTGGTGCGCTGAGCGCTGAAACCGGCGTGATGGACCACGATCTGGCAGAAGCCGAATTCGGCCGCGCGGTGCTGGCGCAGGGCCGACGACGCCTGGTCGTGACAGATGCCTCCAAGTTCGGGCAACAGGGGCTGGTGCAGGTCTGCGCCTTTGCCGAGCTCGACGAGCTCATCGCCGACAGCAGCCCGGAGGGCGCGCTGGCAGCCGCGCTCATCGAGGCCGAGGTGCAGATATCGGTGGCCGAGGTCGAAGGCTGACAGCGCAAAACTGTGCGAGTGCTAACGCATCGCACTTTCATAGCCGCCACTGGGCTGCTATTTCTCACTCATGAGCCAACTTACCGATACCGTCGGGATCGATGCCATTGCTCCGCGACCCGCGGCCATGCGGCGCTCCCGGCGACTTGGCCTGCTGACCCTGCTTGCGCTCCTGGTGGCCCTGCTGCTCTCGATCCCGGTGCTGACCATTGCCTGGAACGTCGTCCAGCCCAGCAGTGACGTCATGGCGCACCTCGCCTCCACGGTGCTGCCACGCTATCTGGTCAACACGCTGATCCTCGTTGCCGTGGTCGGCAGCGGCGTGATGCTCATCGGCGTCGGCACGGCCTGGCTCGTGACCATGTACAGCTTTCCCGGCCGCAGCATCCTGCAATGGGCGCTGATCCTGCCCCTGGCGGTGCCAGCCTATGTCATGGCCTATGCCTACACCGATTTCCTGCAGTTCAGCGGACCGGTGCAAAGCGGACTGCGCGATCTCTTCGGCTGGCAGACGCCGCGGGACTACTGGTTTCCGAACATCCGTTCGGTCGAGGGCGCCGGTATCATGCTGATGCTGGTGCTCTACCCCTATGTCTATCTGCTGTCCCGCGCCGCCTTCCTGCAGCAATCAGTCTGCGCCCTGGAGGTCAGTCGCACGCTGGGCTGCAACGGCTGGAGCACCTTCCTGCGGGTGGGCGTCCCCCTGGCCCGGCCGGCCATCGTCGCCGGCACGGTGTTGGCGCTGATGGAGACCCTGGCCGACTACGGCACCGTGCAGTACTTCGGGGTGCAGACCTTCACCACCGGCATCTATCGGGCCTGGTTCTCGCTCTACGACCACACTACGGCCGCACAGCTCTCGGCCATGTTGCTGGGCATCGTGCTGCTCTTCCTGCTGCTGGAGCGCTGGAACCGGGGGGCGCAACGCTACCACCACACCTCGGTTCGCTACCGCTACCTGCCGCAGCCGCGCCTGGCCGGCGCTGCGCGCTGGCTGAGCACCCTGGTCTGCGCGCTGCCGGTGGTGCTGGGCTTCCTGCTGCCCGCCGCCGTGCTTGTCTCCATGGGGCTCGACAATGGAATCGACATTGGCCGCTTCCTGCCCCAGGCCTTCAACACCTTCGTACTGGGCGCCGTGACCGCGGTGCTGGCAGTCGGCTTCGCTGTGCTGGTGGCCTATGGCGCGCGCCTGCAGCCCGGGCCGCTCACCACTTTCGCCAGCCGCGTGGCAAGCCTGGGCTATGCCGTGCCCGGATCGGTCATCGGTGTCGGCATCCTCATTCCCTTCGCCTGGTTCGACAACAGCCTGGACGCCTGGCTGCGGGACAGCCTCGGCATCTCCTCAGGCCTGCTGCTGACCGGCGGGATCGCCGCCCTGGTCTTCGCCTACCTCGTGCGCTTTCTCGCGGTCTCCCTGCAGGCGGTGGAGGCCGGATTGACCAAGGTGCGCAGTTCCATGGACGATGCGGCGCGCACCCTGGGGCGGGGGCCGTCCGGGACCCTGGTGGCGGTGCACGCGCCGCTGCTCTGGAGTTCGCTGCTGACCGCCGGGCTGCTGGTCTTCGTGGACGTGATGAAGGAACTGCCGGCAACGCTGATCATGCGGCCCTTTGACTTCGACACCCTGGCGGTACAGGCGCACAACTACGCTGCCGACGAACGCCTTGGCGCGGCTGCCACGCCGGCCCTGATGATCGTTGCGGTGGGCCTGATCCCGGTGCTGCTGCTCTCCCGCGCCATCGCCCAGGCCCGCCCCGGTGGGGGCGAAGGACCGGACTGAAAAGCGCTTCGGCGCTACTCTACCGTGACCGATTTCGCCAGGTTGCGCGGCTGGTCCACGTCGGTCCCCTTGGCAACGGCGGTGTAATAGGCCAGGAGCTGCATCGGCAGGGAATAGAGGATCGGCGCGACGAAGGGGTCGATCGTGGGCATCTCCACGGTATAGGCCGCGCCCTCGCCGATGCGCTCCAGCCCGGCGCGATCGCTGAAGATGATCGCCTGGCCACCGCGGGCGATCGTCTCCTGGATGTTGCTCGCGAGCTTGTCGAACAGCGGGCCCGAGGGCGCGGCAATCACCACCGGCACATCCTCGTCGATCAGGGCAATCGGCCCGTGCTTCAGCTCGCCGGCGGCATAGCCCTCGGCGTGGATGTAGCTGATCTCCTTCAGCTTCAGCGCACCTTCCAATGCGATTGGGAAGAGCGATCCGCGGCCCAGGAAGAGCACGTCGCGCACCGCCGAGATGTCGTGAGCGATGGCCTCGAGCGGCTCGGCATGCTCCAGCACCTGGGTGATCGCCGCCGGCACCTCGGTGATGGCCGAGCTCAGGCGGGCTTCGGCTGCGGCATCGATGGCCCCGCGCGCCCGCGCCGCCGCCAGAGCCAGGCAGGCCAGGACGGTGAGCTGGGTGGTGAAAGCCTTGGTGGAGGCCACCCCGATCTCCGGGCCCGCCAGGGTCGGCAGCACCAGGTCGGATTCCCGCCCGATCACGCTTTCCGGCTGATTGACGATGGAGAGGATGGTCTGTTTCTGGCTGCGGGCATAGCGCAACGCGGCCAGGGTATCGATGGTCTCGCCGGACTGGGAGATGAAAAGGGCCGCCCCGCCCTCGGGCATGGGTGCCTCGCGGTAGCGGAACTCGCTGGCAATATCGACCTCCACCGGCAGGCGGGCGATCTGCTCGAACCAATACTTGGCCACGAAGCCGGCGTAGAAAGCCGTGCCGCAGGCAGAGATGGTGAGCCGTGGCAGGGCGGCGAAATCCAGCGGCAGCTCCGGCATGGTCACGGCACGGGTCTGCAGGTTCACGTAGCTGTGCAGCGTGTCGCCGATGACCGCCGGCTGCTCGTGGATTTCCTTTTGCATGAAGTGGCGGAAGTTGCCCTTGCCGATGGCCGCACCCGACAGGGCCGTGCGCACGATCGGGCGGTCCACCGGCCGGTCGTCGGCATCGAAGATCTCGGCCTTGCCGTCCTGCAGGACGACCCAGTCCCCTTCCTCCAGATAGCAGATGCGATCCGTGAGCGGCGCCAGGGCCAGGGCATCGGACCCGAGATAGAGCGCGCCCTCTTCGCCGTAGCCCACGGCCAGCGGGCTGCCGCGCCGGGCACCGATCATCAGGTTGTGGTGACCGGCAAAGATCATGGCGAAGGCAAAGGCACCCTCCAGGCGCTGCAGTGCCTGGCTCACCGCCTGGGCCGGCTCCAGACCCTGCGCGAGATTGCGGTCGACCAGATGGACCACGGTTTCCGTGTCGGTTTCGGTTTCGAAGCCGTAGCCCGCCGCCTGCAGCTCGCTGCGCAGTTCGCGATGGTTCTCGATGATGCCGTTGTGCACCAGCGCCAGGCGCCCGTTGGCGTGGGGATGGGCATTGACCTCGTTGGGCCGCCCATGGGTCGCCCAGCGGGTGTGGCCGATGCCGACCACGCCGCTCAGCGGCTCGCGCTCCACCCGCTCAACCAGACGCACGATTTTGCCCTCGGCCCGGCGGCGCTCGATGGTGCCGTTGACCAGGCTGGCCACACCGGCGGAATCGTAGCCGCGATATTCAAGCCGCTTGAGCGCGTCGAGCAGCAGCGGTGCCACGGGATTGGTGCCGAGAATGCCTATGATGCCGCACATGCCGCCGCTACTCCTCTGTCCGTTGCTTCTGTCGTTCGCGCAGGCGCGTCGCGCCCTCCGGCTTGGTCGTCTGCGGCGCGCGCGCCAGCGCCAGCGCCTGTTCCGGCACCGCCTCGACCAGCGTGCTGCCCGCGCCGATGACCGCTCCGGGACCGATGGTAACCGGGGCCACCAGGGCCGTGTTGGAGCCGATGAAGGCGCCCTCGCCGATCACCGTGCGGTGTTTGGAGACGCCGTCGTAATTGCAGGTAATCGTCCCGGCACCTATGTTGGCCCCGGCGCCGACCTCCGCATCGCCCACATAGCTGAGGTGATTGGCCTTGGCCTTGGCGCCGAGACTGGCGGCCTTGATCTCCACGAAGTTGCCCACCCGCGCCTCCGGGCCGATGCGGGTGCCGGGCCGCAGGCGGGCGAAGGGCCCGATGCGTGCGCCCGCCTCGATCAGCGCGCCCTCGATGTGGGAGAAGCCGAGAATCTGCGCACCGGTCCCCACGCGCACGCCCGGCCCGAAAACCACATGCGGCTCCACCACCACATCGTGGGCCAGTTCCGTGTCCCAGCAAAGCTGGACCGTTTCCGGCGCGATCAGCGTGACGCCAGCGTCCATGGCCCGGCGGCGCAGGCGGCCCTGCAGAATCGCCTCGGCCTCGGCCAGTTCCGCGCGGGAGTTCACCCCGCGCACCTCCTCGGCATCGCACTCCACCACCCCGGCCCGCAGGCCCTCGGCGGCGGCGAGCGCCACCAGCGAGGTGAGGTAGTACTCGCCTTTGGCGTTGTTGTTGTCGATCTGCTCCAGCAGACGGAACAGGGCCTGGCCATCACCCAGCAGCAGCCCGCCCCAACAGAGATCGACCCGGCGCTGCGCCTCGCTGGCATCCTTCTCCTCGACGATGGCGGTCAGGCGCTGCTCGTCGTCGAGCAGCATGCGGCCATAGCCCGTGGGATCGGGCGGACGGAAGCCCAACCAGACGAAATCGGGCGCCGGCGCTTGCTGCCGCGCGGCGCGCATGCGCTGCAGCGTGTCCGGGGTGATCAGCGGGCCGTCGCCATAGAGCACCAGCACGTCGCCGCCCTCCCCCAGCAGGGGCAGGGCCTGGTCACGCGCTGCCTTGAGCGCATCGGCGGTGCCGAGCTGCTCGCGCTGCACCGCCACGGGATGGGGCCGCACCACCTCGGCAATGGCTTCACCCTCGGGGCCGATCACCACGACAGTGCCGGCCGGCTCCAAAGGCCCGGCGGCCTCCAGCACGTGCTGCACCATCGGCCGTCCCGCGACCGCGTGGAGCACCTTGGGCAGGCTGGAACGCATGCGCGTCCCCTTGCCTGCCGCCAGAACGACGACGACCAGCGCAGTGCTCACGGGCAGACTCCCTCAGGCTGCGGAGAGGCGCGCAAGATCCGGCAGCGGCCGGGCACAGCCGGCGATGCCACCCAGCGCCTGTTCCAGGGCCAAACCGACCGACAGCAGCTTCGCCTCCTCGAAACGCTTACCCACCACCTGGATGCCAAAGGGCAGGCCATTCTCGTCGGTGCCACAGGGCAGGCAAAGCACGGGATGGCCGGTCAGCGTCAGGCCGTAGGCAATGGCCACCCAGTTAATATAGCTCTGCAGCGGCTTGCCATTGATCTCCCGGGGGTACCACTCATTCTTGTCGAAGGGCTGGACCGAGGCCGCCGGGGTGATCAGCACATCCACCTCGTCCATCATCGCCAGGAAGCGGCGGAAGATGTCGCTGTGTCGGGTCTGCGCCCAGGCAACGTCCTCGGCATTGTAGGTCAGGCCGAGTTCCACATTGGCCATGACGTTGGGGCCGACCTTCTCCGGCGACTTGCGCACCTTCTCCAGATGCGCCGCCAGGAATCCGACGCCGCGCAGTACCTCGAAAACGCGATCGGGGTCATCCCCCATCTCCGGGTCGCGGTCCATGGACTCGCGGAAGAGGTGGCGGAAGGCGCCGCTGCGCTCGCGGAAGAGCTTGCGCACTTGCTCGTCGATGGGGGCGAAGCCCAGATCCTCGGAGAAGGCCACGCTGAGCGTGGAGAGGTCGGCTCCCTGCGGGCGGGCCAGGGCGCCTCGGTCGATCGGCCGAGAGAGAGGATCGCGCGGATCCTCGCCGGCCATCGCGGCCAGCAGCAGGGCAAGGTCGGAAACGCTGCGCCCCATGGGGCCCTCGACCGAGAGCGGCGAGTAGGCGGTCAGGGAGCTTTCCTTGGGCACCAGGCCTGCCGTGGGCCGGAGACCGACGATGCCGCAGTAGGCCGCCGGGCTGCGCAGGCTGCCGCCAAGATCGGAACCGTTGCACAGCGGCAGCATGGAGGTGGCCAGCGCCACCGCCGAACCGCCGGAGGAGCCGGCGCAGGTCAACGCCGGGTCGAAGGGATTGCCGGTGGCGCCATAGACTGCGTTGCGGGTGTTGGCGCCGGCGCCGAATTCCGGCGTGTTGGTCTTGAACCAGGGCAGGCCGCCCGCCTCGCGCACCCGGGCCACGTTCAGCGCATCGCGCACCGGCACGTTCTCGGCAAAGAGTTCGGAGCCGTAGGTGGTGCGCAGGCCGGCGGTCTCGTTGAGATCCTTGATGCCGACCGGCAAGCCGTGCAGCAGGCCGAGACTTTCGCCCTCGCTCACGGCCTTTTCCGACGCCAGCGCGGCACCACGGGCCGCCTCGGCGTCCTGGGCGACAACGGCGTTGACGCTCGGATTGATCGCGTCGATGCGGGAGAGGCAGGAGTCCAGAAGCTCTACGGGAGAAATCTCCCGGCCAGCGATTTTGTTGACGAGGTCGACGGCCGGGAGATCGCAGAGTTCGGTCATGAGGGCTAGCCTTTTGCGCTGTCAGAAAGTCAGCGCAACCTAGCCGTTTCTCACCCCCCAAGCCAAGGGGGAGAAAGTGTCAGACATTCGCCGCCCATTAGGGGCGACGGTGCCCACAGATCAGACCACCTCGACCAGTTCGATGTCGAAGGTAAGGTCCTCACCGGCCAAGGGATGGTTGGCGTCCAGCACCACGCTTTCGGGTTTCACCTCGGCCACGGTCACCACGAGCGGCTGCTCGTTCGGGCCGCTGGCCTGGAGCTGCATGCCTTGCTGCACCTCGAGATCGGCCGGCAAACGACTGCGTTCCACCTCCTGGGTCAGCTCCTCACGGCGCGGGCCATAGGCCTCGTTGGAGGGGATCTCCACCTGCTTACTGTCGCCGGGCGCCATGCCCACGACCGCGGACTCGAATCCGGGAATGATCCGTCCTTCACCGATCTTGAACTCCAGGGGCTCGGCCTCGCGGGAGGAATCGAACTGGGTCCCGTTCTTCAGGGTGCCGTTGTAGTGCACACGGACGGTATCGCCCTGCTTCGCTGCGCTCATCATCTATGTTCCTTCGCTTCAAGTATCGCACGCTCGGGCGTCTTCCCAACCTAGGGACCACACCCCGCCGGCGCCACCCCTGGGAACAAAAGAATCGGGAAGGCTGGGTACGCCGAAATCAGCATCCACCCTTGGGTCCGGCGGCCGCGGGAAGCGGAGGTCGCGCCCCCTGTCTCTCGCACAAATGGCTGAACTGTCATCTTGCATTGTTTCAGCGCTGCATCTACATTTCTGTAGAACGATAGATTGGTCTATCTTCCAGGAGAAGGCGCATGACACCTGAGAGTGCCTTGATTGAGACGAAGGCCGGCGACGAGGATCGCTCGCGAGTGATCTCCCAGGCAGTCGTGCGGGCCGCTGAGCGGCTTGGGCTCTCTAATGCTCTCCTGGCACGGGTCATCGGGGTTTCCGATGCCACGGCCTCGCGCCTGCGGGCCGATAGCTACAGGCTCTCGAAGGGATCCAAGCCCTATGAATTGGCGGTCTTATTGCTGCGCTTGTTCAGGAGCCTGAATGCCATTCTGAACGACGACGAGGCGATGCGTTCATGGATGCGGTCACCCAATCTGGCTTTGGGCAACAAACCGATCGAGATGATCGGCAGCGTTATGGGTCTGGTGAGCGTGATCAACTATGTCGATTCCCGACGCGCTCCCCTCTGACGCGGCGCCATGGTCGGGAGAGGTCTGGCGCCTGGTCGAGGGGCAGCACCGGGTTGTGACCCTCAGCCTCACGGAAAGCCTGGACGATCAGGCTCTGCTTGAAGAGGAGATCGAGGCCGTCAAGCCTTCCCTTCCTGCTGAGTGCGCGGGGCTGCATCCGTTGCTGGCCGCGCCCTTCCGTTACGCTCCCTATCCCTGGGGATCCCGTTTTCGCCGCGCTCATCAACGCGACGGCGCCTTCTACGCTGCCGAAGCTGTGACCACTGCGGTGGCCGAGATGGCCTTCTACCGCTTTCTCTTCCTGGCCGAAGCTCCGGGCACCCGCTTGCCGCAGGGGCCTGCGGAGTACAGCGCCTTCAGCGTGTGGTGCAGCACCGCTCTTTGCGTCGACCTGACCATTGGCCGCCTCGCGTCCTACCTCCATATCTGGCGCGAGAAGGAGGACTATAGCCTCTGCCAAGAGTTCGCTGACAGAGCGCGAGCGGCAGGATTTGAAGCCATCCGCTTTGAGTCCGTGCGCGCCCCGAAGCAGGCCGGGCGCAATATTGCCCTCCTCACGCCGCGCGCCTTATCCAGTCGCGAGCCGCTCAACTTTCAGACTTGGCATCTGTTCATTCGGAGAGGCTTGATCCAGGCCTGGTGCGAATGGCCCAAGGTCCAGCGAGAATATCGCCTCGATGACTTCGCCGGCGACAGCCGACTGAATGCACTCAAGCCCTAACCCGGCAATCCACACTTACGGCTCGTGGCGCGTCCCTACCTCAAACGGCTAAGTCATTGATTTTGTTGGTGGGCCCGGCAGGATTCGAACCTGCGACAACACCGTTATGAGCGGCGCGTTCTGACCACTGAACTACGGGCCCCTCCGCTTGGCGGGTGCGGGGCATTCTGCGCAGCGGCGGGGCTGCGTCAAGGTGTGCGGCGGCGGCGCAGAGCGTTGGTCAGGCGCTGCTGCAGCCAAGAGGCAGGCTGAGGTGAGCCTGGCCGTAGGTGAGCGTTGCGGCCGTGAGGTCGAAGGTCATCAAGTCCTCGCCCACGATCACCGGCCCGGCGAAGTCCTGGCGCACCTCCGCCAGCAGGGCGGCTCGGTCGCAGGCCGGCGGTACGAAGTGGGTGAGCGCGAGGCAGCCCACACCGGCGCGGGCGGCCAGCTTGCCCACCTCGCTGGAAAGCGTGTGATAGGCGCCCACGTTCTCCACCGTTTCGGCCGAGCGCACACCCTCGATCACCGGCATCTCCCGATGCACGAAGACTTCGTTGACCAGCAGGTCCGCGCCTTTGGCCGCCGTCTCCAGGCCCGGACAGGGTCGGGTATCGCCGGACAGCACCAGCCGCCGCTCCTCGGCGGCGAAGGCAAAGCCGTAGGCATGGCGCACCGGCCGGTGGTCCACCTCCACCGCTTCGATCTCCAGCCCGCCCAGCGCCAGGCGCCAGTCGGGCGTGATCTCGGTCACCTCGATTTCAAGCGCTGCGGTCGAGGGTCGCTTCTCATGGGCGATGCGCTGGGTCAATTCCTGGCGCCAGAGCGCCATCAGCCCCTCGACATAGGCCCGGGTGCCGGGCGGGCCGAAGACCTGCTGCGGGCGCGCGCGGCCCTGGTGCCAGGCGGAGACGATGAGTTGATAGAGATCGACCAGGTGGTCGCTGTGCAGATGAGTGAGAAGCACGGCATCGAGTTCGCGCCCGGGGCAGCCCGCCGCCAGCAGCCGCTGGGTGACGCCCGAGCCGCAATCCACCAGCACCGCGCGGCCGTCATGCCGGATGAGCTGCGCCGGGCCGTAACGCTCAAGGCTGACCACCGGGCAGCCGGTGCCGAGAAGGGTAAGCTGCATGGAGTTCTCCTGCCAAGAGGAGCGCTAGCGCTCCGCCAGCTCCTGTCCGGCCCGGGTCTCCAGCACATCGTCCAGCCAGTCAACCCGCATTTCCGGCACGGAGGCCAGCAGCAGTTCGGTGTAGGGATGGGCCGGCGGGGTAAAGACCTCGGCCTTGGGGCCCTGCTGCACCACCTCGCCGCTCTTCATCACCACCACGCGATCCGCGATGGCCTTCACCAGGCCCAGGTCGTGGGTGATGAAGAGATATGCCAGCCCGTGTTCGTCCTGGAGGCGCTGCAGCAGTTCCAGAATGGATTCCGCGACCAGTTGATCCAGCGCCGAGGTGGGCTCGTCACAGATCACCACGTCGGGCCGGGCGGCCAGCGCCCGGGCAATGCAGACCCGCTGCTTCTGCCCGCCGGACAGCTCGCCGGGAAAGCGCTGGGCATAGTCCCCGCCCAGCTCGATGTCATCGAGCAGACGGTTCACCTCCCCGCGCAGCTCCTTGCCGCGCAGCCCGTGATAGAACTGCAGCGGCCGGGCCAGGGTATCATAGACGCGGTGGCGCGGGTTCAAGGCGACGTCCGGCATCTGATAGATCATCTGGATGCGTCGAAGCTGCTCGCGGCTGCGCTGCCCCAGCGCCGGGGGCAGCGCCTCGCCCTGAAAGAGTACCTGACCACGCGTCGGTGGCAGCAGGCCGGTCACCACCCGGGCCAGCGTCGACTTGCCGCTACCGGACTCGCCCACCACAGCCACGGTCTCGCGCGGGTGGACCGCCACGTCCACGCCCTTGAGCACCTTGACGCTGCCATAGCCGGCATCGATGCCACGCGCTTCCAGCAGCGCTTGCGGTGTTTCGCTTCCCCCCTCGCCGGCCTTCACATGAAACCGCCGGGCCGCAACCAGGTCCCGGGTGTAGGTTTCCCGCGGTTCTTCCAGGATCTGTTGGGTTTCCCCCACCTCGACCGTGCGCCCGTCTCGCAGGACCATGATGCGGTCGGAAATCTGCGCCACCACGGCCAGATCGTGGGTGATGTAGAGCCCCGCCGTACCGAACTCCCGCATCACGTCACGCACCGCCGCCAGCACCTCGATCTGGGTGGTGACATCCAGGGCAGTGGTCGGCTCGTCCAAGATCAAGACATCGGGCTCGCAGACCATCGCCATGGCGGTCATGGCGCGCTGCAACTGCCCGCCGGATACCTGATGTGGATAGCGCCGGCCGAAAGTGTCCGGATCCGGCACCTTCAGACGGTGGAAGAGATCGACCGCACGCCGGCTCGCCTCTTCCGCACTCATCACCCCGTGCAACACCGGCGCCTCGATGATCTGGTGCATCAAGGTCTTGGCCGGATTGAAGGAGGCGGCCGCCGACTGGGCCACATAGGAGATGCGGTCGCCGCGCAGCTTGCGCCGCTGGTGATACGGCATCTCCAGCACATTGCGTCCATCGAAGACGATGTCACCGCCGGTGATACGCGCGCCCCCTCGGGTATAGCCCATGGCCGCAAGGGCAATCGTCGACTTGCCCGCCCCGGATTCGCCGATCAAGCCCAGCACCTGGCCGCGCTCCAGATCGAGGTCCACGCCATCGACAATGATGATGGGACGCCCATCGAAGCCGGTGGCTTCGATGTGCAGGCCGCGCATGGTCAGGAGCGGTCCGCTCTTGGACTTCGTCGCGCCGCTCATCGGCTGTCCTCCATGGTGCGGCCCTGCAGACTCAGCATCCAGTCCACCACCAGGTTCACCCCGATGGTGAGCACCGCGATGCCAGCGGCCGGAATCAGCGGTGCGGAGAGACCGAACTCCAGCGCCTGGGCGTTGTCGCGCACCATGCCGCCCCAGTCGGCAAAGGGCGGCTGCACGCCAAGGCCGAGGAAGGAGAGCGAGGAAATCAACAGGAACGCAAAGCAGAAGCGCAGGCCGAACTCGGCGATCAGCGGCGGCAGCGCATTGGGCAGGATCTCCCGGCGGATGATCCACCCGAGCCCCTCACCGCGCAGCCGCGCAGCCTCCACGTACTCCATCACGGCGATGTCCATGCCCACGGCCCGCGACAGGCGGAAGACCCGGGTCGAGTCCAGCACGGCGATGACCCCGATCAGCACCGGAATGGAACTGCCGAGCGCGGTCAGCACCAACAGGGCCAGGATTAGCACCGGGATCGCCATCAGCGTATCGACGACGCGGCTCAAGAGCTGGTCGATCCAGCCGCCCACGGTCGCCGCCAGGAAGCCCAGCACCGAGCCCAGCAGGAAGGAGAGGATCGTCGCCGTCAAAGCGATGCCGATGGAGGTGCGCGCGCCGTAGAGCATGCGCGTCAGCATATCGCGGCCGTTCTGGTCGGTGCCCAGCAGAAAGCCTTCCTCGCCGGGCGGCAGCCAGACACTGCCCACCGTCGAGGTCGGGCTGTAGGGGGCGATCCAGGGTGCCAGCACGGCGGCTGCCACATTGACGAGAATGATGGCCAGCCCCACCAGGGCGGCAATGGAAAGTCGGTGTCCCGACACGCGCATGCCCCGCCCCCTATCGCGGATGCCGCAGACGCGGATTGGCCAGGATGGCCCCGATGTCTGCCAGCATGTTGAGGGTGACGTAGACCGCCGCGAAGATCAGGCCGCAGGCCTGCACGGTCGGAATGTCGCGCCGCGCGACGGCATCGACCATGAACTGCCCCAGTCCCGGATAGACGAAGACGACCTCGACCACGATCACGCCCACCACGAGGTAGGCAAGGTTGAGAGCGACCACATTGATGATGGGCGCCAGTGCGTTGGGCAGGGCGTGCTGCACCACGATGCGCCACTTCGGCACGCCCTTGAGCTCCGCCATCTCGACGAAGGGCTGCGCCATGACGTTGAGTACCGTGGCGCGGGTCATGCGCATCATGTGCGCGAGCACCACCAGCACCAGGGTCAAAGCCGGCAGGACGATCACGCCCAGTTGGTCCAGCAGCCCCATGTCGGAATCGAAGCGCGCCATGGAGGGGAACCAGCCGGCCTGCACCGCCAGGAAGAAGATCAACAGGTAGGCGATGAAGAATTCCGGCACCGAGATCGAGGCCAAGGTGGTGAGGGATATGGTCCGGTCCAGCAGCGAGTTCTGCTTGATGGCGGCGATGAGGCCGAGGCTGATCGCCAGCGGCACGGCGATCGCGGCCGCGACCGAGGCCAGGAAAAGCGTGTTCTCAAGCCGGCCCAGGATCTGCGGCGCCACAGGCCGCTGGTTGGCCAGCGAGATGCCGAAATCGCCCTGGATCGCCCCGGTGAGCCATTGGACATAGCGCCACCAGGCCGGCTCGTTCAGGCCGAGTTGATTGCGGATGGCCGCCACCGTTTCCGGGGTGGCTGCCTGTCCGAGAATGGCCGTGGCCACGTCTCCCGGCAGGATCTCGGTAATGGCGAAGATCAGCAGGGAGACGAGCCACAGTGTCAGGATGCCAAGCGCCAGGCGCTTGGCAACGAGTGACAGGATCACGGGTTGGAGCCCCGTCCGTTGCGTGACGGTTTACAGCGCCCAGAGACGTTCGGCGCCGCGGTGGCCGACCATCTCGAAGACAAAGTCTTCCTCATAGCCCCCCACCTCGTCGCGCCGGTAGCCGTCGACGTAATCGGCGAACATGGGGATGATGTTGCCACCCTCCATGTGCACCAGTTCCTGCGCCCGGGCATAGAGCTCCTTGCGGCGCGCTTCATCCAGCTCCGCTCGCGCCTCGCGGATCACCTGGTCGAAGTCTTCGCTGCAGTAGTGGGTTTCGTTCCAAGAGGCACCGCAGGTGTAGGCGATGGAGTACATCATGTCCGGGGTGGCGCGGCCGCCCCAGTAGGACATGCAGAAGGGCACGTTGAGCCAGATGTCCGACCAGTAACCGTCGGCCGGTGCACGCACCAGCTCCAGGTTGATGCCGGCGGCGCGTGCCGCCTCCTGATACATCTGGGCGGTATCCACCGCCTCGGGGAAGGCGGCTTCCGAGGTGTGGAGCTGAATGGTGAAGTCTTCCACGCCCGCTTCGCGCAGGTAGTGCTTCGCCCGGTCCGGATCGTAGGCGCGCTGCGGCATGGAGCTGTCGAAGTACTGGTCGAAATCGGGAATGGGATGGTCGTTGCCGGGCCGGCCGTAACCGGACAGCAGGGTGTCGACCAGCGCCTCGCGGTCGATGGCGTGCTTGAGTGCGAGCCGCAGGTTGGGATCGGTCAGCGGCCCTTCCTGCGTGTGCATCGGCAGGGTGTAGTGCTGACCCGCCGGCGAGTTGAGGATCTCCAGCGCCTGGTTGCGCTTCATGAGATCGACCGTGCGCTTGGAAATGCGGTTGATCACCGAGACCTGCCCGGACGTCAGCGCCGCGGAGCGGGCGGTGGCGTCGTTGATGACGGTGTACTCCACCGCATCCGCATGCGCGCGCCCTTCCTTCCAGTAGTTGGGATTGCGCACGTGCTTGGACTCAACGCCGGCCTCGTAGTGCTCCACCATGTAGGGGCCGGTGCCCACCGCATTGGCCCAGTCATCGAAGCCGTCCGGGACGATGGCCAGATGGTAGTCCGCCATCAGGTAGGGCAGATCGGCGTTGCCGCCCTTGAGCGTGATGATGACGGTGTCCGACCCGTCGGCGCGCACCTCTTCGATGCCGGCGACCACGCCGCTGGCGGCGGTCTGGGCATCGGGGCCCATGTGGCGCTGGATCGAGTAGACCACGTCCTGAGCGTCCATGGTCTTGCCGTTGTGGAACTCCACGTCCTTGCGCAGCTTGAAGGCCCAGGTCACGGCGTCCGAGCTGGGCTCCCAGGATTCGGCCAGTTCCGGAATCGCCTCGCGGTTCGAATTGAGCTCGACCAGATGGTTGTAGGTGGTGTGCACCTGGGAGATCGCCACCGAATCGGTGGCGGTCGAGGGGTTCATGGAGTCGGTGGTCGAACCGCCACCCATGCCGAACTTCAGCGTCCCGCCCTTCACCGGCTCATTGGCCCAGGCCGGCCGGGACAATGCCGTGCCGATCAGCGCCGCCGAGGCCCCCAGGGCCGCGGTGCGGTGGATGAACTGTCGGCGGGAAACGCGCCCGAGTTCGAGCAGGCGCTTCTGATAGTCGAATTCGTTCATTGTGTCTGGCTCTCCCTGTTATCGCCCGCGGCCGCCGGATCTCGTGCTGTCCAGCTTCGGCTCCGGCTTCAGTGTGCCGCAGGCGGCGTTGTTACGCTACACGATACACGAACATGCGCGAGCCGTGACCCCTTTCGCCCATAGCGCCGGGCAAGGGAATGTAGGGCTTGCTCTCGGCCATGTGCTGCCAACGACCGGCATCGTCCAGTGTTTGCATCTTGGCGCCGAAACCGCTCTCGAAGGCCTTGTCGGTGACAGAGAAGATCAGCACGCCGCCTGGACGCACCACCCGCACAAGCTCGTCGAGAGCGGCAGGCGGCGCATGGCCCACGGTGAGCACACCGATGGCCGTGCAGCCGTCGAAGGAATCATCCTCGAAGCCGAGGCGCTCGCCCATATCCATGCTGTGGAGTTCCCGGTACACGCCGAGTTCACGCGCCCGGTCCAGCATGCCCTGGGACAGGTCCATGGCCACGAGATTCTCGTAGCCGAGTAAGGACAGCAGTCGGCCGATGATGCCGGTGCCGGCGCCGGCATCGAGCAGGCGGGCCGCCGGATCCTGAATGAAGCGGCCGGCGAGACCGACGGTCAGGGCCGGGTTGGTATAGCCCAGGTGGACCATGTCGTCGTCATAGCGCGCCGCCCAGGCATCGTAGTGCTCGGCAAGCAGGCGCGTATCGCCGCCGGCTTCATAGACCTTGGTCAGCCATTCCTGACGCTCGCGATCGGCGTTCTCGTTCTTACTCATGCGTGTTGCTTGTCGCTCCCTTTCGGTTCCGCTGGCGTCCCTTAGCCCCGCGCACCCGCGAACACCCAGTTGGGATGGCCACCGATGCCGGTTGGACCAGGAGACGTCGGGGTGTCGCACTGGCGCTGCCTGTTGCGCAACAAACCCTTCAGGCGCCTCTTGCAGGCCGCACGGACACACCACTCCCCGCTCACTGTGCCTTGGGACTTCAGCTTGGGGTCTTCAGCTTGACTGGGGCAGAATCTTGGCACGCTCCTTTTGTCATCCCTTGACCCATTCGCCGGTCAACTTGTCTCTATCAGGCAAGTTGCTGCCGGAAAAGCGACACCTCTTGGCAAAGGCTCTGCCTTGGGGCAGCGTGCCCGCCGTCTTCCCGAAAGCCCCGTTCTCGGAGTGTGCCCCTATGCGCTTTTCCCCCCTGGTCGACCGCATTGCCGGTGAAGGCTCACGCGCCTGGGACATCCATTTCCAGGCGGTGGAGCGCCAACGCCGGGGCGAGGAGGTGATCCTGCTCAGCGTCGGCGACCCGGACTTTCGCACGCCGCAGCCCATCGTCGAGCGCGCGATCGAGTCGCTGCAGGCCGGGCGCACCCGATACACCCCGATCAACGGCGAACCGGAGCTGCGCGCGGCCATAGCCCGCTGGCATGAAAAACTCACCGGTCTGACGGTCGATCCCGCCGAGGTCGTGGTCACGGCCGGCGCACAGAACGGCCTGTTCCTCTCCGCGCTCTGCCTGCTGGCCCCGGGCGACGAGGTGATCGTGCCGGTACCGATGTACGTCACCTATGAAGCGGTCTTCGCCGCCACCGGCGCCCGCGCGGTGGCGATACCCAGCGCAGCGGAGAAGGGCTTCCATCCCGACCCGGCCGCCATCGCCGCTGCGGTCACCGAACGCACCCGGGCGATCTACATCAACACGCCGCACAACCCCACGGGGGCTGTTTTGACCCGGGCGGAACTGGAAGCCATCGCCGAGATTTGTCGCGAGCACGACCTCTGGCTGGTCTGCGATGAGGTCTATGCCGCGCTCACCTTCGAGGGCGAGCATGTCAGTCCCTGCACCCTGCCGGGCATGGCAGAGCGAACGGTGGTGGTCTCCAGTCTCTCCAAGTCTCACGCCATGCCGGGATGGCGTGCCGGCTGGATGATTGCCCCCTCGGGGCTGGCCGCCCATGCGCACAACCTGCTGCTCTGCTCGCTTTACGGCCTGCCCGGCTTCGTGCAGGACGCGGCACGCCATGCCCTGGAAGCGGCTGGCGAGGACCTGGCCGCCATGCGTGCACGCTATCGCGCGCGGCGCGACCTGGTCTGCGACGCCCTGGCCGGAGCGCCGGGGCTGCTGGCCCGCAAGCCGGAAGGCGGCATGTTCGTGATGATCGACGTGCGAGGCACTGGCCTGGGCGCACAGGCCTTCGCCCAGGCGCTGCTGGATCGCTACGCCGTTTCCGTGCTGCCGGGAGAGGGCTTCGGCGCCGCGGCCGCGGGCCATCTGCGCCTCAGTCTCACCGCGTCGGAGGAGGTGCTTGCCGAGGCCTGCCGCCGGATAGCGGCGCTGGCGACCACGGTGGCCGCCGCGCAGGAAGCCGCTAACTGAGCGGCTCCTCGCAGTCCAAGACCCAGACGTCATAGACTCCGTGCTCCAGCGGATTGATCGCTGGCGACGAGGCGTACATCCAGCCGTTGAAAACCCGCCGGTCGGGACCGTCGGGGTCGACTTCGCGGATCTCCAGGAAGGCTGCGGATTCCGGTGGTTCTTCCGGCGGGGTCTTCCAGCAGGCGTGCAGCACCAGACGCAACGCCCCGAAGTCGTGGGCTTCGTCCAGTCTCAGTTCGAAGGTCGAGATGCGCGCCGTCACCTTGTCGAGCCCTTGCATTACGGCCATGCCGTGAGGGGCACCGGGGCTGCGCTCCTGCGCCAAGACCGGCGATGTCGCCCCGGCTGCCGCAGCGACCGTCAGGGCGAGCAGGCTGGTGGCGATCAGCCGTCTACCAGGGACCATCGGCATCCTCTTCCGTGCCATCCGAGCCGCCGCCGCCATCGCCGCTGAAGACGAAACGGCCCAGCAGATCCATGAGATTGATGGAGCCCTGGGTGTAGGCGATGCGTCCGCCGGGCTCGATCTCCTCGAGCTCGCCACCAGGTGTCAGCGAGACGTAGGTGCCGCCCAGCAGGCCGTCGGGCAGGATTCGCGCCGAGGTGTCACTGGGGAGCTTGACCCGATCATTGATGGAGAAGGTAACCACCGCATCGAAGGTGTCGGGATCGAGTTCGTAGCGCAGCACCGAACCAACTCGCACACCGCTCATGCGCACCTCAGTGCCGTTGCGCACGCCGCTGGCATCGTCAAAGGCAGCGCTGACCTCGTAGCCGTTGTTGTTGGAGCCGCCGATGTCGGTCGCCGAATAGGCAAAGATAATGAAGCCGGCCGCCACCAGGAGAACGACAGCGCCCAGGACGGTTTCAAAGATGTGCTTACGCATGGCCGCTCAAACCTCGCAGCTGCTTGGCACCCAGGGAGCCTGCGGGCAAAGGCAGTGCACAGGCGTCACTCCGGGGTCCAGGCCTCGTAGTCGCCTCCGGTGCGCGCCCGCTGGCCACCGCGCAGGGTGTGCCCCGGCGGACGGTAGGCAAGATCCGAACCAGTGCGGTTGGGGCTGTGTTCGCGCATCCAGGGGCGCTGCGGCACGCCTCCCTCGGGCGGAAACTCGTCGGTGGTGTGATGCAACCAGGCATGCCACTCCGGCGGCACGCGGCTGGCCTCAACCTCGCCGGCATAGACAACCCAGCGCCGCTCATGGCGCAGGGAATCCTTGTGCGTACGCCCGCCGCCCTTGGCGCGGTAATAGATGTTGCCCTCGCCATCACGACCGACTTCCTCGCCGTGCAGCCACGTGTAGAGTCGCGTTACGATGCTGTTGCTCATGCCTATCCGAAGCCATTGCCCGCGCGCCGCAGAGCAGCGCCCTTTGGAGCCGGACTATTGCACCGCCCGGCCGCGGCGTCCAGACCCGCCAGGGTCAGCATTGCCAAGCAGCAACGCTTGTGGAAGGGATGCCTGGGAGGGGTGTACCGCCCCCATGGGAACCGGGAGGATCAGGATGTCACGCCGCGCCGCCGACCTGCTTGTTGACTGTTTACGCGCTCAGGGCGCCGACCGGGCCTTTTGCGTGCCGGGCGAGAGCTATCTCTCCGTTCTGGACGCGCTGCACCAGCATCCGCAGATCGAGACCCTGACCTGTCGGCACGAAAGCGGCGCCGGCTTCATGGCCGTGGTCGATGCCAAGCTGACCGGGCGGGCCGGCGTCTGCTTCGTCAGCCGTGGACCGGGGGCGAGCAATGCCGCCATTGCCGTGCACACGGCGGAGCAGGATGCGGTTCCGCTGGTGCTCTTTATCGGCCAGGTGCCGCGGTACGAACTGGGGCGCGGCGCCTTTCAGGAGGTGGACTACGGCAAGACCTTCGCCGACATGGCTAAGGGCGTCTGGACGGTGCACGATCCGGACCGCCTGCCGGAGGTGATCGCGCGTGCCTTTGCCGTGGCCAGCGCCCCCACACCCGGGCCGACGGTGGTGGTGCTGCCCGAAGACATGCTGGAGGAGATGACGGACGCCGCTGTCTCAGCGGCGATGCCGCGACAGTCCGCCCCCGTTGACCCGCAGGCTGCGGCCGACACGGCGCGGCGCCTGGCCCAGTGCGAAAAGCCGCTGCTCATTGCCGGTGGCGCCCTGGACAGTCCAGCGGGGCGCGAAGCCTTGTATGCCGCCGCCCAAGCGCACGGCCTGCCCGTACTCACCAGCTTCAAGCGCCAGGATCTCTTTCCCAACGGCGACCCGCTCTATGCCGGCCACCTGGGCTTCAAGATGCCCGACGCACAGCGCAAGGTGTATGAGGCGGCGGATCTGTTGCTCGCTGTCGGCACCCGGCTGGGGGAGGTCACCAGCCAGGGCTACCGCTTCCCGCACGCGCCGCAACCGGTCCAGCCGCTGATCCATGTTCATCCCGACCCGCAGCACCTCAACCACGTCTTCGCGGCCGACACCGCCCTGGCCTGCGATCCGGTCAGTTTCCTGCAGGCTCTGGCTTCACAGCCAGCGACTCAATCGCCTGCGCGCAAGGCCTGGAGCGACTCGCTGCACGATCGGGTGGCCGCAGCGCGCCCCTGGAAGGCGCCAAACGATGGCCTGCTCGACATGGGGCCGGTGGTGGCCGCGCTCTGCGAACAGGCCGGGGACGATGCCATCTTCATCACTGACGCCGGCAACTTCTCGAGCTGGCTGCACCGCCACTTCCCCTTCAATGGCCGCCAGCGCCTGCTGGGCGCCGTCGGCGGCGCCATGGGCATCGGCATGCCGGCAGCCGTGGCGGCTGGACGGCGCCACCCCGGCCGGCAGGTCATCACACTGATCGGCGACGGCGGCTTCCTCATGACCGGAGGCGAACTGGCGACGGCGCTGCAGTACAGCGTGCCGGTGAAGATCTTCATCTCGGACAATGGCAGCTACGGCACCATCCGCATGCATCAGGAACGCCAGTTCCCCGAACGGCCGGCCGCAACCGACCTGCAAAACCCCGACTTTGCCAAACTGGCGGAAGCCTATGGCGCGCGTGGGCTGACCATCGAGCGGGTCGAGGATGCCGAGGCCGTTGTGGAGGCCGCGCTCGAGGACAGCGGGCCCGTGGTGGTGCACGTGCGCAGCGCGCTGGAACACATCAACGCCTTCACCACGCTCACGCAACTGCGCGGCTGACATAATCAGTCGCCAACGAAACCCAGCATGCGGTCGCGCGACTTGGTGATGTGGCGGTGCATTGCATCGCGTGCCGCCTCGGGATCCTGCCGGGATATGGCGTCCAGCACCGCCTCGTGCTCATGCAGGACCTGGTGCAGGCGCAGGCTGTTGGTCATCAGCTTCAGGCGCCGGGCAACCGTGATTCCATTGTGCATGGCGGTGCCGAGCATCTCGATGGCCTGGACAAACAGCGGGTTGCCCGCGGCCTCGGCCACGGCGTGGTGAAAGGCGATGTCGGCCTCGGCCCCGACCTCATTCTGCTCCAAGGCGGTGGCAAGCTTGAGCGCTGCCCGTTCCATGGCCTGCAGGTGACGCGGCTCCCGGCGCTGCGCTGCCAGGGCGGCAGCCTCCGCCTCGATTCCGGCCCGGAATTCATAGCTGCGGATGATCTCGGCGATGCTGCCGGTCGGCGCGATGGAGGCGAAGGCATCGCTCGGTTCCCGCTCGACCCAGGTGCCCGAACCGCGCCGGCTGCGCACGATCTTGTCCAGGCGCAAGCGGGCCAGCGCTTCGCGCACCACCGGGCGCGACACGCCGAAATCGGTGCAGAGCTTCGGCTCCGAGGGCAAGCGGGTTCCCACAGGATAGAGCCCGCGCGCGACTCGCAGCAGCAGAAGCTCATACACCTGGTCAGCCAGGCGAGTCTGCCGCAAGGGCAGAAGGTGCGCCAACAGACCGCTGGCGCTTTCCGTGGATGACGCCGTCCTATTCTCTCCCACCTCTGCTCCAGTCTCCTGTACCATGGGGGAAAAGCGTAGATGGCTCTTGCAGGACAAGCAATATACTTGTAAGTCGACTTTACAGGTTTAGCGCACCCAGAAGGGTGCCGAGCGAGCATGGGAGGGAGACGGCAGCGATGAAAACCAGTCCCGTAGAAGTGGCCGACCTGCAGAGGTCCGTGATCTCGGTGCCGCCACTCGCCCGGCGCTCCGACCTCTCCCTCGATGCAGCGGCCAATCAGGCGCTGATCCGCTATCTCGAAGCGGGCGGCGTGACCACCCTGATGTACGGCGGCAACGCCAACTTCTACCACATCGGTCTGCAGCAGTACGCCGAAGCCCTGACGATGCTGGCGGAATGCGCCGGGGCGCAGAGCTGGGTCATTCCCTCGGCCGGTCCGGAGTTTGGCCGCCTGCAGGACCAGGTGGCGGTGCTCCGCGAACACAGCGATTTTCCGACAGTCATGGTCCTGCCGCTGACCTTTCCGGCGACGCCGGACGGCGTGGCCACGGGCGTGCGGCACTTCGCCGAGGCCTACGGCAAGAAAATCATTCTCTACGTCAAGAACGAGGGCTACCTGACGCCGGAACTGGTGGGCAGCCTGGTGGATGACGGCCTGGTCTGCGCCATCAAGTACGCGGTCGTGCGTGAAGACCCGCGCGAGGACGCGCTGCTGCGCGCCATCCTTGAGCGCGTGGACTCCTCCATGGTGATCAGCGGCATTGGCGAGCGTCCGGCCATCGACCACTTCCGTCACTTCGGGCTGCGCGCGTTTACCTCCGGCTCGGTCTGCGTCGCACCGCGCAGCTCCACCGCCCTGCGCGAAGCGCTGCAGCGCGGTGACTATGAGGCGGCAGAAAGCATCCGGCAGCGTTTCCTGCCTATTGAGGACCTGCGCGACGGCATCAGCCCGATTCGTATCCTCCACGACGCCGTCACCCTGGGCGGCATCGCAGAGATG
The DNA here is from genome assembly GCF_040712085.1 of Aquibaculum sediminis. Classification (NCBI taxonomy): domain Bacteria; kingdom Pseudomonadati; phylum Pseudomonadota; class Alphaproteobacteria; order Rhodospirillales; family Rhodovibrionaceae; genus Aquibaculum; species Aquibaculum sediminis. The sequence goes on from NZ_JBFCVK010000004.1 coordinate 94,372, forward strand.
GGGCCGATGCTCCCAATGCTCTCCAATCTCTCCGAGGCCGAGCGGGCAAAGGTGCAACCGGTTGCTCGCGAACTGGCATCGCTGGATGCCAGCATGGCGGACGCGGCCTGAAGGCCCCCTCGCACATGGCGCATCTGGCCGTCGACGCCGATCAGCTCGAAGCGCAGGTCCGGGCCATCTTCCAGGCCTGGGGCCTGCCGACCGAGCAGGCCGAGGCCTCGGCGCGCATTCTGGTCGGCGCCGACCTGGCCGGTATTGAAAGCCACGGTGTCGGTCTGCTGACCATGTACAGCGAACAGATCGCCCGGGGCGCTGTGATCCCCAATGCCCCGATCACTACGGCGGTGGAGCGGGGAGCGATCGCCGTACTCGACGGCGGCGGCGGCTTCGGCCATCTGGTCTCCCTGAAGGCAGCCGACCTGGCCGCGGACAAGGCGGCAGCGCTGGGTGTGGGAGCCGTGGCCGTACGCAACTCGCACCACTTCGGCGCTGCCGGACTCTATGCCCGCCACATCGCGGAACGCGGCCTGCTCGGCTTCTGCACCACCGCGGTCTGGCGACCGGCCATCGTGCCCACCGGCGGGCGCGAGCCGATGCTCGGCACCAACCCCATCGCCTTCTCCGCACCGGCAGAGCGCAATCGCCCCTTCCTGCTCGACATGGCGACCTCCACCGCGGCCATTGGCAAGATGCGCGTCAAGCTCTTCGCCGGCCAGCCGGTGCCGGAAGGCTGGGCCTTCGACGAGCAGGGCAACTGGGAGCGCGACCCCACGCCGGCCTTGGCCGCTCCGAAACTCTCCCCTCTGGGCGGGGACGAGGAACACGGCGGCCACAAGGGCTACGGCCTGGCTGCCATGGTCGAGATCCTGTCGACGACGCTGGCCGGCGCGACCTTCGCACCGCTGCGCCCAGCCGAACAGAAAACGCATGGCGTCGGCCACTTCTTCCTTGCCCTGGCTCCCGACCTCTTCCGCCCCGACGGCGGTTTCGGATCGGACCTGGACGCCCTGCTGGATGCACTGCGCGGCAGCGCGCCGCTGGATGCAGCCCGTCCGGTCGAGGTGGCCGGCGACCCGGAATATCGGCGCGAGGCGGAACGCCGCGCCAACGGCATACCCCTGCCCTCGACCCTGGTCGAGCGGTTGCGGGAGATCGCGTCCCAGGCGGGCGCACCCTTCCTGCTGTCCGATGCGAGACAGGAGGCAATCGGATCATCGCCTCACTCGGAAGCGATGAACTGAGAATCACCAACGGGAGGACGAAATGAATAAATCCAAACTTCTCGCCGCGACGGTCGTTGCCGGACTCGGCATGGGCCTGGCCGGCACGGCCGATGCGCAGCAGCTGCGCTTCATGACCGGTCCGCAGGGCGGCTCCTGGTATCCGCTGGGCGGCGCCATTCAGAACATGGCTACCGAGTCGCTGGGCGCGAACATGATCGTCATGCCCGGCGGCGGTGTTGCCAATGTGCAGGGCGTGCAGAACGGCGATGCCGACTTCGGCTTCGGCAACTCCATCTCCACCGTGGATGCCGTCAACGGCCGCGAGCCCTTCGAGGGTCCGACCGACAATGTCTGCAACCTCGCCACCCTCTATCCGCAGTACTTCCAGATGGTGGTGACCCAGGACAGCGGCATCACCTCGCCGGAGGATTACGAAGGTCGCCGCCTGGTCACCCAGCCGGTGGGCAACACCGCCGAACAGGTGATCCGCATGGTCCTGGACGTGGCCGGGCTGTCCTACGACGACATGCGCGGGGTGGACTATGTCTCCTACTCCGACGGCGTGGCCCTGTTGCAGGACGGCAATGCCGACATCTTCACCCTGGGCACCACGGTTCCGGCCTCCTCGATCATGGATCTCGCCAATTCCCGCAACATCTCCCTGGTGTCGCTGGATGACGATTTCATCGCCGAGATGATCGAGCGCAATCCGGGCTTCTCGAAGCTCACCATCCCCGCTGGCTCCTATCCGGGTCAGGACGAGGATGCGACCGTGGCCGGCTACGCCACGCACCTCATCGTGCGCTGCGACGTCGATGAAGAGCTGGTCTACGGCCTGATGAACGAGATCTGGGAGAACCGCGAAGATCTCGAGGCCATCGCCGGTGCCATGCGCGGCCTGACCATCGAGCAGATGGGTGCCGACAATGGTGTGCCGATGCACGCCGGCGCCCTGCGCTTCTATGAAGAGAATGGCGTGACCTACTAAGGCACCGCCCTCTCCAAGGAGGTAGGCCGGGTCACGCTGCCCGGCCTACCTCCCCCTTTCGGTACCAACAGCGCGGCATCATAACGCGACGATCAGAGAACAGGGGCAGGCCATGGCTGAGGATCTCGCACAGACGGAATCCGGCTACGTCGTTTGGACCAGACGGCTGGTCACGGCAGTCGCCGTGGGCATGAGCCTGTTCCATCTCTACATCGCCTTCTTCGGCCCGCCAAACGCCTTCACCCTGCGCTCAACCCACCTGGGGTTGGCCCTGGTCCTGACCTATCTCTCGATGCCCGGCACACTCCGGCGACGGCCCAGCGGCCCGGGCTGGTGGGACTGGATCCTTGTGATCGCCGCCATCGCCGCGGCCTCCTATCCGGTCATCGAGCTTCAGTACTTTTCCACCCGCATGGCCTATGTGGGTCCTGTCAGCCAGGTCGACATTTTCTTCGGCGTGCTGATGATGGTGGTGATCCTGGAGGCAACCCGACGGGCGATCGGCGCAATCTTGCCGGTCACGGCGTTGCTCTTCCTGGCCTACCAGCTGATCTTCACGTCGGTGGACCCGATTAGACTGGTCGAATACCAGTACATGACGACCGATGCCATTTTCGGCATTCCGATCCAGGTCTCCGCCACCTACATCGTGCTCTTCGTGCTGTTCGGCGCGCTGTGCGAACGCATGGGCGTGGGCCGCCTCTTCATGGACTTTGCGCTGGCATTGACCGGCCACACCGCCGGCGGCCCGGCCAAGGTGGCCGTCGTGTCCTCGGGCATCTTCGGTTCGATCTCCGGCTCGGCCACGGCCAACGTGATGACGACCGGCACCTTCACGATCCCGCTGATGAAGCGCATCGGCTACAAACCGGCCTTCGCCGGATCGGTGGAGGCGGTGGCCTCCACCGGCGGGCAGATCATGCCGCCCATCATGGGTGCTGCCGCCTTCGTCATGGCCGAGTTCCTGGGCACCAGCTATCTCGCGGTCGCCACCTTCGCCATCCTGCCGGCAGCCCTCTACTACTTCGCCGTCTTCCTGGCGGTCCACCTCGAAGCCCGCAAGCAGGGCATGCAGGGCCTACCCAAGGCCGACCTGCCGCGACTGAGGGAGGTTCTGCTGGAGCGTGGCCACCTCTTTGGCCCGCTGGTCATCATCATCGGCACGCTGCTGTACGGATACTCTGCCCCCTTTGCGGCGCTTTGCGGCGTGCTGTCCGTGGTACCAATTGCCATGCTGCGCAAGTCGACGCGCGCAGAGGTCACTTTCCGCAAGGTCATCGATGCGCTCTCCGCCGGCGCCATCAATGCCATCATCGTGGCCATGGCCTGCGCCTCGGCGGGCATCGTCATCGGCGTCATCGCCCAGACCGGCCTGGGACTCAGCTTCACCGGCGTGGTGCGCGCGCTGGCTGCGGACTCCCTGGTGCTCGCCCTGATCCTCACCATGGTCGCCGGCATCATTCTGGGCATGGGCATGCCCACCACGCCGGCCTACATCGTGCAGGTCGCCCTCCTGGTGCCTGCCATGGTTCGCCTCGGCGTGCCGGTGGAGGCCGCGCACCTCTTCGTGCTCTATTTCGCCATCCTCTCGGCCATCACGCCGCCGGTGGCCATCGCGGTCTACGCCGCCTGCGGCATCGCCCGATCGCCGATCTGGGAAACCAGCTTCACCGCGGTGAAGCTGGCCTTCACCGGCTACATCATCCCCTTCATGTTCGTCTTCGGCCCCTCACTGCTGATGATCGGCCACTGGACCACCGTGGTGACGACGGCGATCACCGCCTTCTCCGGCGTGGCCCTGCTGTCCATAGGCTTGCAGGGATACATGCTGGGGCCGGTGAAGTGGCTGCCGAGACTGCTCTTCGTTTCAGCAGCCTTCGTGCTGATCAAACCGGGACTCCTGACCGACAGCATCGGCGCAGCGCTGACCCTCAGCGGGTTGCTGATCGACTATCTCTACAGACGCGCAAGCCGGGACGCGCCGCCACAGGCAGCCACCGACAGCGCACCCGTGAAAACCGGAGGGGAATGAATGAAGGACCGTCGACCCTTGCGCTCACCGGAAAGCCTGCGCAGCCATCGCTGGCTGGGCGTGCAGGACCTGCGCGCCTTCGGCCACCGCTCCCGGTTGCAGCAGATGGGCTACGACCGCGCGGACTTCGCCGGCAAGCCGGTGATCGCGATCATCAACACCTGGTCCGACATCAACCAGTGCCATGCCCATCTGCGCACACGCGCCGAGGAGGTGAAACGCGGCATCTGGCAGGCCGGCGGCTTCCCGCTCGAACTGCCGGCAATGAGCCTCTCCGAGCCCTTCGTGAAGCCCACCACCATGCTCTATCGCAACTTCCTGGCGATGGAAGTGGAGGAGCTGCTGCGCAGCCACCCCATCGACGGGGCGATTCTGCTGGGCGGCTGCGACAAGACCACGCCGGGCCTGCTGATGGGCGCAATCTCCATGGGCCTGCCCTGCCTCTTCGTTCCCGCCGGGCCTATGCTGCGCGGCAACTGGCGTGGCCAGGTGCTGGGTTCGGGGTCCGATGCCTGGAAGTACTGGGACGAACTGCGCGCCGGCAACATCTCCGAAGCCGACTGGGAGGAGATCGAGGGCGGCATCGCGCGCTCTTTCGGCACCTGCATGACCATGGGCACGGCGGCTTCCATGATGGCGGTGGCCGAAGCCCTGGGCTTCACCCTGCCCAATGCCTCCTCCATTCCTGCGGCCGACGCCAACCACCCGCGCATGGCGACCGCCTCGGGCCGGCGCATCGTCGAGATGGTGTGGCAGGACGTGACACCGGATCAGATCATCTCACGCGAGGCGGTGCAAAACGCCATGGTGGTGCACAACGCCATGGGCGGCTCCACCAACGTGATCATCCACCTGATCGCCATCGCACGGCGTGCCGGCATCTCCCTCGATCTGGCGGACTTCGATGCCCTGTCGCGCACGGTCCCGGTGCTGGCCAACGTCCGGCCCAGCGGCCAGTACCTCATGGAGGACTTCTGGTACGCCGGCGGCCTGCGCGCGCTCATGAGCCGCCTGCGCCCGCATCTCGATCTCTCGCTGCGTACGGTGGCCGACAAGCGCTGGGAAGAGATTCTTCAGGGCGCGGAGGTTCACAACAACGACGTCATCCGCGACAACGACAACCCGGTCTTTGCCGAGGGCGCCACCGCGGTGCTGACCGGCAACCTGGCGCCCAACGGCGCCGTGATGAAGCCGGCCGCCGCCCGCGCCGACCTCCTGTCGCACCGCGGCCCCGCGCTGGTCTTCCCGGACTATGACGCCATGGCCAAGGCCGTGGAGGACGAAGGCCTGGAGGTGACCCCAGACCACGTCCTCATTCTTCAGAACGCCGGTCCCCAGGGCGGCCCCGGCATGCCGGAGTGGGGCATGCTGCCGATCCCGCGCAAGCTGGTGCGCCAGGGCGTACGCGACATGCTGCGCATTTCCGATGCGCGCATGAGCGGCACCTCCTACGGCGCCTGCATCCTTCATGTGGCGCCGGAAGCCTGGGTCGGAGGCCCCCTGGCCCTGGTGCGCAACGGCGACGAGATCGAGGTGGACGTGAGCCAGCGCAGCCTGAACCTGCGCATCGACGCACGCGAGATGGAGCGCCGCCGCGAAGCCTGGAACCCGCCGGCGCCGCGCTACCAACGCGGCTGGGGCGCCCTATTCCAGCAGCACATCGGCCAGGCCGACCAGGGCTGCGACTTTGACTTCCTGCAAGCCGGCGCCCCGACACCGGAGCCGGAGATACATTGAGGCTGGGGGAGTGCGCAAGGGCGTAAGGAACCGACAGACTGAGCATCGTACCCCATTCTGTTATCCCAAGCTCTTCACCCAACGAAAAAGGGCCCGGCAAAACGCGCCAAGCCCTTGATATCAGTGACAGGAAGCAAAGAGATCAAACCGCCCCGCCGACATGGGCGGGGCTCTCTCAAGACTTATGCGAGCCTAGAATCTCAAGCCCGTCGAACTCCTGAATCCGTCGTAGGTCATCAACAGTGAGGGTGTCGCACAAGCCAGAATGCTCAGCGATTCGCATACGAGCTTCCTCATATGCGGCACGGCGGATCGGGTCATTTTGTGCGCCATTCGGGCCATAGGATGAACGGCGGTTTTGTGCCATCGGTTGTTGCTCCCTCCGTTGCCACCGTATCAGTTAGGATTCAACGAACGGTGTCCTATCGATATAAGGTGGCGACACTGAGGCTTTACCCCTCCCCAGAAAATGCCCTAGCTAATGGGACGTGCCCAGTATGTAGCTCCATGCAATTGCTCTGCAAGAGCAAAACCGTGGGCAGCATATAGCCTTTCGGTGTCGGGTCTCGGATTTCGAAGTCTAACCTCTTCACTTCCAATGGTTTTCCCAAAATAGTCAGCTGCGGTTAAAACCGTAGTGGCAACCCACCCAGGTTGGTCGGTCGTCGCAAACCGCTCAATCCATTTGATCGTTACGTAGCGTTTTCCGCGGGATGCATTGCCTATGGCGAGCCCGCATAGTTTATCCCCATCCCACAGTGCAATGTCGAATCGCCGAGGCGTCGATCGGAACTGCCGGTAAATCTTATCCCATGGAAAACCACCACCCGGAAGAAAGCCTTGTCCGGGATCTATGCTTTCAAAGTTCTTTATTGCGCTCCAATAGGCAAGCGCATGCCGGCCAAGCGGAAATATCTTCAAATCAATACTTTGAAGAAGGGGCAACATGCAGCGCCAGGTCGCGTCATAGGCTGCGTCACGGTATCCCTGGTATCGGCTTTGTGCTTCTTCATAAGGGCTCATGGGGGCCTATGGCTCCGGATGGATTGCGCAATTGTGATAACATACCACCGAACAGCGCATTCCCGGAAGGCGCTCACGCTGATTCAACACTCCTTACGAGTGGTCTCGTCGAAGCATGAAGCTTTGCCGTCACCCACTAACCGAGCATCATACCCCAGCTGTTACCCCAAGCGCTTTTCCCAAAGAAAAAGGACCTAGCGAAGTCCGCTAAGTCCTTGTTTTTCTTGGTGGGCGGTGACGGGATCGAACCGCCGACCTACTGGGTGTAAACCAGTCGCTCTCCCAGCTGAGCTAACCGCCCCCTATCCGCGCGCAAACGGCCGACCCAAGAGAACAGGCCGGCCGTTGCGACACGCATCGATCAGGAGGTCGTCAGTTGACGGCGTCCTTGAGGCTCTTGCCAGCCTTGAACTTCGGCTGCTTCGACGCCGGGATCTGCATCTTCTCGCCGGTGCGCGGGTTGCGCCCCTCGGAAGCCGCACGCTCGCTGACAAGGAAGGTGCCGAAGCCGACGAGGCGAACCTCGTCGCCCTGCTTCAAGCTGTCGGTGATCGTGCCGAACACGGCATCGACTGCCTTGCCGCTGTCGTTCTTGGATAGGCCGGTCGCTTCCATCACGGCGGCCACGAGATCGTTCTTGTTCACTCTGAACCCCCCTCTCTCTGGGTTATGCTCACGCTGTTCATAATGCGGAGGCGCGGACTGTGGCGCACTCTAAACAACGCTTTTATGCGCCGTCAACGCGGAAAGCCGCGGCGGAACGCATTCTCCCGCCGCGGCCTTGCCGCATTAATGGGTGAGTCGGTCGCCCCGGTTCTCCTCCACCACCGTCTTGGGAAGAGGATCAACCTCCTCGGGCTCGCTCCAATCGATGGGGGTGAGCTTCCCGGCAAGCGCGTGCTCCAACACCTGGTCGACGGTGCCGCAAGGCACGATCTCCAGGCTGGTCTTCACACTGTCGGGCACGTCGGCGAGGTCCTTCTCGTTCTCCTCGGGGATCAGCACCGTCTTGATGCCGGCCCGTACCGCCGCCAGGAGCTTCTCCTTGAGGCCACCAATGGGCAGGACACGACCGCGCAGGGTCACCTCCCCCGTCATGGCGACATCGTGGCGGATGGGCACACCAGTGAGCACGGAGACAATGGCCGTGACCATGGCAATACCGGCCGAAGGCCCGTCCTTGGGAGTCGCACCCTCGGGCACGTGGACGTGGATGTCCCGCTTCTCGAAGACCGTCGGCTTGATGCCGAAGTCGACCGCGCGGCTTTTTACGTAGGATTCGGCCGCCTGGATCGACTCCTTCATCACGTCGCCGAGCGTGCCGGTGGTCACCGCCTTGCCCTTGCCGCGCAAGGTCACGGCCTCGATCTGCAGCAGCTCGCCGCCGACCTCGGTCCAGGCCAGTCCGGTGGAAACACCGACCTGATCCTCCTGGTCCGCCTGGCCGTAGCGATAGCGCCGAACCCCGGCATAGGTGTCGAGGTTCTCAGGCGTCACCTCGACCGCCGTGGAGTCGCCCAGAGCGATTTCCTTCACCGCCTTGCGGATCAGGCCAGCCAACTCGCGCTCCAGGTTCCGCACACCGGCTTCGCGGGTGTAGTAGCGGATGAGGTCACGCAGGGCCTCGTCGGTGATCGACCACTCTTTGGCCTTGATGCCGTGCGCTTCGAACTGCTTGGTCAGCAGGTGGCGCTTGGCGATCTCGATCTTCTCCTCCTCGGTGTAACCCGGGATGCGGATCACCTCCATGCGGTCCAGCAGCGGCTGCGGCATGCGCAGCGTGTTGGCCGTGGTGATGAACATCACGTTGGAGAGATCGTAGTCGACCTCCAGGTAGTGGTCCGAGAAGGTGTCGTTCTGCTCGGGATCGAGGATCTCCAGCAGAGCCGACGAGGGGTCGCCCCGCCAGTCCGCACCCAGCTTGTCGATCTCGTCCAGCAGGAAGAGCGGATTCGACGACTTGGCACGCTTCATGCCCTGGATGATCTTGCCAGGCATAGAGCCGATGTAGGTGCGGCGATGGCCGCGCATCTCGGCTTCATCCCGCACACCACCCAGGCTCATGCGCACGAAGTTGCGCCCGGTGGAGGCAGCCATGGACTTGCCCAGCGAGGTCTTGCCCACGCCCGGCGGGCCGACGAGGCAAAGGATCGGGCCCTTCACCTTCTTCATGCGCTGCTGGACGGCGAGATACTCCAGGATGCGCTCCTTGACCTTCTCCAGGCCGTAGTGATCCCGGTTGAGGATGTCCTCCGCCTTCCGCAGGTCGATCTTGGCCCGCGTCGGCTTCTTCCAGGGGATCGAGAGCAGCCAGTCGAGATAGTTGCGCACCACGGTGGCTTCCGCCGACATGGGACTCATGTTGCGCAGCTTCTTGAACTCGGCCTGCGCCTTCTCGCGCGCTTCCTTGCTGAGGCGGGTCTTGCGGATCTTCTCCTCGAGTTCGGCCAGCTCGTCCTTGCCGTCCTCGCCCTCGCCCAGCTCCTTCTGGATCGCCTTGAGCTGTTCGTTGAGATAGTACTCGCGCTGCGTCTTCTCCATTTGCCGCTTCACGCGGTTGCGGATGCGCTTTTCCACCTGGAGAACGCCGATCTCGGCTTCCATGAAGCCATAGACCTTTTCCAGCCGCTCGCTGACCGAAACGGTCTCGAGCAGTTCCTGTTTCTCGGGGATCTTCAGGGAGAGGTGCGAGGCGATGGTGTCCGCCAGCTTGCCGGGAATCTCGATCTGGTTGATCGAGACCAGCACTTCCGGCGGAATCTTCTTGTTGAGCTTGATGTACTGCTCGAACTGGGACACGGCGGTGCGTGCCAGAGCGTCAAGTTCGCGCTCCTCGCCCGCCTGCTCATCCAGCAGCTCGGCCTCGGCCTCGAAGAAGTCGTCCCGGTCACTGAAACCGGTGATGACCGCGCGCTGACCGCCTTCGACCAGCACCTTCACAGTGCCGTCGGGCAGCTTGAGCAGCTGCAGCACGGTGCCCACCGTGCCGATGGTGTAGATGTCGTTCGAAGAAGGATCGTCCTGTGCCGCATCCTTCTGAGTGACCAGCAGAATCTGCTTGTCGTGCTTCATCACGTCCTCGAGAGCCTTTACGGACTTCTCGCGGCCGACGAAGAGCGGCACGATCATGTGCGGGAACACCACAATGTCCCGCAGGGGCAGAACCGGAAAGACGTTGCCTGAGCTTACTGTCACGATAATTCCTCTTGCCGCTCGGCGGCGGCCAGGTGGCCCGCCGCGGTTTGCGTGTGCCCGCGACCCTCATAGAGGCATCGCGCGCTCACCGTCAAATTGGCTGCACCGGGACACTCTTCAAGGTCTGGGTACAAAGGGGGTGATGGGTGACGTCCGTCCGACAAGCTCAAATCGCCCCGGTCGCACGCGGAAGAGGGGCACTCCCCTCGTCCGCGCGACCAGGATACGTCGTGAACCGGGGGAAGCCCGGCGACGGCGCAGAAGGTGCTACGCACTGGTGCCGACGTCGCCTCGTCGGTCGGCATAGATATAGAGCGGCTGGCCGCGACCCTCGACGACTTCCCGGTTGATGACGATCTCCTCGACGCTGTCGAGTCCGGGCAAATCGAACATGGGGTCGAGCAGGATGCCCTCCATGATGGACCGCAGGCCGCGTGCACCGGTCTTGCGCTTGATCGCCTTTTCGGCGATGGCCTTCAGCGCGTCGTCGGTGAACTGCAGCGTGATGTCCTCCATCTCGAAGAGGCGCTGATACTGTTTGACCAGAGCGTTCTTCGGCTGGGTGAGGATCTCGATCAGCGCTTCATCATCCAGGTCTTCCAGGGTCGCAACCACCGGCAGGCGGCCGACGAACTCGGGGATCAGGCCAAACTTCAGCAGATCCTCCGGCTCCACGCCGCGCAGGATCTCGCCCGCCTGGCGTTCGTCCGGTCCAGCCACCTCGGCGCCGAACCCGATGGCCTTGGTCTTGCCCCGGCTGGCGATCAACTTCTCCAGGCCAGCAAACGCGCCGCCGCAGATGAAGAGGATGTTGGTGGTGTCGACTTGCAGGAACTCCTGCTGCGGATGCTTGCGCCCGCCCTGCGGCGGCACGGAGGCGACGGTGCCTTCCATGATCTTCAACAGTGCCTGCTGCACACCCTCGCCCGAGACGTCGCGCGTGATCGAGGGGTTGTCCGACTTCCGGGAAATCTTGTCGACTTCGTCGATGTAGACGATGCCGCGCTGAGCCCGCTCCACGTTGTAGTCCGCCGACTGCAGCAGCTTGAGGATGATGTTCTCCACATCCTCGCCCACATAGCCCGCCTCGGTCAGAGTCGTGGCATCGGCCATGGTGAAGGGCACATCGAGAATGCGCGCCAGCGTCTGGGCCAGAAGCGTCTTGCCGCAGCCCGTGGGACCGACCAGCAGGATGTTCGACTTGGCCAGCTCGACGTCATTGTTCTTCTGGCCATGGGCCAGGCGCTTGTAGTGATTGTGGACGGCAACGGAGAGCACGCGCTTCGCGTGGGACTGACCGATGACGTAATCGTCAAGAACCTCGCAGATATCCCCCGGTGAGGGCACCCCATCGCGCGACTTCACCAGACTGGTCTTATGCTCCTCACGGATGATGTCCATGCAGAGTTCGACGCATTCGTCGCAAATAAAGACCGTCGGGCCGGCAATGAGCTTGCGGACCTCGTGTTGGCTCTTTCCACAGAAGGAGCAATAGAGGGTGTTCTTGGAATCGCTTCCGCCAGACTTACTCATGATCCTCGCTTCGCGTCCCTTAGCGCAAGCATGTTAGACAGACGCCGAGCTGTCACACAACGGCAAAAAGGGCAGCCCACCTCTGGGTGGCCCGGGTGGGCTCCCGAGCGCGACAATTTCATTCAACAGCGCCGGACGCAAGGGGCGGCCTGGGCAACGATCACGAACCGGCCTTGTCGGACCCGCCGTCGCCCTTGGCGCCCTCGCCGCCTTCCGGGGTATCGCTGCGGCGACTGACCACCTCGTCCACCAACCCGAACTCCTTTGCGTCCTCGGCAGACAAGAAGCGGTCACGCTCCATGGCATCCTCGATGACCTTGATGTCCTGGCCGCAGTGTTCCGCATAGATCTGGTTGAGGCGGGCGCGCACGGCAATGATCTCGCGGGCGTGAATTTCGATGTCCGTGGCCTGGCCCTGAAACCCGCCCGAGGGCTGGTGCACCATGATCTTGGAATTGGGCAGGGTGAAACGCTTGCCCTTGGTGCCGGCACAGAGCAGCAGCGACCCTGCCGACGCGGCCTGGCCGACGCAGACGGTCGAGACGTCGGGCCGGACATACTGCATGGTGTCGTACATCGCCAACCCGGCCGACACCACGCCACCGGGCGAATTGATGTAGATGGAGATGTCCTTGGTGGGATTCTCCGATTCCAGGAAGAGCAGCTGCGCGCAGACCAGCGTCGCCACACCGTCGTGGATCGGCCCGGTGACGAAGATGATCCGCTCCTTCAGCAGGCGCGAGTAGATGTCATAAGCGCGTTCGCCCCGGTTGGTCTGCTCGACCACCATGGGAACCAGCGTATTCATGTAGATGTCGTGCGGATCGGTCATCGGCCAGTGGTCCCTTTGGCATGCTTCAGGCCGGCCGGATCCGGGAGGGTCCTCGAGTCAGCCGCGCAGACTTGCGCTGGCCGGAGCGAGGCTCCCCGAAAACGGCCAGGAACGGCGTCGCTGCCGACCTGCCCGGACTGATCTTCCGGGTGGCCGGCAGCGACGCCGTTCGATTCGAAGCAGAGTGTGAGGCGCAAGCCCCGAGAGCTCAAGCGCCCTTCCCGGAGTCCTCTTCGGCGTCCGCATCAGCCTTGGCCGCAGCCGCATCATCGGCCGGCGTATCCGCAGCTGATTCCGGGGCCGATTCCGGGGTCGTTCCCGGAGCCGGAGCGGCAGCCTCTGCAGTGGCTTCGGTCGGCACTTCCGGCGCGTTGTCGATCGCCTCCAGCTCGGCCATCAGGCCGTCGCGATCGGTCGTGCGCTCGCTCACCTTGGCCTTCTCGAGGATGTGGTCGACGACCTTCTCCTCGAGCAGCGGGCCGCGCAGGTTCGCCAGGGCGCCCGGGTTCTTCTGATAGAACTCGAAGAGCGCCTGCTCCTGGCCCGGATAGCGGCGCATCTCGCCGATCAGCGCCTGCTGCAGCTCCTCCTGGGAGACCTCGATCGCTTCCTGGCGGCCGACCTCGGCCAGCAGCAGGCCGAGACGAACCCGACGCTCGGCGATGGCGCGATACTCGCGCTTGAGCGTCTCCTCGTCCTTGCCCTTGTCCTCGTCATCGAGACGATCGGCCTTGCGATCCTCTTCGATGCGCTGCCAGATGCCGCCGAACTCCATGTCCACCAGCTTTTCCGGCACCGGGAAGCTCGCCCGCTCGGCCAGCGCATCGAGCAGCTTGCGCTTGATCAGGCTGCGTGAGGCCTGCTGGTACTCGTTGGAGAGCGATTCGCGCAGCCGCTCCTTCAACTCGTCCAGCGACTCCTGGCCCAGGCTCTTCGCCAGCTCATCATCGATGGCGGCAGGCACGGCCTGGTGCACGTCCTTCACCTGAACCTGGAAGACGGCTTCCTTGCCGGCCAGCTTCTCGTTGCCATAGGCGTTGGGGAAGGTGACCCGGACCTCCACGTCATCGCCCTTGTTCTTGCCGACGAGTTGCTCCTCGAAGCCGGCAACGAAAGAGTTGGAGCCCAGCTCCAGGTGATGATCTTCGGCTTCCATGCCGGGGAAGGCCTCGCCGTCCACCGTGCCCTTGAAGTCGACGACCAGCACATCGCCGCTTGCCGCCGGCCGCTCTTCCTCGAGCGGCTTGGTGCTGCGCTGCTGCTGGGCAAGACGGTCCAGGCCTTCCTGGACCTGCTCGTCGGTGGGCTCCACCACCACGCGTTCCAGCTCGATCTCTTCGAAGGCGATCGGCTCGATCTCGGGCAGGATCTCCAGCTTGAGATCGTACTCGAGATCCTTGCCCTCCTCGAAGGAGACAACCTCGACGTCGGGCTGGGCCGCCGGGCGCAGGCCGCGCTCATCCAGCGCCTGCTTGGAGGAGTCCTGCAATGCACTCTGCAGCACCTCGCCCAGAACGGCCTGGCCGAAGCGCTTCTTCACCAGGGAGGTTGGCACCTTGCCCGGCCGGAAACCGGGGATGCGGACCTCGTCCTTGAGCTTCTCAAGGCGCGCGCCCACCTTCTCGTCGATGTCGGCGGCGCTGATCACGACCTTGTATTCGCGCTTCAGGCCTTCGGCCAGGGTCTCGGTAACCTGCATGAGGGTGGGGCCTCTTTCGTCTGACTAGCTTTGAAATTCACACGCCGAAACGCGCAGCGCTCAGGAATACCACGGGGCGAAGCGCAATCCGGTCGGTTCTGGTGCGGGCGGAGGGACTCGAACCCCCACGGTTGCCCACTGGTACCTAAAACCAGCGCGTCTACCAGTTCCGCCACGCCCGCTCCAGCCCCCCGGTTCGCGCCGGCCCGCCCGGTCGCCCATGGCGAACGCAAGTCGGACGCGGAAAGCGAAGGGAACCAGGAGCCACCGTCAAGCGATCGTCCTGTGTGTATCCCTGCGCAACCACGCGGGTGGCACGCTTGTGTCGCAGGGCGTGTACGACGAACGGCCGGGGTGAGTCCAGTCTATATCGCCGACAGGGGCCGCTTTTCCCGGCAGCGACCCGCGGCTGCCATGCAGTGGGCTCAAGGCCGATGCACTCGAAAGTCGGTTGTGTTGCACCGCAGCATCCGCAAACCTATCTGCAATGAATGGAAGGCCGCACGCGCTGGAGGAGATGACAGGTATGGCCCAGTATCGCACCAAATACGAACCGCCGGAGATGGAAGAAGCCCTCGCTGCTGCCGAGGGGCTGTCCCAGGAGCCGGAGGAACAGCTGGAAATCGTCGCCTCGCTGATGGGGCTCGACATCGAGGAGGTGCGCAGCTGGCATGCCCAGCGCAAGCCGCAGCGGGCCCGCTCGCGCTTCACCCTCACCACCACGCGCAAGGGCGTGCCGCGCAGCGCGCCGGAAGTCGTGGTGCTGAAGCGGCGGCCACGCGCGGCCTGATCGGCTCTGCGGGTGTGTCTGTGGGCGTGCTGTGGGCGTGCACGGGGCGTTGCCGCCGCGCGCCGGCGTGGTACAAGGGCGCCAGTCCCGCCTGAGCAGCCGGAGGAGCACCATGGCCGACAGCACCGACACGCGCATCGAAAGCGATTCCATGGGTGACATAGCGGTCCCCGCGGACCGCTATTGGGGCGCCCAGACCCAACGCTCGTTGCAGAACTTCCGCATCGGCGGGGAACGCATGCCGGCTCCGGTGGTGCGCGCACTCGGCATCCAGAAGCTGGCGGCCGCGCGCAGCAACATGGCGCTGGGCGTGCTCGACGCCAAGCTGGGCGAGGCCATGTGCCAGGCCGCCCAGGAAGTCGTGGACGGCAAGCTGACCGACCACTTTCCGCTGGTGGTCTGGCAGACGGGGTCCGGCACCCAGTCCAACATGAACGCCAACGAGGTGATCGCCGGACGGGCCAACGAGATCCTGACCGGTGAGCGCGGTGGCAAGAGCCCGGTCCATCCCAACGATCATTGCAACATGGGGCAGTCGTCGAACGACACCTTCCCCTCGGTGATGCACATCGCCTCGGTGGAGACCCTGGCCGGGAACACCCTGCCGAAGCTGCGCCGCCTGCACGCCGGGCTGAGCGAGAAGGCCGCGGCCTTTGCCGAGATCATCAAGATCGGCCGCACCCATCTGATGGACGCGACGCCGCTCACCCTGGGGCAGGAATTCTCCGGCTACGCCAAGCAGGTTGAGTACGGCATCGCCCGCATCGAAGGCACGCTGGACCGACTCATGGAACTGGCCCAGGGCGGCACGGCCGTTGGCACCGGCCTCAACGCCATGGAAGGTTTTGCCGAAGCCTTCGCCGAGGAAGTGGCGCGGATCACCGACCAACCCTTCCGCACGGCCGCCAACAAGTTCGAGGCCCTGGCCGCCCACGACGCGGTGGTGGAAGCCTCCGGTGCACTCAACACCGTCGCCGTCTCCCTGATGAAAATCGCCAACGACGTGCGCCTGCTGGGCTCCGGCCCGCGCTGCGGTTTCGGCGAGCTGCTGCTGCCCGCCAACGAGCCCGGCTCCTCGATCATGCCGGGCAAGGTCAATCCGACCCAGGCCGAGGCCATGACCATGGTCTGCGCCCAGGTGATGGGCAATCACACCACCATCACCGTGGCCGGGTCGAACGGCCACTTCGAGCTCAACGTCTTCAAGCCGGTGATGGTCTACAACCTGGTGCAGTCGGCACGACTGATCGGCGACGCGGCCGAGTCCTTCCTGGACAACTGCATCGCGGGAACCGAGGCCAACGAAGAGCGCATCAACACCCTGATGCGCGAGTCGCTGATGCTGGTGACCGCGCTCAATCCCCATATCGGCTACGACAATGCCGCCAAGGTGGCCAAGAAGGCCTATACCGAGAACACCACCTTGAAGCAGGCGGCTGTCGAACTGGGTCTGCTCACCGCGGAGCAGTTCGAGGAATGGGTGCGTCCCGAAGAGATGATCGGCCCGCGCAAGCGGGGCTGACACCCGTGACCGTGCCCGGCCGGCTGCGCAAACGTTCCGTGACGCTGGCCGGGCACCGCACCTCGCTCTCGGTGGAGCAGGTCTTCTGGGATGAGCTCAAGCGCCTTGCCGCCGAGGAAGGACTGTCCCTGCAAGCGCTGATCGCCCGCCTGGATCGCGAGCGCGTGGCCGAGGGCGAGACCACCATCGGTCTCTCCGGCGCAATCAGGGTCTACGTGGTGCGCCGTCTGCGCGAGAAGCTGGCGCAGGTGACACAGCCGGCAGAGGAGTGAGCGGCAGCGGTTCGGCTGCGGTTTCCCGGGCTTCCCAGCGCAGATCGAGCGCATCCAACGGCCCGCCGATGCGCAGGCGGCCGGCGGGCTCGGTTTCGCCAGGCGCGCTCACCTCGATCGTCAGCGCGCTTCGCTGCCGGCGCAGATCCGCCAGCACACCATCGAAGGCCAGGAAGCGCTCTTCACCGATCAGTGCCAGATCCCCGGCACGGATCACGCCGGCCTCGGCCGTAAGATGTCCGCGCGCCCGACCCTCGCGCGCTTGCAGCGCCTGCAGCAGCCCCTCCAGCAGCGGCGCTTCACCGCCCTCGGGCACACTGCGCCAGTGGAACGCGCCATCCAGTTGCGCCACGCCTTCCAGACCGGCGACAAGCTGCGCGACGGAACTGCCACGCGTCGCCAGGTTCAGCGCGAGACCGACACTGCCTGCCGGATCACCGTCACCCCATGAAGTCCCTTGTGCGAGCGCCGCAAGGGGAAGCGCCGCCCCTTCCAGCTCGAGCACGAGTGCCAGGCGATCCAGACCCGTCCGCGCCAGATGGCCGTTCAGGGAGACGCGACCGGAACCCAGCGAGCCCTGCAGGTCGCTCAGGCTCAGTCGGCCACCGGCGCGCTCCAGCACCAGTGTCACATTCTCCAGTGCCAGGTGTCCCAGCGACAGGCGCGCGATTCTGAGATCGGCCGCCAGATCGAAGGCCTGTAGGGCTGCTGGATCGATGGGCCGGCGCGACCAACTGCCGTCGGTGTCGCGCCACAGCCCCGGCGCCGTCAGCGCGGCGGGCAGCAGGGGCGCCAGCCAGGTGCCGGTCATGGCGCCTGTTTCCAGCGCGAGGTCGAGCCTCGGGCGCGCAGCGCTCCGGCTCCAGGACAGATCCCCCTTCACGGCAAGCTCGGCCAGGCTGCCCTGAGCAGACTCCAAGGTCAGTTCCGCCGCGTTGGCGCGCAAATGCCCCTCCAGGTCGAGCGGCCCCGCAGGCAGGGCCGGAACCTCGGGTGTCAGCAGCCCGGCCAGGCGCAGCCAATCCTCGTGCTGCAGCCGCAGATCGGCCTCCAACCGCGCGGCGGGCGACCAGGCCTGGCTGAGGTGTCCGTCAAGCTGCAGCGCACCGCCATCGAGGGTCAGGTGGGTGCTGTGCTCCAGGTGGTCCGCGCTGCCAGCAAAGGCGCTTGTCAGCTCCAGGCGGGCATCGGACTCAGGCAGACTGCCGGCATGGCCGAGCAAGCGGGCAGCGGCAGCGGGTGAGAGATCGTCGACCACCAACTCGCCGGACTCGATCTCCTTCCCCTCCCCGTCCAGGCTGCTGCGCAGCGACAGGCGCGCCGAGGCCCCCAGCGCCGTCAGATCCAGCGAGAGATCCGCCGCCGCTTCGTCACTGGCCAGGGAGCCGGCCATCACCACGGCACCCAGCCGATGCAGCAGCGGCGGTGCCCCAAGTGCCAGATCCTCCAGGAAGCGGGCACTGTCGGGGATTTCGGCCTGGAACCCGCTGTCCTGCAGGCGTGGGCGCGGTTCCGACAGGCCTTCAAGGCGACCGCTCGCCTGGATCGTCGCGCCCGCCAGGTCGCCAATGCGCAGACCCGCGAGATCGAGGCTTCCCCCGCGCAAAGCGCCTTCCACCGCCACCGCCTGCGCCCGGCGCCCTTTCAGGGTCAGCCGCTCGGCTGTCAGGTCGAAGTTGGCATCGAAGGCATCCAGCCAATCCCGCTGCTGCAGCCAGCGCGGTGCGATGTAGGCGTCCAGGTTGACCTCATCGGCCTGCAGGCGCAGCCCCAGCCCCGGGCGTGCCCGAGGCGCAAAGGCGAAGCCGCCGGTGATCTGCGTAAAATCGACGTCCAGCGCCAGATCGCTCAGCGTGACGAGTTCCGGACCCGCCTCCAGTCGGGCGGAAAGCTCAAAGCGACGCAGGCGCTCCGGATCGATGGAGTCCACCGGGACACCGAGCCAGTCCAACCGCGCCCGGAGATTGGTGGAACGCGCCTGCACCCTCCCCGTCAGGCCCGGCGCGTCGGTGGCCAGGCGCCAGCGACCGGTAAAGGAGGCGTGGCTCGAACCGGGCAACTGCACCCCGGCTTCGTCCAGTTCCAGGGTGTCACCGGCAAAGCGGCCGGCAAGGTCCAGCCGGCGCAGGGTTTCTCCACGCCAGCGCAGCCGCTCGATGGCAAGCTTGAAATCGCCCGTCAGCGCCTCGGGAAGCTGCAGGCGCGGCCAGAGCAACACCTCCGGCCGCAGCAGACCGTCAAGCTCGACCACCCGAGCCGCCAGATCGAGGTCAAGCCGTGGCTCCAGCCCCGGACGGACCCGCGCCCGTCCTTCCAGCCGAGCCTCCGCAATGCTGAGTGCCAGATCCCCCAGTTCGGCCGCCCGTCCGTCCCAACGGACAGACGCCTGCGCCTGCAACGGGCGCGACAAGTCGAAACCGGGCAGCACGCCGAAGGGCAGCACATCGAAAAGCGCACCAGCATCGGCGGCCTGCACCTCCACTTGCCCGTCGAAGCCAAGCGTCGCACCTGGCAGGAGCCGGCCGACCAGCCGCAAGGCGGTCTCCCCGGCCTCCGGCAGGCCCAGTTCCAACCGCATCGCCTGACGTTCCTGCCCGTCCGGACGGCCGAGATCGACGTCGAAGCGGACCTCCTCGTCCTGATAGCGCAGACGCCCCTCGGCCGAGAGCGGCCCCGGCAGGCTTTCAGCCGTCAGTCGGGCATCGATGCTCGAGAGACGCTCCTCCCGACCGGCGCGATGGTCGCGCCAGACCATTTCCGCATCGCGCAACTCCACCGCTTCCAGGCTCAAGGCCTCGATGAATTGTGCCGAGCGGCCGAGCAGCAGTGTTGCATCCTCGTTGCGCCAGTTGCCGCCGCCGTCGGGCAGACGCTCGAGCAGGAGCACGGGGCGCACCAGGCGCAGCGACTGCACCTCGACTTGTCCGGAGACCAGCGGCAGGGCGGCGACCCGCATTTCGAGGCGGGCGACCCGCAGCAGTTCGGGTTCCGAGCCCTCAGCGCGATTGGCGACCCGCAAGCCCTCGGCCGTGAGCCAGGGCCGCGGCAGCAGGCGCAGGGACAGGGCTCCGTCCACCGCCACCTCCCGGCCGAGAACCCGGGACAGTTCGGCTTCCAGCCGTGGTTTCGCGGCCTGCCAGTCGATAAAGCCCGGAACCACCGCCACGGCGACGACGGCCAGCAGCATCAGCGACAGCAGGGTAAGCAGCAGCGCTCTCAAGGTTGATACCCCGGATGCCGGTTTTGCAAGGCACCCTCTTCAACGAAAAACCGGGTTGGAACGGCCGCAGCCTAAGGTCTCTGTTGCAGTTTCGCAACGAAGCGTGGCAAGGCTATCGCAAGATCTCCCGCGGTTTAGCACCTGGCGTGACATTGAGGCCGCAGCCGCAAGCGGTGTGTCTGCTGCGGTGCAGAAGTGGAAGGCAGGCAGAAGCCGATGGCGGAAATCATCAATCTGCGCCGGGCCCGCAAGGGCAAGCAGCGCGCCGAGGCGACCGCGAGGGCCGCCCAACAGCGCAGCCAGTTCGGCCGCAGCAAGCAAGAACGCGCCACGGAGGACAGCCGTCGGCAGAAGGAAGAGGCTCGACTGGAGGGCCACCGCCTGGAGCGGAACGCAGCGCCTAACGCCAGTGAAGCAGGCGACGCTCCAGAAGAGTGATGCCGGTGCCGGCAAGCAAACCGAGGATCGAGAGGCAGACCACGCCGCCCAGCAGGCGGTCGGTCATCATCAGGTGGCCGGCCGAGATGATGAAAGCGCCCAGCCCGTACTCCGCCCCGATCATCTCCGCCGCCACCACCAGGATAAGCGCCAGAGAGACCGTGATGCGGAAACCGGCCACGATGGTGGCCATGGCGCCCGGCAGGACCACCTTCCAGACGATGGCCCAGTAAGGCAAACCGAAGGACTGGGCCATGCGCACAAGGTTGCGCGGCACCGTGTCCACGCCGGAATAGGCTGCAACCACGGTCGGAAAGAAGACGCCCATGCCGATGGTCACCAGCTTGGAGGCCTCGCCGATGCCGAACCAGAGGATGAACAACGGCAGCAGCGCGATCTTCGGGATGGGAAAGAAGGCGGAGACCAGCGGCAGCCCGACCGAGCGTGCCAGCGTGAAGAGCCCCATAGCCAGGCCCAGCGCCAACCCGGCCAGCGTGCCCAGCACCCAGCCCATCCCGATGCGTTGCAGGGAAGCCGTCAGGTGAATCCAGAGATTCCCGCTGACCGCTTCGGCGCGCAGCGCCTCAAAGATGGCCAGCGGGCTGGGCAGGAACAGCGGACTGACCCAGCCGCGGCTGCCGGCCAGCTGCCAGATCCCCAGCACCAGGGCGAAGAAGACCAGCGCCGTCCAGCGCTTGCGCCCCGGCGCGAAGCCGCCGCCGCGAAACTTCAGTTCGCGCACCGCCTCAGCCATGCTCCAGCTCCGTCACGGCGCTCTGCGCCTCGGCGCGGATCAGGCCCCAGAGGCGCTCGTGCAAGTCGGCCAGCTCGGCCTGCGCCTTGGCGCCGCTGCGCTGACCGCGCGGCAGTGGGATCTCCACCAGTTCCTTGAGCCGCCCGGGCCGGCGGGAGAAGACCGCCACCCGGTCCGCCAGCCGCAGTGCCTCGGAGAGATTGTGGGTGACGTAGATCGCGGTGGTGCGCTCGCGCACCCAGAGGCTCTCGAAGTCTTCAAGCAGCAGTTCGCGGGTCTGGGCGTCCAGGGCCGAGAGCGGCTCGTCCAACAGCAACACCGCCGGCTGCACCGCCAGGGCGCGGGCGATGCCGACACGCTGGCGCATGCCACCGGACAGCTGCTTGGGCAGCGCGCCCGCAAAATCCGAAAGGCTGGTGCGAGCCAGGGCATCGGCTACGCGGCGCCGACGCTCCACGCCGCCGAGGCGGTGATGTTCCAGCACCAGCTCCACATTGCCCGCCACCGAGCGCCAGGGCAGCAGGGCGAAGTCCTGGAACACGAAGGTGAGCGGGTTGAGACAGTCGGCCGGCGGCTGTCCCTTGAGCAGCACCCGCCCCCGGCTGGGATGGAGCAGTCCGCCCAGGATGGACAGCAGCGTGGACTTGCCGCAGCCCGAGGGGCCGATGATCGCCAGGACCTCGCCCTCACGCACCGCAAGGTCGACGTCCTCGAGCACCGGCAAGGGACCGTAGTCGTGGCCGATGGCCTCGGCGATCACTTGCATGGGATCAGAACCTGCTTGCGGCGCCCCACACCGAAGGCACGGGGCGCCCGCCCCTCATTCCGGCAGATTGAAGTGGCTGTCGATGAAGCTGAGGTCGATGAAGCTGGCCGGATCGGCCTGGGCCGCGACCAGGCCCTGGCCCTGCAGCCATTCCACCTGCTGATAGACCGAGCCCACGTCCAGCGCCCCCTCCGGGTCGATGTAGCTGGCGCTGGCCTTGATGGCATCCGGCGTCGCATCGGTGTACTGCTGGATGATCGGGATCAGCGCCTCGGCCTCCTCGCCGAACACGCGGTTACCCTCCTCATCGAACCGATGGAAGGCCTCGGCATAGTCGGCCGCGCCGCGCTGATAGGCGCGCACAAAGCGCTCCACCACGTCACGACGTTCCTCGACGTTGTCGCTCGAAGTAAAGAGGCCGCCCAGCTGATAGGGCGTGTAGTCGTGCACCCAGCCGATGATGCGGCCGCCGTCCTCGCCCTCGATCCGGCGCGCCAGCCAGCCCGGCAGGATGACCGCATCCACCTGGTCGGTTGACACCGCGCTCATCATGTTGGGCACGGCCTCCAGGGTGGTGAGCTTCACCGCGTCGACGTCGAAGTCCAGCTCCTCGGCCAGCAGGCCCAGCATGAGATGGAAGCTGGAGCCGCGCTGGGTGATGCCCAGTTCGTGCCCCGGCAAGTCCTCCGGCGCCTTGAGGCCTGCCTCCCAGGCCGCATTGGAGGCGAGGTAAGCGGAGAACTCGAAGCCCGGCTCTTCGCGGCTCTGGGCACCGATCACCTTGAGCGAACCATTGGCGGCCAGGTTGTAGAAGCCGGCGGTGAAAGCCGTCACCCCAAAATCGGCATCGCCCGAGGCAATGGCCACGGCCACCGGCTGGGCGGCGCGGAAGAACTCGAAGGAAACGTCCAGTCCCTCTTCCTCGTAGTAGCCCCGCTCCTGCGCAATGAAGAGCGGCGAACTCGACACGAAGGTGAGCGCGGCCACGGTGATCTCGTCAGCGGCCTCGGCGTTTCCCTGCACAACGGTGCCAACGGTTAGCGAAAGGGCGCAGACAGCGCCGAGCAGCAGGCGTTTCAAGACTCTCTCTCCCAAGCAATCAAGCTGTCGAAATCACGCGTCAGCCTCGTGGCTGCGCAGAGGCCCATCGGCCTCGGTCGGTTCGGGCGCAACCTGCCCCGCTTGGACAAGACTGTCCAGGCCGACATCCAGCGGCCCAGTGACGCCCTCGCGCACCCGGGAGAGGATGGCCGGCACGGGCGGCGGCCAATGCCGCGAGGGCTCCAGGATCAGATCCAGGCTATCCAGCAGATCACGCAGGCGATGGCCCTCCAGCGTGCGCGCCAGCAGCCAGCGCCCGCCCGGAGTTGTGGCAATATAGCCATCGCGGCGCAGGTTTGAGAGCACCAGATCGACCTCCGCCGGCGGCATGGGCAGATCCCGCACCAGGTCTCGCCGGCGCAGCGGTCCACCGTCGATCTGCGCAGCCTTCAAGCGCTGCAGCACGGCAAGCGCCAGCGGCAGGCGATCGAGCGGCCCGCAGCCCTCGAAGCCACGGAGCTGTGCGGCCTGCCACTCTGGCCAGGTCGCAGCCACCTCGGCCCCGGTCAGGACCACGATCCAGACCAGGTAGATCCAGATCAACAGGATCGGCAGCGCCGCCATCGCGCCATAGACCACCTGGTAGCTTGGGAAGTTGGTGATGTAGAGGCCGAAGCCGAACTTCAACAGCTCGAATCCCACGGCCGCAACCCCACCGCCCAGCGCCGCCGCCGCGATGCCCACCGGACGGTTCGGGACAACGAGAAACAGCACCGAAAAGGCCAGCATCGCCAGGATCACGGCCAAAAGGCGGGAGACCAACTGCATGCCCTCGCCCAGAAAGCCGAGATAGCTCTCAGACAAGCCGAAGGCGACCCCGGAGACCGAGATCGAGGCACCCAGCAGCAGCGGCCCCAGGGTCAGCAGCGCCCAGTAGACCAGCAACTGCAAGGCCAGCGGCCGCCGCTCGCGCACATGCCAGATGGCGTTCAGCGAAGCATTCACGTTGGAGAGCAGCAGGATGGCCGTCACCGCCAGGGCGAGCACACCGGGGCCGGTGAGGTTGGCGACGTTGGCCAGCAGCGCATCCATCTGCTCCGCGGCCGCCAGGGCCTGTTCCGGCGGCAGGGCCTCGAAGATCAGGTTCTTGAGCTGCTCCTGGGCATTGTCGAAGGCCGGAAAGGCGGTCAGCGACGCCAGGCCGATGGCCATCAAGGGCACCAGTGCCAGCAGCGAGGCGTAACTGAGCCCAGCTGCGAGCTGTGGGCAGCGATCCTCCAGAAAGCGCGCCGCCACATGGCGCAGGAAATGCCAGAGCTGCCGGGCGCGGCTCTGCGCAGCCGGTGCTTCGGGGTCGACGGCTGTCCCAGTCGGCTGGGGCGATGGGGGCGTTTCGGTCATGGGATTGTCTTTTAGCCTGCCGCCTCCAAGGAATACAGCGCCGGCAATTGGCCAATGTGGCCGCAGGGGCTCGACCTTGCCGCCGCTATGACTATCTGATACGCGAAAGCTTCCCCAACGACAGCTCTGACTGGATGGCCGCCGGTGAAACCCACAGTCTTCATCCACACCAACGACAAGCAGTGGCTGGGCGCCGTGGTGTCCGAGTACTCGCTGAAGCGCAACGCCCGGCAGCCGGACAGTTTCGACGTCAAGCCGATCCACACCGACGGCCATCCCTTCCTGGCCGCCAAGGAAGGCGAGGTCTTCCTGCGCGACGGCTTCGAGCGCCGCTGGACCATGAACGACCTGCAGTCCTTCACGCCGCTGCGCTTTATGCCGCCGGAGCTGATGGGCTACGAGGGCCGCGCCCTGGTGATCGACCCCGACATTTTTGGGGTCGGCGACGTGGGCGAACTGCTGGCACGTGACATGCAGGGCAAGGCCATCATGTGCCGCCCGCGCTCAGGCTTCAAAGGCAAGAGCGGCTGCCTCGCCTCCTCCGTCATGCTGCTGGACTGCGCAAAGCTGACCCACTGGCGCTGCGCCGAACAGTTCGACGAACTCTTTCGCTTCGAGCGGGACTATATGGACTGGATCTGCCTGAAGCTGGAGGATCCGGAGAGCATCGGCTTTTTCGAGACGGTCTGGAACGACTTCGACCGCCTGGCCGACGACACCCGCCTGCTGCACAACACCCGGCGGCTGACCCAGCCCTGGAAGACCGGCCTGCCGATCGACTGGACACCGGCCGAGAAGTCCTACGGCATCCCCCTGCTGGGCCCGGTTATGCGCCTGCGCCACAAGCTTTTCGGCGCCCACGGCCTGCTCGGCAAATACATCCGCCACCCGGACCGAAACCAGGAGCGCTTCTTCTTCGGCCTGGTGCGCGAATGTCTGGACCAGGGCATCCTGAGCGAAGAGCAGCTCCGCCAGCAGATGGCCCTCAACCACCTCCGCCACGACGCCTTCGAGCTGCTCGACCGCACGCCGAAGATGGCGGCGTGAGAGCGCGGCGCGCCCGCTATCAGCTTTCGCTGTAGCCGAACATCGGGTCCAGGCGCTCACGCAAGTAGGTTTCGACCTCCGCGGCCTTGGCCTCGTCAAGGTAGTCGCGCCAGCCCCCCACCTTGGCCCGGCGCACCTTGTAGGCATCGGGATTGCTCTTGTCGCGCGTGCGCATGCGGCTGCCGGCCAGCCAGAAGGTGCCCTTGGCCTCCATCTGGCGCATGTTCTCCACCGAGGCGAAGCGCACCGCCTCCTGCAGCTCCTCATCGCTCGCCGGTGTTCCGAGAAATGCAAAGACGCGCCCCAACTGCCCGGCCGTATCGCTGCGCAGATCCTCGTAACGCAGCAGCAGACTGCCCTGGAGCTTGGGGAACTCTTGGGCCCAGAGATTCATGAACGCAACGATCTTCGGCAGGCCGGCATCGGGATCCATGATGAAATCCCCCACCTCCACTGCGGCGCCCTGCCCCGGATAGCGGTTCATTGCCTTCTTGCGGTCACGCATCCGGAACTTCCACTGGAAGAACTGGGAAACCGCCGTGTCCGCCGGATGGCGCACCAGCAGCACGACCTTGTGGCCGTAGTAGTCGCGCTTGTCCTCGGCGTGACCGGTGTAGTCCTTGAGGTAGTTGTCGTGGGTGAACATCAGCTTCGGGATCGCCGCCACCCGCCAGTGCAGATTGTCGAAGCCGATCATGTGGCGCTCGGCCAGGCCGTGGCGCACCTGATAGACCCGGCTGATCAGCACCCGCAGCCAGGTGCGCCCCGCCTTGCCGTAGGACACGAAAACCGCATCGGCCTGGCTCAGCTTGCGAAACTCCTCCTCGCCGCGCAGCCGCCGCTCCAGCGCCAGCCGCGCTTCAGGCGAGCGGGTCACGGCCGTGAGCAGCCGAAGCGCCCGGCCGGCACGCTTGGAGGCGATGCGGAGGGGGGGATAGACCACGTTTGAACCTCTGTCTGCCTTGCTCGGAAAACCCACTGTCCTCCGGCAGGCATCTCTGCCCGGTCGATCAGTGCGGCTTGGCCACGGGTTATCCAGTGATAGCCCAGAGAGGTCAAACCGGGAAGCCTGCGTCCTTACAGCACCTCGGCTCTCCTTGCGCCGCAGTGGCGCCCGCCTTAAGTGTTCTTCCCACTGCACAGAGGCCACTGCGAGCACCGCTCGCCACCAGTGGCATCGCCCGGATTGGACGATGATCAAGCTTCTCGGACTCTTCTTCACCTTCAAGGGCGCCAACCCGTGGCTTGTCCTCTTCTGCCTGTTTCTCGCCTCTTCGGCAGAGGGGCTGAGCATTGCCGGTGCCCTGCCGCTGATCGCCCTGGCCACCGATGACGGCAACGAGGAGCAATCGGAACTCAGCCTGATCATGGCCGACGCCTTCGCCTGGCTGGGCATCGATCCGACCCTGGAGGTGTTGCTGCTGATCATCGTCGGCGGCATCGTGGGGAAGGCGTTGATGACCCTCGTGGCCATGCGCCTCGTCGGCCATGCAGCCGCCACCGTCTCGACGGAACTGCGCCGGGACCTCGTGGATGGGCTGCTCAAAGTACGCTGGTCCTTTTTCGCCAGCCAGCCAGTGGGCCGCATCGCCTCGGCCATGAGCAACGAGGCGACACGGGCCGGTCGCGCCTATGTCAGCACGGCGACCTTCATCGCGAATACGGTCCAGACGCTCATCTACATCATCCTGGCGTTCCTGATCGCATGGAAGATCGCGCTCGGCGCGGTCATCGTCTGCACGCTCATCGGCATTGCGCTGCATCGCTTCGTTCGCCAGTCGAAGCGGGCCGGGCGAGAGCAGACCAAGCGGACCAGCGAGATGATCGCCTATCTCACGGACGGTCTCTCCAACGTGAAGCCCCTGAAGGCGATGGCGAAGCAGGCCGCTTTCGAGAGCATGGTGGACAAGAAGATCGTCCGCCTGCGCCGGGCACTGCGCCGCCAGGTCAACAGCCAGGAGTGGCTGAAGGCCTCGCAGCAGATCCTCTTCATCCTCCTGCTCGGCGTCGCCCTCTGGAGCGCCCTGACCTTCGACGCGGCAGGCTTGGGCGAACTGCTCATCATTGCGCTGGTGCTTGTGCAGACGGTGAATAAGATCGGCCGGATCCAGCGGGACTATCAAACCGCCGTCAACCAGGGCGCTTCACACGAGGCTCTCAGCGAACTGACCGCCAATGTGCGCGAAAGTGCAGAATCCTGGCAGGGAACGCGGACACCGACGTTCGAGCAAAGCTGCCGTTTCGAGCAGGTCTGCTTCAGCTTCGGCGAACGGCCGGTGCTCAAGAACGTCTCCTTCGATCTGGCCCGCGGCAGCCTGACCGTGCTGATGGGGGCTTCGGGAGGCGGGAAGACCACCATCACCGATCTGCTCCTGGGGCTGTACTGCCCCGACAGCGGTCGCATCCTGATCGATGACGTGCCGTTGGAGGAAATCGACCTCGACCAGTGGCGCAGCCGCATCGGCTACGTCGCGCAGGAACTGGTGCTGTTCCACGACAGCATTGCCGCCAACGTGGCGCTTGGCGATCCGGGCATCGTGGAAGAGGAGATTGTCAGAGCGCTCAAACTTGCCGGCGCCTGGGATTTTATCGAGCAGTTGCCGGAGGGGATCCACTCGACCGTAGGCGAGCGGGGATCACGCCTTTCCGGTGGCCAGCGCCAGCGCATCGCGCTGGCCCGGGCCCTGATCGGTAAGCCCGAGCTTCTGATTCTGGACGAGGTCACCTCTGCCTTGGACCCCGAGACGGAACTGGAAATCTGCCAGACCCTGGCCTCTTTGTCCGAGGACCACACGATCATTACCATCACGCACCGGCCGCAGCTGCTGGAGATCGCTGATCAGATCCTGGAACTGTCCGATGGCGCACTTCGGGAAATCCGCGCGCCACTTCCCTTGAAGCGTGAACGGCAAGCCTAGCTTGATGCGCAATGCCGGCCCAAGAATCTGGCTCATCGTCGGAGACAAGCTGGGCGACAATGCCCAGGTCAACGTCCTGGCCGAAGAGCTCGGCCTGCCGAGCGAACGCAAGGAGCTGCGTTTCAAGGAGCAGTGGGTTCACGGCAAGCCACCCTTCAAAGCATCCCTTCACCACCTGGATCTGCCTCGTTGCGACCGTCTCGAGCCGCCCTGGCCGGATCTGGTCATAACCATCGGCCGGCGGCCAGCGATGGCCGCCCTTTGGGTGAAGCGGCAGTCCGGCGGCAAAACCAAAATCGTACTCATCGGCCGTCCTAAACGCTATTTCGACGAGTTCGACCTGGTGATTGCCACCGGCCAGTACCGGATGCCTGAGCGTGCGAACGTCGTGAAGCTCGATCTCCCGCTCATGCGGGCCGACGCCCAGGCGGTCGCGAAAGCCACCTCAGAGTGGGGCGAGCGGCTTGCGGCTCTGTCGCGACCTCTGACTGCCGTCCTGGTGGGCGGCGCGACCAAGCCTTTCCGCTTCGGCCCGGAGGAGGCACGGCATCTCCTGCAGCAGGTCCGACAGGCGACAGACGACGCTGGCAGCCTTTACGTTTCCACCAGCCGTCGCACGTCCCAGGAAGCCGTGGAAGCTCTCGCGAAGTCTCTACCGCCAAACGCTCGCTTCTTCCGCTGGACGCCGGAAGCCTCCGCAGAGGAGAATCCCTATCTCGCGCTTCTGGGCTCGGCCGACCGCTTTGTGGTTACCGGTGACAGCATTTCGATGATGGTCGAGGTGGTGCGCATGGGAAAACCCCTTGCGATTGCGCCACTGCCTAAGAACCGCAAACTCTTCAGCGGGCTTGGAGGGGTCGTGGCTTCGCGATTGCACGCCTTCATGCAGGTCCAGCCGGTGGGACGTGTTCTGGAGCAGGTCGCGCCGTCAATCGGCCTGACACGCGATTTCAGCAGCCTGCATGAAACGCTGAGAGCACATTACGCCGCCTCCTTCCTGTCGGAAGGCTTTCCGGACAGCGAACAAAGCTTCGAGGACAACGCCAATTGCGTCGCTGCACGCATCCGCGGCCTGCTATGAGAGCATACTGCGCAGGATGACTTCCGGGTCGTACTGCGGAAACCATCGAGCATAGCACTGGATCTGCTTCTGCCTTCGCCGCTCGAGCGCTTCGGCACCATCGGCGCGCCACTTCGATAGGGTTTCCACGAGTTCCTCCACGTCCCTCGGACTTTCGAGCGCGACGTCTTCGACAGCCAGGCCTTCTGGTGTGTCGGAACTGTCCGCATTGCGTGGGCCAGCGGACGTTTGCCGGGCTTTCACCCCCCTCCAGTAGATTACGGGCACGCCTTGCGCAGCGGCGTGAAACGCCACATTGGAGCGGGTGCAGACGATGCCCGCGACCGAATTCAGGAACTCATCTAGGGAAATCGCTTCGTGCGGAAGCGCCTTGAAACCCCGATGCGCGCCAATCGCCTCCTGCAACAGCGGGCCATCCCTTCCGGGCGGGCGCCCCTTGACGAACAGCATGACGCCGGCGCGCGCCGCCGCTGCGGCCACCTCATTCACATCCTGGAGATCCTTGTCGGCGGCCATGCCGACCCGGAAGATCCCCTCACGGAGCACTTGGCCCGGTTGGTCCAGCGCGCCCTCCGAACCTGGATCCCGGCCAGACGCCAACGTTGAGCCAAATCCGGAGAAACCCGTCACGATTGTCCGCATGCTCGGATTCAGGGAGTGTGCGATTACCGCGCAGCGGTACGAGCGAACGACACCGACATCGAAAAGCCCAAGGTCGTAAAAGGCGGGGCGGAAGACATCACGTCCTCGCAGCACTCCATGCGGCACGATCACGGTTGGCACCCCCTCCACCCTGCCGGCGAGCGAATAGTAGAGCGGTTCTTCCTTCGGCTGGTTCACGACAATCCGGCCGGGTTCAGCGCGCTTGATCCAACTTCTGATCAGTTCGATCCGCGTTAGCGCATGCTTGGCTTGCGCAACCAAATCCGACCTTATCGGGACTTTATTCTGCAGGTGATGTTGCAGAAGAAAGGCGGATGTCTGCTTCTTGAAGGCCCTGACGATCGCTTTGATCTCTGCGGATCGCGGGGCTTCGGAAAAGGATGCGCCAAACACCCACGTCTCGCCTTCATGACGGGGGGGCAACGATGACCAGTTGCGCCCTTCCTCGGGCAGGATCACCGCGCATGCCCTTTTTTGCGCACTCATCTCTTTGACCAAGGGCGAAACGCCGCTGAATCCCGTTTCGTTGTGGCAAACGAACAGGGTGTCACCCGGCGACCAAGGCGGTGCACTGTTGCGTCGTCGCGTCAGCCAGAGAGCCGACGAAAAGCATTCGGCAACTTTTCTTTGAAGATCATCAATTTTTCCAGACGGGCCATTCAAATGGCCATCAAGAAGCAGCTTCCGGATACCCTTCTCTATAATTTTTGAAACCTGGATCCCGCAATATTTAACAGTCACCTGATCGTGAAATGAATCGACTACACTTTTTTCGTACTTGAATTTCATTTCCGGCATGTGCCAATTGTTTGGAAAATATAATCAATCAAACTTCAATTGCCGCCCTCTGGTTTCCTCCACCAGTCGCATCGCCTCTGCCATGTCCCATTCCAGGAACTCGCGGCGCGCCTTGGAAAGGTGCAGCGCGGGCGTTGCCCTGCGTCGGCCGCCGATTGACGCCGCCCGCGCGCTGGCCCATTCCGCGGCGCGGTCATACTCGATGCGAATCCTCCCGCCAGAGACACGTCGCATTGATTTCTTCAAAGCGCGGCCGGGAGCGCTGCGCCCAAACACACGAACACCCTTGTATACGGAGGTAGAGATCGACGAGGCCTTGCGAGAGTTCCGCACGTCCTCGGACAGCTTCAGACCGTCGCACGCGGGATCGATGCCCAGGAACTGGCAGATCTCGTCTACGACCTTGTTCCCATCGCTGGCGACTTCTTCCAAAAAGTAAAAGAACACAGGCAATCCCGAATCGCGCGCCTCGCGAACCCTCCTGGACCAGGACAGATCATCATCCGTGAATTCCTCCACGTAATCATCTAACGATTTCACGTTAATGTAGTTTGCCTCTGTCTGAAGATATGCGGACACTAGCCAGTCTTTATGATTCCGGAATCCGACAATCATCCCTAGACCATAGGACCTGTGTTCCAGGAACTCTATACAGTCACGATATTGCGACCAGTTCTCCCCGGCTTTCCTGCTTATATCGATCGAACCACTCAGATTCTCACAGGAAATCATATAGCGGCCAGGGTCACGTTCCGGATCGAAGTCCTCCAGAAAGCGCCAAGCCTTGTCCTTAGACACCTTGGCCCTGTCTTCGAAGAACCGCCAATCCGTTCCCCTCAATATGGCGGGAAACACACTGTCCTGCAGCCAGGTCGAGCCGGTCTTGTGCAGCCCAATATGCGCGCAAACTCTCATGCTCCGTCACCCATCGGGGTCAAGCGCAACTCAAGCATTTGCATTGTAACTGAGCGCCCGAAAGGTTTCCTTGAAGTGCTCCCGAATGAATTGCTTGCAGTTGTCATCTATCAGGGAAAAATTCTTTTCCGCTCCCGCGCCCACGCTCTTCATGTGCGGCAGATCGACATCGACCTCTATGCCGAGATCATCGGTGAACTTCTTCAGATCCTCGGCAAGGGATTCGTAGCGCATGATCCTCTGAACCAGAATCCTGCCTCCCCGGGCATACATGTCCCAGTTCCGGGGAAGCACTTCCGGAGAGCGGCGGGCCCGGACGCAGAGGTCGCGGACAGCTCGCGCCAGCTCTTCCTGAGAAAGAGGTTGGTTGTCTCCGGGATTCTCTTTGCGTTTATCATAGGCGGCACGGGACAGAACGAAGCCAAAAGGGTGCCGCTCCACTGTCAACTTGTGTGCACGCATGAAAAACAGCGGCTTCCGGAGCTTTTTTCGCACCACCGCGATCGGCATGTGATTGCGGAAAGGGCGCTTCATTCTCTTGAGATGCGCCCGGGCTTCCTCAAATTTTCCTTCGCGAATCAGGGCGACGTAGACCTGCTCCCCTTCCTTGTCGTTGGAGTAGTTTCTCGGGTAGAGCCCCTGCATCACAAGCGGGTAGTCGTCATCGGGCGATACCGGAGTCACGATATCCTTCTCGCCACAGATATTTCTCAGGAAGGCCTCGACACTGGTGCCGGCGGTCTTCCTCGTTTTGATGAATATGAATTTATGTTTGAAGGATACAATGGTCATTGTTTTTCAAACTTGTTTCTAAAGTATGTCGAGAAAAATCAGATTCCCGCCAAGGCCAGATTGCGCTCGGCAACTCCCTCCACACTGAAGGCACTGGCGCGATCCGTGAGTTCTTCCGGGGCGCGTCGTTCCTGCAGCGCCGCTAGAATGGCCTCCGCCATCCGGGCCGGCTCGCCAACCGGAACGAGCGCACCATATCGCCCTCCGTCGAGGATCTCCCGCGGACCGCTGACGCAGTCCGTGCTGACCACTTGGCAGCCGCAAGCCATGGCTTCCACGAGTACGTTCCCGAACCCCTCCCACAAGGAGGAAAGCACGAACAGGGAAGCAGGGCGCACATACGCGAAGGGGTTGTTCTTGTGGCCGGCAAAATGAACCTTGTCGCTCAAACCCAGGAACTGCGCTTCCTCCTCAACTTCCTTCCGGTAGGTTAGAGAGGCTTCATTGTCTCTTGTGCCACCGACCACGATCAGCCGGGCATCCCGCTGCTCGAGCACCAGACTGAAGGCCCGAAGCAGCGTCTTGTGGTCTTTCTGCGGATTGATCTTTCCGACCGTCACGATCACCGGAACCGCAGGATCCTCCAGCCAGGGATGCGGCACAGGCGCGGCGGCCTGTTCCAGGATCGTTTCATCGACCACGGGATTGTGAATGGTGTGCACCTTGGCGCCATCCATGTCTGTGGCATCCAGGATCTCCTGCCTGATCCCTTCCGAAACGGCAATCAGAGCGTCGCACTCCTCGTAGAAGGGGCGAAGCACTTTCGGCTGCAATCCATAGCGCCACTCCGGACGATCCGCAGCGTCCTGATTCACGGCCAACCTGTTGTGCTCTGAACCGATAACTGTCGTCTGAACGCCTGCGCGATGGCGGCCAACCAGAGCGGATACAATGAGCGGCGCGGTTCTGGCGAAAATCACATCGGGCTTATTGGTTTTGATGTATCGGGCGAGAGCATCGCCGTAACGTGTCTTCCCGGAGGACGCAGCCACTTCGTGGGCCAGGCGCAACCGATCGGAAAGCGCGCCCTTGAACATCGTCGCAACCGAAAGGGCCGTGCTCCATTTATTGCCCCGTTTTAGGACCAACTCGCGGGCTTCCCTCGGCTTCTCGTCGTAGAGTTCCCCCTTCCGGGTTCCCACCAGCAAGTCCACCTGATGACCCCGCCGCAGATACTCCCGGGCAAGCCGGATGTTGCTGCGCGCGATGCCGCCAACCTGGAAGCTGTTGAACAGGAGCGCTATGCGCGCCATGTGGCGAGCCCCTCAAGGATCGCAGAGTGCTTCGGGGGGCGCGCAGCCATGGCTCTTACGCCTGCTTCCGCTTCCGCCGGGACCCGCCCATGGTGCCCTGGCGCGCCGTGTCCTCGATCACGATCGTGAGCGTCTTGCGCAACGCCGAGACCCCTTGGCCCTGCATGGGGCGGATGGAATGCCAGGAATCGTGGGTCTTTACGAAAACCACGCACTGGTTCGGCTGGTACGCAAAGCTCTTGACCACATCCATGTCCGAGAAGTCGGAGAGCGTGTTGTGGTAGTTGTAGGCCCAGCGCTCGTCCTTGGGCACATTCACATCCAGTTGGCCGCCCCAGGCCGGATCCCAGGCTTCCGCCTCGTCCGCCATCGAGAAAACCAGCGTGATGATCTTGGAGGGAGCGTCGGTGTGGGGCGGCAGGAAACCGCCGTCGGCCGGCAGGGCCGAGAACTCGAAGCGCGTGGTCAGCCCCGGGGTGGACAGGTTGAGACGCCCCTGACGCAGTTCGCGAAGTGTCCGACGCAGATAGGGCTGCCGCTCCTTATACTTATCGTAGCCGAGATCGATGTGCCGGTCCCGCAAGGCGGCCAGCACCATGAAGATGAAGTCGTCCGACTTGACCCAGCGATAGAACTCTCGCCAAAGCGGATGCTCCTTGACGAACTTCTGATAGTTCTCGGGGTTCTCCTTTTCCGACAGCGTGAACTTCACGCCGGGCGTGCCCATGTCGCCGTAGCCCACGAAGAGGTTCATGGGCGGGAAGGCATCGACGAACTGACGATAGACCTCCGGCGCCATGACCGGACGCGCAATGCCGATGGGATAGGGCTTGTAGTCGAACTGAAGGTTCTCGAGAGAGAAGTACATTACGCCCTCACCCCCGCGCTTCGATGTTGATGGTCAGCGTCCGCCGGAGCATGCCTTCCGGGCCCGTCATGGGGCGTACGGAGTGCCAGGAGTTGAAGGTCTTGACGAAGATCACCGCCTGGTTCGGCTCGTAGGGGAAGCTGTCGAGGATTTCCATTTCCTCGAAGGCCGCCTTGGCGTTCATGCGGTTGAAGAGCCGGCGCTCGTCCTTGGGCTTGTTCACGTCCGTGCCGCCGCCATAGGCCGGGTCCCACTCGCCGTCCTGCAGCATGGAGATCACCAGGGTCACCACCTTGCCCGGTTCATCGCTGTGGGGCGTCACCGAGCCGCCGTCGGCCGGCAGCATGGAAAACTCGAAGCGTGCCTTGAGGTTCGGCTCCATCTGGGTCGTGCGCCGCTTGGCCAGCGCCTTGGCGCGCTTCATCAGCCGTTTGGCCGGCGGCGTGGGCGCGTCATAGCCCAGATCGATGCCGTGCTCGCGCAGCATGTGCATCACGCCATACGAGAAATCATCGCTCTTGACCCAGGCGTGGAAATCCCGCCAGAGCGCGTTCTCGCGGATGAAGCGGTCGTAGTTCTCGGCGTTAAACTTCTCGGAGAGCACATACTTGTGCCCCACCTTGGAGAAGTACTGGAACAGCTCCAGCGGCGGGTAGCTCTCGACCAGCCGGCCATAGGTGTCTGCAGCCATGAGCGGACGCGCCACCCCGATGGGGAAAGGATCATAGCGCAGGTGCAGGGTGTCGAAGGAGAAGAACATCACAGCTCGCAGATTGGAAAGGCCCGGGCGGGGTGACGGGCCGCCTGCCGGGAGACAATAGGCAGCGGCAGTCGCACGAACAAGGGGCGGAGCTGCGGCAAATGGCACCGCCATAGCCGGTTCCGGCCGCCGCGCAGACCGCCTCGCCTTGCCTACAGATAGGCAATGCTGGCGCCTTCCGCCACCGCGGCTTCCGTGGTGACAACCCGGCCGCTCGCCTCTGCCAGGCTGCGCATCACCTTGATGTCAGTGTCGCCATGCTTGCTGGCGGTGGTTCCCATCTCCTCGATGCTGGGATTGTGAGCATAGGCGTGGGTCAGTTCGAAGCTGAAGCCTGAGAGGATCACCCGGTCCCACCGCCCCAGGCTCAGAGCGACGACCAGCGCGAAGGCACCGGTCGAGGGCTGCTTGCGCGCCGCGGCGGCCATGACCGTCTCGTCCCCCCCGGTCAGGCGGCGCAGTTCCTCCAGGTACCAGGCATAGCCGGGATTGTGGAAGCGGTCCCAGCGATAGCCTGCGGCGCCCAGCCGGCGGCGGAAGAACCAGGGCTGACAGCGCCACATCTTAAGCGGGAACAGCGCCCGCTTGAGCGCCGTGCTGCCGGCCACCGGTCGCGGGAGATAGTAGAGCGCCTTCGTGTAGAGCCCAGCAAGGTTCGTCACCGCCAGATAATTGGCCGGCTTGCGCCCGGAAGTGACGATGGCTGAGATCACGGTGAAGTCGGGATCAGCAAGGCCCAGTGCCTGTGCCGAGCGGCCCGAGGCGTTGGCACAGGCCAGCGCCTGCCAGGCTCCGGCCGGTGGGAGAACGGGCTCCGGTTTTGATCCCAAGAGCAGTAGCGCCGCCATTACCATCTTTCTTCAAACTTAGATCATCGCAGCCGCGCAGAAACTGTCGACGTGCACGTTTGCCGCGCAGCGTAAATGATCAGGAACAATGATACTTTACCTTTCTCCGTCTTCTTCTAAAGACTAAGCTCGGAGAATATAACCGCGCCAAAGGGCTGGGGGAGAGGTGGTTTCTGACGGGCAGCGCCTTCTGACGATTGACGACGATCCGACGATCTGTCGCACGGTCGACGCGATTGCACGCACCGCGGGCTTCGAAACGCGCTCCACCACTGACGGCGATGAGTTCTTCCGACTGATTGGCGACTGGAATCCGACCCACGTGGTCCTCGACCTGGTCATGCCGGAGTTCGACGGCATGGACGTGCTGCACCGTCTGGCCGACATGCACTCCACGGCACAGGTGATCCTGACCAGCGGCCACGGCCCGCGGGTGGTGGAGGCCGCGCGCAAGGTTGCGACAGAGATCGGTTTATCAGCCCCCGGCATCCTCCCCAAGCCCTTCACGCCGGCCGGACTGCGCGCCCTCCTGCAGTCCAACGGCAGCGCGCCGCCGGCACGCAAACCGAAGCTCAATCCCAACAGCACCCCCGTCCTCATCAACGAGGACGAGATCGCTGCCGGCATTGAGGCGCACCAGTTCACCGCGCACTACCAGCCCAAGATCGACTGTGTAACCGGTGCGATCGTCGGCTTCGAAGCATTGGCGCGCTGGGAGCATCCCCAGGTCGGTCTCGTCATGCCCGACCGCTTCATCGCCCAGGCGGAGTATCACGGCCTCATCGACGGCATTACCCGGCAAATCTCCGAGGAGGCCGTGGGCTGGATCGGGAAGGCCTACAGTCAGTGCGATTTCGAGATCTCGATCAACCTTTCGGCCAAGAGCATCGACGATCAGCGGGTGGCCGAGGAGATCTCCGCGCTCTGCGTCCGTTACGGGATACCAAACACGCGCGTCGTACTGGAGGTGACCGAAACCAGTGCCATGAGCAACCCCACCGCGGCCCTGGAGCTGCTGACCCGTTTTCGCATCCGCGGCTTCCAGCTTTCCATCGACGACTTCGGGATCGGCTATTCCTCGCTGGCCCAGCTTTCCCGCCTGCCCTT
This sequence comes from Aquibaculum sediminis, assembly GCF_040712085.1. NCBI lineage: Bacteria > Pseudomonadati > Pseudomonadota > Alphaproteobacteria > Rhodospirillales > Rhodovibrionaceae > Aquibaculum > Aquibaculum sediminis. Next base: position 131,888 of record NZ_JBFCVK010000004.1, read on the forward strand.
CTCCGAATTGAAGATCGACAAGTCCTTCGTCATCACCGCGCACACCTCGGAGGAATCGCAGAAGATCGTGTCGGCCCTGGTGGGCCTGGCCCGCAATCTCGGCCTGCGCACCACCGCCGAGGGCGTCGAGGACGCCTGGACGCTCGATTTCCTAAGGGAACTGGGCTGCGATCACGCCCAGGGCTACTTCATCGCCAGGCCGATGCCCGGCCCCGACGTCGAGGCGTGGGTCAGACAACGCGAGGAGGGCGCCGACGCGCAGCGCCTGCAATGAACAGAACCGCACAAGCCGCCTTTTTCGACAATCACCCGGATCCCATGTGGGTCTACGATCTGGAATCGCTGGCCTTCCTCGCGGTGAACGACACCGCGGTCCGGGTCTATGGCTATTCGCGCGCAGAATTCCTGGCCATGACTTTGCGCGACATCCACCTCTCGGCGGACCAGGATCTGCTGGAGGAGAACATCCGCCATTCCCGTGCCGCGCATCAGCGTTCGGGCATCTGGCGCCATCGCCTGAAGAACGGCCGGGTGGTGCATGTGGACATCGTCTCGCACAGCCTGGACTACGAGGGTCGCAGTGCCCGCTTGTTCGCAGCGCGTGACATTTCCCGTCTGCTGGAGCCTGACGTCTCGACGATATCGGGCGCCGGCGATACCGGCTTCGCGAGCGATCGCCTGACGCGCCAGGTCGCGATGCTGCAATCGGCTCAGCGCCTCGCCGGCATCGGCAGCTGGGAACTCGACCCGAGGCAAGGGCTGCTGCGCTGGTCTGACCACTGCTACAGCATCTTCGGCATCGCGCCCGACCGCTTCGCCCACACCAGCGAGGCATTTTTCGACCTGGTTCATCCCAAGGACCGCGCGGATCTGCGTGCACGTCAGGCCCAGGCCCACGCGGTGCGCGGAGGGCTCGACATCATCTACCGCATCGTGCGGCCCGACGGCACGCTGCGCTATCTGCGTGATGTCTGCGAGTGCACCGGCACGCCCGAAGCGCCGCACTACTACGGGGCGATCCAGGACATCACCCAGCAGAGAGAGAAGGAATCGGAGGCGGAGCAGCTCTCCAGCCTGCTGCGCCTTGCGGGTCGGACAGCGCGGCTGGGCGGCTGGCGGGTCGCGCCGGACACGGACCGAGTGATCTGGACCGAGGAGACCGCCGCCATTCACGGCGTCCCCTTCCCCGCCGCACCGACGCTCGAAGAAGCCCTCGACTTCTACCCCCCGCCCTACCGCGACCGCATCCGCAAAGTGCTCTCCGACTGCATGGAGCAGGGCACGCCTTTCGACGAGACGCTTCAGATCATCAACGGCGAGGGAGAGCGAGTCTGGGTCCGCGCCCTGGGAGAGGCCGACCGTGACGCCAGCGGCCGGATCATCGGGGTGCAGGGCGCGCTGCAGGACGTTACGGAAATGGTCCAGGCGCGCGAGCGCGAGCAGGACCTTTCGGGCCGGCTGCTCAGCACGTTGGAGAACATCAGCGACGCATTCTTCACCCTGGACCGCGACTGGCGCTTCACCTTCATCAACACCCAGGGCGAGCGCCTGTTGGCCCGCTCCGCCGCCAGCCTGCTGGGGCGCAATGTCTGGGAAGAGTTTCCCGAGGCGGTCGGCCGCAAGTTCCAGATCGACTATGAACGCGCGATGGCGAGCGGGGAGACCGTGCGCTTCGTCGACTACTATCCCGGGCTGAAGACTTGGTTTCAGGTCAATGCCTACCCCTCGCCCGACGGGCTTGCGGTCTACTTCCGCGACGTCACCCGCGAACGCGCTGACACCGAGCGACTGCGGCTACTGGAAGCGGCCGTCTCCCGAGCGAACGACATTCTGCTCATCACTGAAGCCACGCCGCTCGACGCGCCGGACGGACCGCGCATCGTTTATGTCAACGACGCCTTCGTGCGCATCACGGGCTATAGCCAGGAAGAAGCGATCGGACAGACCCCGCGCATGCTGCAAGGTCCGGGAACCCAGCGTGAGGCGCTGGATCGCATTCGCCAGGCGGTGGAATCGACACAGCCCGTGCGGGTTGAGCTGCTCAACTACACGAAGGCCGGGGAAACGATCTGGCTGGAATGCGACATTATCCCGCTGTTCGACGAGACGGGTGCGGTCACCCACTTCGTGGCCGTCGAGCGGGACGTCACGCAACGCAAGGAAGCGGAAGCAGCGCTGCGACTGAGCGAAGAGCGCTTCCAATTGGTCGCCCGTGCCACCAACGACGTGATCTGGGACTGGAAACCGGAGAGCAACGACGTCTGGTGGAACGACAACCTGCGCAGCCTCGGCTGCGACCCGGACGCAGCCCCCGGCATCGAAAGCTGGCGTGAACGACTGCATCCCGACGACCGTGAGCAGGTCCTGAGCTCGATCTTCGCCGTCGTCAATGGAGACCAGCCCTACTGGAAGGAAGAGTACCGCTTCCGCAAGTGGGACGACACCTATGCCACGGTCATCGACCGAGGCTTTGTCATGCGCGATGCCCAGGGCCGGGCCATCCGCGTGGTCGGCAGCATGGCCGACGTGACCGCACAACGTGACGTGGAGCACAAGCTGCGCCAGTCGCAGAAGCTCGAGGCCATCGGTCAGCTCACCGGCGGCGTCGCGCATGACTTCAACAACCTGCTGACGGTGATCCTGGGCAACGGGGAACTGCTGGCTGAAGCGCTCGAGGCGGACCCTGAGCTGCAGCGCCTGGCCAGCATGGTGGCCAAGGCGGCCCAGCGCGGCGCCGACCTGACCAACCACCTCCTGGCCTTCGCGCGGCAGCAGGCGCTGGAGCCGCGGGCGGTAGACGTCAACGACCTCATAACGCGCCTGGAGGAGCTGCTGCGCCGCTCCCTCAAGGAGGACATCGACATCCTGATCCATCTCGACGAGGCGCTCTGGCAGGCCGAGGTGGATCCCGGGCAGCTCGAGGTGGCCCTGCTCAACCTAGCGCTCAATGCCCGCGACGCCATGCCCGACGGTGGGCGCCTGACCATCGAAACCCGCAATGTTGAACTGGACGCGGACTACTGCCGTGAGGAGCAGGGCCTGACGCCGGGAAATTACGTGCTGCTCGCCGTCTCGGACAACGGCTTCGGCATGACGGCGGAGACCTGCGCCAAGGTATTCGAACCCTTCTTCACCACCAAGGAACCGGGCAAGGGCAGCGGCCTCGGACTTTCCATGGTCTACGGCTTCGTGCGCCAGAGCGGCGGCCATGCGCGCATCTATTCGGAAGTCGGCGTTGGAACCACAATCAAGCTCTATCTGCCCCGCGCCGACCGGGAAGTCATGTCGCAGATCGAGGATCGACCCGAAGCGCTACAGGAAGGCGATGCCCACATTCTCGTCGTGGAGGACGACGATCTGGTTCGCGACCACCTCAGCGGACAGCTCCAGACCCTGGGGTACCAGGTCACCAGCGCCGCCAACGGCGAAGCGGCCCTCGCATTGCTGCGCGAACAGGATGGCTTCGACCTGCTGCTGACCGACGTCATCATGCCCGGCGGCATGACCGGGCGGCAACTTGCCGCAGCGGCCCTCGAGTTGCATCCACGGCTTCCGGTACTCTTCACATCCGGTTATACCGAGAACGCCATCGTGCATGGCGGACGCCTCGACCCGGGCATCCACCTGTTGCAGAAACCATACCGGCGCCAGGAATTGGCGCGCAAGGTCCATGAGGTGCTGACTGGGGGGTAGAGTCTCGATAGAGTTGCCGCCGGATTACATGCAATAATAATAAAATACAATTCTTGGCGGATCGACAAGCGGAAGGTACAGGCTTGCATTTCATGGGAGAGGGAACGGGAGGCGATGAGCCAGGACGGGGGCGAGAAGCAAGGCCGACGCAAAGGGGCGAAGCTGCCACGTCTATCCCTGAGCAGTCACATCATCCTGTCCTTTGTTCTCTTGTTCGGCGTGCTGACGGTCATTCTGGGCCTGCTGGCCGGGCGCATCACCCAGGACATGGTGGATCAGACGGTCGCCGCCTCATTTGCCGGCGGCGCCGATCTCGCCGTGCAGGACCTGGGTCGCCTGAAGGAAACGGCGAGCGCGGCGGCGAGCTCGCTGGCGGCGACGCCGCTTGCCCGCGCCGCGGAGCAGCCGGAGCGTGAAGCGCGTCTAAGCGATCTGGCTGCAGTCCTGCAAGCCGTTCCGGGGGTATCGGCTGCCTACATCGGCTGGCCCAACGGCGATTTCGTGCTGCTGCGCAACGCGGACTTGGATGACCCGCTGCTCGATCCGCCGCCGGGAGCGACCTGGCTGACGCAGTGGTCGGGGGAGGATGGTTATCGTTACGAGTTTCGTGACGCGACCCTGACCCCGCTTGGCGACTCACAGCAGCTGGATGTCGATTTCGACCCGCGGACCCGCCCCTGGTTCATCGAGGCCCACGCCAGCGATACCACCATCCTCACCGCCCCTTACGTCTTCTTCACCACGCGCGAGCCCGGCATCTCCGCCGGCCACCGCACAGACTCCGGCGCCGTGGCCGGCGTCGACCTCTCGCTCTGGGACCTCTCCGGCCGCCTGCCGAGCGGCCAGCCCACGCCTTCCAGCGAGGCCGCGGTCCTGGGCCAGGACGGTAACCTCCTCGCCTACAGTGACACCGCCCGGCTCCGCGCGGCCCTGGAAGCCCAGAGCGCCTTCGAGACCGACGACAACCGACTGCCGACAGCGGCCGATGCGGGCTCGCCGGTGATCGCTGCACTTGTCGAGCGTTGGCAGCAAGACCCTTCCCCCTTTTTCGGGTCCGTGACGGCCCAGGGCGAAGCGTGGCTGGCCGAGATCAAGCCCCTGGAGGAGCAGCGGGCGCTTTTCGTCATGGCCGCGCCGATCAGCGAGATCGGCGCGCGCCCAACGGCACTGCGCGCGCGCCTGCTCCAGGTTTTCGGGGCCGTGCTGATCATCGGTGTCGCAGCCGTTTGGCTCGCCGGCCGCGGGCTCGCCCGGCCCTTCGAGCGGCTCACTGGAGATCTGGACCGCATCGCCGCACTGGATTTCTCGCCCCCGCCACGACGCGAATCACGGATCGAGGAAATCTGGCACCTGGAGGGCGCGGTGCACTCCATGCGCACCTCCCTGGGCAGTTTCGCATCCGTTTATCACGCCATCGCCGAGCAGCAGGACACCCAGGCAATGCTGGGCGAGGTGCTTGACGCGCTGATCGCCGCCGATATGGCCTCGCGCGGTGCGGTCTGGCTGGTGAGGGAACAGGGCAAAGACGATGCGTTGGAGTTGGTCGCGCAGCGCGGCCTGAGCTCACCTGCGGTGACCGAGGAAACGCCGGAGATCGCTCGTCGCATCGCCGAAGCCGCTTCGCTGGCCACTTTTGCCTTTTTGGCACACGACAGCGGCGCAGAGCCCCTGGGCGAGAGCGGGCACGACACCCGGTTGATGGGGATCCCCCTGCGTGGTGAAGACGGCCAACTCCTGGGCGTGCTGGCTATTGCCGCCTCGGCTGCGGAAGCAGACTTTCCCGCACCCGTCACCGCCATCGCGGAGTTCCTGGGCCAGTCGCTGGCACTTGCCCTGGAGCGGCACCGTCTCATTGCTGAACGCAGCGCCGCGCAGCTTGAGACCGGCCAGATCCTGAACTCGGTGGCCGATGGGCTTCATGTCATCGACAAGCAGGGCCGCACCATCCGGCAGAACCCTGCAGCGCGCGCCATCCTGGGCTGGGGTCCCGACGAGGTGCTGAACAACAACAGCCACAATCTCTTTCACCATCATCACCCCGACGGTCGCCCCTACCCGATGGAAGAGTGCCCCGTCTATCACACCCTGGCCGACGGCAAGATGCGCCGCAGCGAGGGCCAGGTCTTCTTCCACAAGGACGGCCGCCCTATTCCCGTGGAGTTCGAGAGCTCCGCACTCTACGGCGCGGACGGCGAGATCATCGGCGCCGTAGTCAGTTTCCGCGACGTGTCGGAACGCATCGCAGCGGAGGCACGCACACGCGAGCTACAGCAGCAACTGGAACGCCTGATCGATCAGGCAACGGTGGGAATCCTGGTTCACCGCAACTTCGCGCCGGTCCTCGTCAATCCGGCGCTGGCCCGGATGTTCGGCTACGAGAGCTCCGAGGAAATCCTGGCCTTGGGCGACTGCAAGCAGCTCTTCGCCGAACATGAACTTGGGCGGCTCACGGCCTACAACCGGGCACGATTGAACGGCCAGGAAGCTCCGGCTCTCTATCGCGTCGAGGGCCGCCGCCGCGACGGCGAGAAGCTGGTGCTCGACAATCGTGCTTTCACGATCCAGTGGCAGGGCGAAGCGGCGGTCTGTTCCATGTTGGCCGACATCACGGCTCAAACCGAAACCGAGGAGCAGTTGAGACAGGCGCAGAAACTCGAAGCGGTGGGGCAGCTCACCGGTGGCGTCGCGCACGACTTCAACAACCTTCTGACCGTTATCATGGGCAACTCGGAACTGCTGGCCGAGGAACTCGCCGACCAGCCGGATCTGCAGGAACTCGCCGCGATGGTCGCGGGCGCTGCGGAACGCGGCGCCGAGCTGACCGGCCGCCTGCTCGCTTTTGCCCGCCGCCAGGCGCTTGCCCCTCGGGCGGTGGACATAAACGCCCTGATCGAGCGCATGCAGGGACTGCTGCGTCGCTCCCTGGGAGAGGCCATCGAGATCCAGGTGATTGCCGCGCCCGACCTCTGGGAGGCCGAAGTCGACCCGGGCCAGCTCGAGGTCTCAGTGCTCAATCTCGCAATCAACGCCCGCGATGCCATGTCCAAGGGCGGCCAGCTCACCATTGAGACCCGCAACCTCGACCACTACAGCGATGGCGTCGAAGAAGACGCCGACCTTTCGCCCGGCCGCTATGTGGTCTTGAGCGTGGTAGACGAGGGCAGCGGCATGCCGCCGGAGGTCGCGGCTCGAGCCTTCGAACCCTTCTTCACCACCAAGGGCGCCGGCGAGGGCAGCGGTCTCGGTCTCTCCATGGTCTACGGCTTCGTCAATCAGAGCGGCGGCCATGCCCGGATCGATTCGGAGGTCGGCAAGGGCACCCGCGTCACACTCTATCTGCCGCGCGCCGGCAAAGACGCCCTGGCCGAGCGTGAAGCCCCGCCCGCCCCCCGTGAGGGCGCCCAGCAGCACATCCTGGCCGTGGAAGACGACGCCATAGTGCGGCAGAACCTGATCGGCCAGTTGCGCAGCCTCGGCTATCGGGTGAGCGTGGCCGAAAATGCCCAGGCCGCGCTGGGGGTGCTGGAGGTGACACCGGACATTGATCTGCTGCTGACCGACGTGATCATGCCCGGGGGCATGAGCGGGCGGGAACTGGCCGATGAGGTGCGCAAGCGCTATCCCGACCTGCCCATTCTCTTCACCTCAGGCTATGTTGAAGACGCCATGCTCACTGGCGGTCGCCTGGGTCGCGACATCCACTTCCTGCCCAAACCCTACCGCCGCCAGGAACTGGCCAAGAAGGTCAGTGAGGTGCTGCGGGAAGAAGAGGTGGCGTAGCGCACAAGCGATGCGGTGCGCGAAGGGAAACTCAGCTCGTTCACGACCTCCTGTTCTTCTTGGATTGAGGCGGGCAGGGCTGCCAAAAGCCGGGAGGTGGGAGCGGGCTCGCCTTGCCGGCCGGACTCAGTCGGCCTTGCGCAACGCCGTATCGAAGGTGCCTTCGACCGTCCGGCAATCGCCGGTGTCGACCTCGGAGAAGAAGCTGTCGGCACGGCAGACCAGCGCGGAGAAACGTCCTTGGACCGCAGGAGCCTCGCTTTCGAGCGCAAGGCTGTCGACTTCAGCTTCCACTTCGGTGCCGCTGCCCTCGCTGAGATAGAAGGGTTCGCTCATGCCCTCGGGCCACCAGGACACGGAGGCGCCCGTGAGGGCGGCGGAGGCATCGCTGCCCATGAGCGTCAGCTCTATGGACAGGACGTTGCGCATGATGCTGTCGGACTCGGGGTCGTGCGCCTGAATGGAAACCGAGTTGACGGGCCCGAAGGACCTGACCTCGGCCGTCGACGTGCCCTCGGACGGCACCTCGAGCGTTTCGCCCCGGTAGGATGTGGCATCGATGATCGCGACCACCTCCCCGATCGCGGTACGCCCAACCTGTGCACCGGCCGGGGAAACCAGACAAAGCGCAAGGCCAAGCGCGCTCAAACCGGCAAGACGAAGCTTCATGACAGGTTTTTCCTTGTTTTGTTTTTTCCTCAACGTGCACGAGGTGGTTGAGAGGGGCCGGGCGTCGATCGGCTGCCCATCACTCCGTTCCGCGCACACGACGAAGCATGAGCTATACACGCTCCACCCCAGTCCGCCCCGTTCGGTTAGAGGGGGCGGTGCAAAGGCTCCCAAAAGAAAACAATTCTGAACTGGATCAGACGTTGGGGCAGTGATGTCTCGAACCGCGGAACGGTGCACGGGCGCATCTGTTCATTCGAACTGCGCAACCTCCAACAACGGGCGGAACAGCATCATCGGCTGGTCCAGCAACGACAGGAAGCGCCGAGCATCATAAATGGCGGAAGGGGTGGGATTCGAACCCACGGATGCTCGCGCATCGCCGGTTTTCAAGACCGGTGCAATCGACCACTCTGCCACCCTTCCGTCCGCGGTCGCATGCCGATGGCGCTACCTCCTATCGGGCGCTTTGCTGCCCGTCAACGGGGCGTGGCTTGTCATGTCGGGCGTGGGGGGTTTAGCTGCGCGGCGCGGGCGCCCGCAGCGGGCGCTCCACGGAACAACTGCCAAGGAGTTGAGCATGCAGTCGGATGGCAAGGGCAAGACACAGGGTTTGAGCAGCCTGAAGGAAGGCTCGACGGATTCCGAAGCCGTGGCGAGCTACTACGATGACTGGGCCGGCAACTACGACGAAACCCTGGACCAGTGGCAGTATCAAGCGCCGGATGACGCCATGGACCTGCTCATGCCCCATCTGCCGGCGAATGCGCGCCTGCTCGACGTCGGTTGCGGCACCGGACTTTTCGGTGAGACGCTGGGCCGGCGAGGAAACTTCCGTGCCGACGGCATCGACATTTCCGCTGAATCCCTCAAGCGAGCCGGGACCCGCGGGGCCTACGAGCGGCTGCTACAGCATGACCTGCAACAGGTGCCGCTGCCGGTCGAGGATAAGGCTTATGACGCGGCTGCTTCCATCGGCGTGCTGACCTACATCGAGGATGCCGAGGCCTTGCTGCGCGACCTCTGTCGCTGCGTGCGCAAGGACGGCGTGGTCACCTTCACCCAGCGCAGCGACCGCTGGGCGGCGCTGGACTTCGGCGCGACGGTCAAGCGCCTGGAGGCCGAAGGGCTCTGGTCGGTCCTGTCGATCAGTGAGCCGCGCCCCTACCTGCCGGGCAACGAGGAGTTCGGATCGGCCATCGAGGTCATCCACACCCTCTGCCGCGTGCGGTAACACTTGTTCAGGGCAGGAGGTCGCTGGCCTCCTGCCACACCCGCCTCAGCAGCTTCTCGGCCGGCTCCGCACGGGCCAGGCCCATGCCCTGGCCGGCCAGGGCGTAGAGGCGCTCCCCATCCTGCTCGGCCACTGCCGCCTTGCGCATGGGCTCGGTCAAGAAGCGCTGGACGGGATAGGGCGCCGGGGGCGGTGCAGCTGGCGCCGTGGCCGCATCGGTGAAGCGGTTGCGCAGGGCGCGCGCCGGCCGACCGGAAAAGGCGGCCGTCACCACCGTATCCTCCGGGCGCGCCCGCGCCAGGGCCTCGGCCCAGGGCGCGGCGATATCAGCCTCTGGGGTGCGCAGCAAGGCGGTGCCGAGAATGGCGGCCGAGGCGCCCAGCACCAGGGTTGCCGCCACACCCCGCCCGTCGCCGATGCCGCCGGCTGCGATCACCGGCACCTTGAGAGCATCGGCCAGCGCCGGGATTAGGGCCAGGCTGCCCACCGACGCTCGGACGGCTGCTTCCGGCGTGAAGGCGCCACGGTGCCCGCCGGCCTCGGCCCCCTGGGCGATCACGGCATCGGCGCCGGCCGCCTCGGCCTCCAGCGCCTCGCCCAGGCTGGTGGCGGTGGCGATCCACTTGATGCCGGCGGATTTGAGTCGCTCGACCTGGTCCGGGCGGAAGAGGCCCATGATGCTGGAGGCGGCCTGGGGCTGCGCGGCAAGGAGAGCCTCGAACTGTGCATCGAAATCCTGCAACAACGGCCCTTCGGGGACCTCGGGGCGCGGTCCGAAGCCGGCCAGGAAGTCGGCCTGGGCCGCCTCGACGCCGGCGTCGCGCGGTCGGGGCTCATCGGGAGCCCAGAGGTTGATCTGGAGGCTGCCGCCGGACATTTGGCGGAAACGCGCCACCCAATCGGCGATGCCCGCGGGATCCAGCGCCAGGGCACCGCAGGCGCCCATGCCGCCCGCCTCCGCCACAGCCGCCGCCAGCGCCGGCGGCGACGATCCGGCCATGGGGGCCATGAGCAGGGGGATGTCCAAACCGAATGCTGCACAGAAGGCTTGCGTGCGATACTTCACGCCCATGCCGCTTCTCCTTTCACGCGGGACAGTCGCGGAACAGAGCAAGCTGAGCACATTGGCCCGGAGGACGGAAGCCACTTATGGCGCGGCGATGTTCACGGCCGCCTGTTGCTAGAGCACCAGCCCCTGGCCATCGGCCCGCGGGTCGCCCATGGCCTCCACGCTGCCGTCGCCGTCGCGGCTGATGCACTGAACCACGCCGAGCTTGCTGTCGCGTCCGGGCAGGAGTTCGAGGCTGCAGCCCAACTCCGCCGCAACCTGCTCCGCCACTCCGGCCAATTCCGCATCGGCGGTGACCTCTGCGCCCTCGGCGTGCAGCCGCGGCTCGGTCAGCGCCGCGGCGAGCGGCAGGCCGCGCACGAAGCGGTGGTAGAGCACCTGCATCACGCTGGTGGGAATGCGCGTGCTGCCCGAGGCGCCGATGGCAACCGCCGCCTGGCCGGTTCGATCGAACAGCAGGGTCGGCATCATGCTGCTGACCGGCTTCCGGCCGGCGGCAAGCGAGTTGGGGGTGCCCGGCCAGGGATTGAACAGCAGAAGCTGATTGTTCAGCACGATGCCCGTACCCGGCACCACCACGCCGGAGTGGTTCATGTTGGAGTAGGTGATGGTGACCGCATTCCCGGCCGCGTCCATGGTGGACAGCGAGGTGGTCTGCGGCGGCTCGCGCAGTCGAAGGCTTTCATTGTCGATGCCCAGCGGCGCGAGATCGACCGGGGTCTGCGCCGGGTCGCCCAGCGTGGAAGCACGCAGCGCAAACATCTGCTGCATGGCCGTGCCCAGAGCGAGATGGTGATCCTGCGCCTGGCCGCGCTGCAGATGCGCCAGGCCCGCCAGCACAAAGGCACCGCTTGAGGGCGGCGGCATGGTGGCAACCTCGTAGTCGAGATAGCGGCCGGTCACCGGCTTGCGCTCGACAGGGCGGAAGGCCGCCAGATCCTCCGCGGTCATGAAACCGCCGCCGCGCTGGATCTCGGCCAGGATCGCCGCGGCCAACTCTCCCTCATAGAGGTCATCGGGCCCCGCCGCCTGCAGGCGGCGCAGCGATACAGCCAGGTCGGGAAGGCGCAGGTGCGTGCCAGCCGGAAGCGGCGCACCCTGAGCGTCCAGGAAGAGCCGGGCGGTTTCCGGGTAGCGCTCGATGTAGTCCAGGGTGGTGGCAATGCGCTCGCCCAGATAGCGGTCGATCGTAAAGCCCTCTTCGGCCAGGCGCGCCGCCGGCTCGATAACCTCCCGGAAGGGCAGGCTGCCGAAGCGTTCCAGCAGATGGGCCAGACCTCGCACCGCGCCCGGCACGGCGACGGAGCGATGGCCGATCTCATTGGCCTGATCGCGCACCAGCAGGTGATAGCCGGTCATGAAGCCGGTGAAGGCCGGTGTCAGCTCGAAGTGCGCAGCTTTGGGCGCGGTACCGAGGAAATCCACCGCCAGGGTCCGCCCCTCACTGGCGGAATGGACCAGGGCGAAGCCGCTGGCGCCGATGCCGTTGTCCAGCGGCTCCACCACGCCCATGGCAAAGGCTGCCGCCACGGCGGCATCGATGGCATTGCCGCCGGCCTCCAGAACCTCAAGTCCGGCCCTGGCGCCGTCGGGATTGGCGGTCGCCACCGCCCCGCGCCGCATGGCCGCGCGCGTTGCATTCTCCATCAGCGGGCTCCCGCCTCGGCGGCCAGCCCCGCCTGGCTCAGGACTGCCTGGAACAGCACATTGGCGCCGTCAGCAACGTCCTCGGGTTTGCAGGCCTCACTCTCGTTGTGGCTGATGCCGTTGCAACTGGCAACGAAGAGCAGCGCCGTGGGGCAGATGCGGTTGAGCGGGACGGCATCGTGGCCGGCAACGGTCAGCAGGTCGCGGTGCTTCAGCCCCAGGCCGTCGGCGCAGTCGCGCAGCACCTGGGTCATATCGGGGTCGAAGTGGATTGGCCCGAACTCGTAGTACTGCTCCAGTTCAATCTCGACGCCGCGGCTGGCTGCGACCTCCTTCGCCGCCGCCCGTAGCTCGCTTTCCATCACCGCGACCACTTCGGGATCGCTGTGCCGCACGTCGCAGCTCAGGCGGACCTCCGAGGGGATGACGCCACGCACATTGGGATAGAGCTCGATGTGCGGCGCGTTGGAGCGCCCATCCTCGCCATGGCTGCGGCCGATGCGGTCGATCTCCAGGGTCAGGGCCGCCGCGCCCACCATGGCGTCCTTGCGCCGGGCCATGGGGGTCGGTCCGACGTGAGCGGCCTCGCCGCGGATGGTGGCCACGAAGTAGCGGGCATAGAAGGAGGCCGTGACGATGCCGACCGCCTCACCATGGCTTTCCAGCACCGGCCCCTGCTCGTTGTGTACTTCGAAGTAGGCCTTGATGGGCCGCTCGCCGAGCGAGGCCTCGCCCTTGTAGCCAATGGCTTCCAGCGCTTCGCGGACCGTGACGTTCTCCACGTCGGCGCGCCCGTAGGCGAAGGCCAGGTCGGTCTCGCCGGTGTAGACCGAGGAGCCCAGCGTCATGGGCGAAAAGCGGCTGCCCTCCTCGTTGGTCCAGACCGCCACCTCCACCGGGGCCTCGGTGACGATGTCCCGGTCGTGCAGCGAGCGCAGAATCTCCAATCCGGTCATGACGCCCAGGACGCCGTCGAACTTGCCCCCGGTGGGCACGGTGTCCAGATGGCTGCCGACCATCACCGGCGGCAGGCTGTCATCGCGCCCCGCCCGGCGCGCAAAGATGTTGCCGATGGGATCAATGCGGATGGTGCAGCCGGCTTCCTGCGCCCAGCGACAGAAGAGGTCGCGCGCCCGGCGATCCTCATCGGTCAACGCCAGTCGCCGGCAGCCACCGGCCGGGGTTTCTCCGATCCGCCCGATCTCCATAAGGCTGGACCAAAGACGGTCGCCGTCTATGCGAAGATTGCGCATGCGTCCCCTCCTCTCCCTGCTTGCCGCCTGAGCGGCCCTATCGTGGGTTGTCGTTTATCGTGACTGCAAACCACACCACTCGGCAATGAACAAGGCGTAGGTCTTGGTCACCTGACGCACCGACTCGAGATCGACCCGCTCGTCGAAGCCGTGCGGCTGTTCGCAGACCGGCCCGTAAACAATGCCCGGCGTGTCCTGATAGAGTCCGAAGAAGCGGGCATCGGTCGCAGCCGAGGTGACGTGTTCGGTGAGGTCCTTGCCGAAGACCGCACGGTGGCTCTCGGCCAGAATCTTCTCCGGCTCCTCCGCATTCTCCAGCACATAGCCCTCCGCCATGTGGCCGTGATACTCGACGGTGGGCGGGTTGTTGCTGAGGTAGGGATCGCTCATGGCCGCCTGGCGCACGCAGGCCTCGATCTCGGCGCGGGCGTCCTCCAGCTTCCAGCCTGGATAGACCCCGACCCGGACCTCGATGGTGCAGGCCGCCGGCACGCTGGAGGTCCACTCGCCGCCCGAGACGTTGCCCAGGTTGAAGCGGATGGGGTGCGGATGGTCCTTGTAGAGCGGATGCTCGACCTTGCGCGCGTTCCAATCCTTCTCCAACTCCTTGAGCTGCTGCCAGACCCCGAAGGCCTTCTCGATGGCGTTGCTTCCCGCGTCCTGATAGCCCGAGGCGTGCTGCGGATCGCCGGAGACATGCACCTGGAACCAGATCAGGCCCACCTGGGCGCGCAGCAGGATCGGCTCGATCGGCTCGGGAATCAGCGCGCAGTCGGCCTTGTAGCCGCGCTGCAGGCAAGCGAGCGCGCCATTGCCGGTGCACTCCTCCTCCACGACCGACTGGAAGTGGATCGGTGCCGCCGGCGCATAGCCAGCGCGCACGATGGCATCGTAGGCATAGAGCATCAGGCCGAGACCTGCCTTCATGTCGCCGGCGCCGCGGCCATACATCCACCCATCCTCGACGTGCGGGTCGAAGGGCGTGCGGGTCCAGCGGTCCCATGAGCCGGTGGGCACGACGTCGATGTGTCCGTTCAGGATCAGCGAACGGCCGCTCACCGCCTTGGGACGGTAGCTGCCCACCACGTTGAAGGCGTTCTCATAGGAGATCTTCACCGGGGCGAAGCCGGGCAGGTCCTTGATGGCCTCCACGTCGATGCGCCACTGATCCACGTCGAAGCCGCGCGTGCGCATGGCCGCGGCCATGAAGTCCTGCGCGGTGTGCTCCTCGCCGCGCAGCGACGGCAGGCGGACCAGGTCCTGGGTGAAAGCCACCTGCTCGTCGAAACCCTCGTCGACGCTTTTCAGGATGGCGGACGCAATTTCCTTGTCGAGCATGGCTCGCTTACTCCTTGGATCGGCGCTGCGGCGTCAGTCGGCGCGGGCTTCCGCCGGACGGCGCCGGAAGAAGCTGCCGATGGTCGCCAGACCGCGCGGCATGAACATGATGGAAAGGATGATGAGGGCGCCGTAGATCAGCAGGCGGTAGTCATCGAGAACCCGCAGCGACTCGCCCAGGAAGGTCAGGACGAAGGCGCCGATGATTGGCCCGCTGAAGGTCCCGAGGCCGCCCACCAGCACCATGGCGATCACCAGGATGATCAGGTCGGGACCCACGGCCGCCATGGGTGTGAGAATGCTGACATAGTGGGCGTAGAAGGCACCGGCGAGACCCACCAGAAAGGCACTGACGCCGAAGACCAGCAGCTTGAAGCGGGCGAGATTGATGCCCAGGCTTTCTGCCGCATCCTCGCCGTCGCGCATGGCCACCACCGCCAGACCGACCTTGGAGCGCATCATCAAGGCGATGAGCCCGATGGACAGCAGCAGCAGGCCCAGGGCGAGGTAGTAGTACCAGATCTTGACCGAGGGGTTGAACACCACCTCGCCAATCAGCGGCAGCGTGAAGCCCTCGAAGGCCGGAATGCCCCAGAGCCCCAGTTCGCCGCGGGTGATGCCCTGCAGGTTCGAAATCGTGATGCGCACGATCTCGGCAAAGGCGAGCGTGACGATGGCCACGTGCGGCATGGAGCGGATGCGCAGGATCGGCGTGCCGATGAACACGCCCGCCAGTGCCGCGATGACCGCCGCCAGCCAGATGGTGAGCCAGGGGCTGAGGCCCAGATTGATACCCAGCAGCGCCGAGGCGTAGGCGCCGATCCCGAAAAAGGCGTGATGGCCGAAGGTCTTCAGGCCGGCGAAACCGGTCACCAGGTTCCAGGCCGAAGCGAAGATCGCAAAGATGATCGACAGGATCATCAGGTGCAGCAGATAGCTGTCGTCGATGAAGTGCGGCAGCGCCAGGGCCAGCGCGATGAGCGCGGCGACAAGCAGGTAGGTCCGCAGTGTGAGAGGCTTGAACATGCTTGTGGAACGCTCCTACCGCGGCTTACCGAAGAGACCCCAGGGGCGCACCCAGATGACCAGGATCATGAGACCGAAGGCGATGACGTCGCGCCATTCCGATGAGGTGACCTGCACGCCCACGGCCTCCACGATGCCGAGCAGGATCCCGCCGACGATGGCGCCCGGGAAGCTGCCGAGCCCGCCCAGGATCACCACAACGAAGCCCTTGAAGAGCACCGGCATCCCCATCCAGGGATTGACCGCGTAGATCGGGGCGAGCATGGCCGCTGCGATGCAGCCCAGGGCGGCGGCGATGCCGAAGGTGATCGTGTAGATGCGCGCAGCGGGGATCCCGACCACCGCGGCCGCGTCCTTGTCCTGTGAGGTCGCGCGCAGGGCCCAGCCGAAGCGGGTCTTGGCGAGAACGAAGGTCATGATCGCGATGGTGATGATGGCCACCGCCAGCATCAGCAGGCGCTGCTGCGGCAGGCGCAGGCCGGCGATCTCCACCACACCGGGCAGGTAGTAGGGGATCGACTGGAACTGCTCGCCGAATAGGATCAGCGCCAGGTTCTGCAGGAAGATCGAAAGCCCCAGGGTGGCCGCGATGGTGGCAAAGGCCCACTCCTCGCGCGGCAGCAGGTAGGCGATGGTCAGCCGCTGCACCAGAACTCCCAGGACGAAGATGGCGGCAATGGCAATGGGAATCGCCAGCCACGGCGGCACCGCGTAGGCAACCACCAGGAAGAACACCAGATAGCCGCCCATCATGTAGAACTCGCCATGGGCGAGATTGAGCACGCGCATGGTGCCATAGATCAGGGCGATGCCGCTGCCGATGAGGGCATACATCGACCCGATGATGATGCCGTTGATGATCTGTTCGAGGAAGATTGTCATTTCGGGTCCCGTCAGCCGCCGAGATAGACGCGCCGCACCACGTCGCTTGAAAGCATCTCGTCTCCGGTTCCGCTCAAGACCACCCGGCCGCTTTCCAGGAGGTAACCCCGGTCGGACAGGCCGAAGGAGAGCTGGACGTTCTGCTCGTTGAAGACGACCGAGATGCCTTCGGCGTGGATCTTGCGGATGATGTCGAGGATCTGATGCACGATGCGCGGGGCCAGGCCCAGGAACGGCTCGTCCATCAGCAGCAGGCGCGGCTTGGACATGAGGCTGCGCGCGATCGCCACCATCTGCTGTTCACCGCCGGACATGCGGCCCGCTTCCTGGCCGCGCCGTTCGGCGATGATGGGAAAAAGGCTCTCCACCCATTCGAGCCGACGCTTGACCTCCGCCTTGTCACGGCAGCTGTAGGCGCCCAGCAGGACGTTCTCCTGTACGCTCATCGCGCCGAAGAGGCGACGCCGCTCCAGCACCATGGAAATGCCCAGATCCACCTTGCCATGGGTGGGCACCCGCCGCAGGTCATGCCCCTCGAAGGTGATTCGCCCGCGCTTGGCCGCCGTCAGGCCCATGATCGCCTTAAGCACGGTGCTCTTGCCCGAACCATTGGGGCCGAGCACGGCAACCACCTCGCCGGATCCGACGGTCAGGCCGACGTCCCAGAGCACCTGGAAGTCGCCGTAGAAAACATCCAGCCCCTCGATCTCAAGCATGGGCGGCCTCGCCGAGGTAGAGCTCCACCACGTCGGGGTGCTCGGCAATCTCTGCCGGGGTGCCCTCGGCGATCTTCTCGCCGCGATTCATGAAGATGGCGCGATGGGCCAGTTCGCTAATCACACGCATGTTGTGTTCGATGATGATCAGGGTCAGCCCCTCCCCGTGCAGGCGCTGCACCAGCGCCACCAGATCGGGAATGCTCTTCTGATCCACGCCGCCGGTCACCTCGTCCATCAGCAGGAGACGCGGCCGGGTGGCCATGGCGCGGGCGAGTTCCAGGCGCTTGCGCTGACCCGTGCTGAGTTGCTTGGCCGGCGCCTCGGCCTTCGCGCCCAGCCCGACCATCTCGACGTAGGTCAGGGCCTCCTTGCGGGTTTCCGCCAGGCTGGTGTGGTGGACCATGGAGCCCACCATCACGTTCTCGACCACGGAGAGCTCGTGGAAGGGCTGGGTGATCTGGAAGGTGCGCGCCACCCCCGCCCGGCACCGCCCATCGGGTTTCATGCGGGTGATGTCGCGACCCTCGAACAGAATCCGCCCGCTGGTGGGAATGAGCGCGCCGGCGATCATGTTGAAGGTGGTGGTCTTGCCGGCCCCGTTGGGGCCCATGAGAGCCAGGATCTCGCCCTTGCCCAGCTCCAGGCTGAGATCCTTCACCGCGACCAGACCTCCGAAGATCATGGAGGCCTGCTCCACCTGCAGAAGCGGTTGCTGACTGCGAGAAGACATGCACATTCCTGCCGCTGTCCGGCTCCGGCGGTGCGCCGGAGCCGGATCGATTACAGTTCTCGGCCTCAGTTCTGCGGCTGGAACTCGGAGGTCGCCGTGGTTTCGGGCCAGATGGCGAAGCTGGAGCCATCCTGGATCTGCGCCATCGGCACCGGGAGATACTCGGCCCCGACCTTCGGGGTGTGGATCTCGGTGTCGTAGACGTAGCGGGCGATCACGCAGCTATAGTCGGTATCGGCGAAAACAGCGGAGAGTGCCTCCGGCTCAACCGTGCCCGCGCGCTCGATGTTGTCGAGCAGCATGCCCATCTGGCAGTAGCCCTGAGCATGGTCACCGCCGGCCGCCACGCCGATGCTCTCGTTCATGTAATCCGAGAACTCCTTGTGTTCCTCGTTGTTCACCGGATCGAACATCAGCGGCGTCCAGAGCAGACCTTCCGCCGCTTCGCCGGCGCCCTCGAGGAACTCGGAGCGGATCGGGTAGTAGACGGCGAGGTGCAGCGCTTCCAGGCCCTGCTCCTCGATCTGCTTCACCAGGGCGATGCCCGAGTTGACCGAGGTGAAGATGGAAACCACCACGTCCGGCTCATCGTTACGCAGCTTGGAGAGCTGCGGATAGAAATCGGCATGGCCCAGCGCCACGGTCTCCATCTGGGTGGTCCAGCCTTGCTCTTCGAAGAGCGGGGCGGTGTATTCGTAGTTGGAGATGCCGTAGTCGGTATCCTCGACGATGAAGGCCACCGACTTGTCGCCGGCGTCGAGATCGCCCGACTCCATTAGCCAGCTCACCGTGCCGTGCAGCGTGTCGGCATAGGCATCGCTGTTGAAGCTGGATTTCCAGAAGTTGGCGAAGCGCTCGGGATCGGTCTTGATCTTGTTGGCGATTTCGATCGAGACCGGCTGGCCGCTCATCATGAACTTGTTGAAGCTGGGTGCCACTTCCATGAGCGCCAGCGTGACGGAGCTGGCGATGGTGTCACCCACCAGGAGATCGACCTGGTCGCGGGTCAGGAGTTTCTGGGCCGCACTGACGCCGACCTCGGGGCGCGAGGCGCTGTCCTCGAAGATCAACTCCACCCGAACCTGCTCGCCATCGATGTTCAGGCCGCCTTCCTCGTTTACCTCCTGCGCCACCAGTTCGTAGGCCTGACGCATGGAGATGCCGGAGTTGGCAGCCGGTCCGGTCAGCGGCCCGACCACGCCGATCTTGATGGTATCGGCAGCGGCCACACCGCTGGCAAGCATGGCACCGGCGGCCAGAAGGCCTGCGCTGCCGCTGAGTAGACGGGTTCGACGAAGCATTTTTTTCTCCCTGTGGTGATTATCCGGATAGGCCCGAGGCCGAGTCTTCCGGAAGTAGGTTCACCAACGGCGGTGTCCTACGAGAAAAGCGAATCCATGAGCCGAGGGCATTGAAGGCCCGGGCAAGTCATGTTTCAAATAGATTATCGCTATCTGGAATATAATTAATTGCTATGATGAAACCGAATGCATCGGACAGCGACGCTCTCGCCCATCCGCCGCGCAAGGGAAACCACCTGCCCTATGCCGATGCCGAACGCACCCGCTCGCTCATGGATGAGGCGGAGGCCTTTCCGCTCGAGGCCACGGCACGCAATCTTAACTGGAACCTGCTGCGCACCTTTATCGTGATTGCCCAGGAACGCAGCCTGACTCGTGCCGCCAACCGACTCCTGGTCAGTCAGCCCAGCATCTCGAACAGCCTGCGCCGCCTCGAGGAGCAGTTGGGTATGACGCTGCTGAAACGGGGCGGATCCAACTTCGAACTCACCCCGGCCGGGTTGCTGCTTTTCGAGGAGAGTCTGGAGATCTACGGGCACGTCTCGCGCCTCTCTTCCAAGATCGCCGACCTCAGCGGGGCGGTGCAGGGCACGGTGCGGCTCACCATGGCCAGCACCATGCCGGACCACCTGCTGAACGACCTGCTCTATCACTTCCACCGTGATTATCCGGAT
This sequence comes from Aquibaculum sediminis, assembly GCF_040712085.1. NCBI lineage: Bacteria > Pseudomonadati > Pseudomonadota > Alphaproteobacteria > Rhodospirillales > Rhodovibrionaceae > Aquibaculum > Aquibaculum sediminis. Next base: position 151,903 of record NZ_JBFCVK010000004.1, read on the forward strand.
GTGCGGATCCAGACCACTGTGACCAGCAGCGTCAACGCGGAGCGCAGCGTGCTCAACAAGACCAGTTCGCTGGGCCTGGTCTACATGGATCGCTTTCGCCCCGATCTGCACTACGAACCGGTCTATCGCGTACGCTTCGGCCATTTCTGTGGCGGCCGCCACCCGCTTTACGGGCGCCGGGATCTGAGCCTCGACGACCTTCAGGGCCTGGACTGCGTCTCCATGCAAACCAACCGTCTGGCAGAGAGCAGTTGGCCGACGCAGTTGTCCCAGTTGCGCCAGCGCCTGCAGCTGCGCGTGGTGGCACAGTCGTTCAATGTCTCGGAGGTCAAGCGCATGGTCGGCGCCGGCATCGGCATCGCCATGTTCCCGCTGCATTCAGTTGCCGAGGAAGCGGCCGACGGTCGGCTCTGGCGATTGCCGCCGTACGATGAGCTGCCGGAAGCCCCGATCCACTTGGTAATCAACCCGCGCTGCCGCCACACCTCGGCCGAACAGCTCTTCATCGACGCCCTGCGTCAGCGCATTGCGGGCTTCACCCCCAGCGAGACGGTCCTACCGCTGGACGCTCCAGGGGCCTGGTACGGGCTGGTCTCAACCGAGCCTGGATAGGGCAAGCGCGCTACAGGCCGGCGACGATACTGACGTGGGCGACGCAGGCGCCGTCACGTTTGGCCTTCGCAGCCTGGTACTCGGGTGATCGGTAACAGGCGCGGGCGCTTTCCAGGTCGGGGAACTCGATCACCACCTGGCGCTCGTAGGCCGTGCCCTCGAAGGTCTCGCTCTCGCCGCCGCGCGCAAGGAAGCGGGCGCCATGCCTGGAGAAGGCTGCAGGTGCCAGCTCGGTATAGCCGCGATAGCGCTCGGGGTCGGTCACCTTGACGTGGGCAATCCAGTAGGCGGGCATGGCCTATCTCTCCTCTTCCGCGTCGCTTTCCGCCTGCAGGAGGCGCCGGGCAATGGTCGCGGCCTCGGTCAAGTGTTCTTCGACCGACTGCGCCGCTGCTTCCGGATCATTGTCGAGGATCGCCTGACAGATCTGGGCCATGCGCGCATGGCCCGAGACATGGCGGTCCTTGGTCGCGAGCGTCAGCCCGCGCAGGCGGCTGATCCGGCTGTTGAGGCGCTGAACGATCTCCCAGGCGATGTCGTGTCCAGCTGAGCGGAAGATCACCTCGTAGAAACGCGTCGTGGCATCGAACAGGCCGATCGTGTGGCCCGCGGCAAAAGCCTTCTCCAGGGCCTTGAGCGCCTGCTGGAGCTCTGTCTTGGTTGCCGCGTCGGCCCCCTCGGCGCAGGCTGCGGCCGCATCACGCTCGAGCTGCAGACGAATCCGGTAGATCTGGCGCGCCTGCTCCCAGCTGAGCGACGCAACGGTCGGTCCCTTGTTGTGCTGGGACTCCACCAGGCCTTCCGCTTCCAGGTAACGGATCACCTCGCGGACCACCGAGCGACTCACGCCGAGCTGATCGCAGAGCGAGCGCTCGACCAGTCGCTCTCCCGATTTGAAGTATCCCGCAATGATGGCACCGCGCATGCGCTCAAGCGCCATTTCGCGCAGCGTTTGCGGAGGACGGTCGATCCGCAGATTGGAGGCGGCCTGGGTCATGTCGGCATCCTAGTCGCGGGCATCACAAGGGGCAATGGTCTATTGACATTCCGTCAGACGGTATACCAACATACCACAAGCACAAGACTGAAAGGGCCTCGTCATGCCAGCCGTCATTCGCAAGACCCTGCTGCACGTTGAAAAGACCTTCATCGAAGGCGGCAAAGCCGCCCCGCAACCGCTGCGCCTCATCGCAGCTGCGGCGGTGGTCCAGAACCCCTGGGCGGGTCGCGGTTTCGTAGAGGACCTGCGGCCCGAGATTCACGACGTGGCCCCGGGACTTGGCGAACTGCTGACTGAAATGATCATCACCGAAGCCGGCTCGGGCGAAGCGGTGGAGGGTTACGGCAAGTCAGGTGTCGTGGGACTGAACGGCGAGGTCGAGCATGCCTCCGGCCTGATCCACACCCTGCGCTTCGGCAACCATTACCGCGAGGCGGTCGCCGCCAAGTCCTACCTGTCCTTCTGCAACACCCGCGGCGGCGCCAATGCCCCGGTGATGATCCCCCTGATGGACAAGAACGACGCGGGGCGGCGTTCGCACTACCTGACCATCCATTTCGCCATCCCCGATGCCCCGGCGCCCGACGAGATTTTGGTGGCGCTGGGCGCCTCCATCGGCGGCCGCCCGCACCATCGCATCGGCGACCGCTATCAGGATCTGAAGGAACTCGGCCATGACGTCTCGAACCCTGCCGCTGTCTGAGGCAGGTGGACAGGCGGCCTTCCTGGAGGTCGGTCAGGGCGAGCCCCTGGTTCTGGTGCACGGCGTCGGCCTCTGCGCCCAGGCCTGGGGACCCCAGATCGAAGCGCTCTCCGGCAGCTGGCGCGTTCTGGCCATCGACATGCCTGGCCACGGGGGCAGCAGCCCCTTACCGCAGGACTCCCGGCTGCCGGACTTTGTCGCCTGGCTCATAGAAGTGCTGCAGGGCCTGGACTGCGGGCCGGTGAATCTGGCCGGCCACTCCATGGGTGCCCTGATCGCCGCCGGAGTCGCCATCGAGCGTCCGGATCTGGTGAGGCGCCTGGCCGTCCTGAACGCCGTCTACCGCCGCTCGCCCGAAGCACGCGCCTCGGTGCTGGCGCGGGCGCAGCAACTGACTGTGGGCAAGATGGACAGCGAGGCGCCGCTCAGCCGCTGGTTCACCGAACGCCCCGCCGAGCAGAAGGCACGCGCGTCCGTAGCCGGCTGGCTGCAGGATGTGGACCCGCAAGGCTATGCCACGGCCTATCGCGCCTTTGCCGAGGGTGATGCCGTCTACGCCGATCGCTGGGAGCAGATCCGCTGCCCCACCCTGGCGCTGACCGGTGCGGAGGATCCGAACTCGACTCCGGCCATGGCCGAAGTCATGGCGACGGCGGCCCCTGACGGCGAGGTCCTGGTCATCCCCGGCGAGCGCCACATGGTCAACCTGACGGCACCCGAGGTCGTCAACGAGGCCCTGCGCGGCTGGCTGACGCGCATTCCACAAGCAGAGGAGGCCAGGGTATGAGCGGGCAGGACTATCGCCAGCTTCGCGACGCCTTCGGTGCCTTCATGACCGGGGTCACGGTCGTCACGACCCTGGACAGCGACGGCGCCCCCATTGGCTTCACGGCCAACTCCTTTTCCTCCGTGTCGCTCGACCCACCGCTGCTGCTCGTGTCCCTGGCCAAGACCTCCCGGAACTTCCAGCACTTCGCAGCGGCCGAAAGCTTCGCGGTCAACATTCTGGCCGAACACCAGAAGTCGATTTCCAACACCTTCGGCCGACCGGTGGCCGACCGCTTCAGCGGCCTGGATTGGCGCACGGAAAGCAGCGGCGCGCCCATCCTGCCGGAGGTCTCGGCCTGGTTCGACTGCCGGATGGAACGCTTCGTCGACGCCGGCGATCACGCCATCATGCTGGATCGCATCGAGGCCTTCGATGCAAACAACGAGCCAGGCCTGGGCTACTACCGCGGCACCTACTTCACCCCGGCCAAGAGCGGCGTTGCCGCGGCGGGCGGTCCGGCGGTCCTGGTCAGCGCCATTCTGGAGCAGGACGGGCGAGTGCTGCTGGTCGAACGAAGCGACGGGGCGCTGTCCCTACCGGAAGCCCGCGCAGCCCGCAGCGGCACCAGCACCGCCCTTGGCGAGTTGATCGCCGCCAGCGGACTCGAGGCCTCACCCGGCTTTATTTACGCCGTCTACGAAGACCCGGACGAGGGCAAGCAGCACATCTCCTTCCTCTGCCCCAGTTCCAACGGGCAGCCCAAGCAAGGGCACTTCCACGTACTCACCCCCGACACCCTGCACCGGGTGGCCGACGAGGCCCTGCGCACCATGTTGACCCGCTTCGCCGACGAAAGCCGGCTGGGCAACTTCGGGGTCTATTTCGGCAACCAGAGATCCGGCCAGGTCCGTCGCGTGGCACAAGGGTAGGTCCGCCATGAAGATTTCGCTTTTCGTTCACATGGAACGCTTGACCCCAGGTCAGAGCCAGCGACAGCTCTACGAGGAGTTGCTCCAGCTCTGCGCGATGGCCGACGAGGGCGGCATGCACGCCATCTGGACCGGCGAGCATCATGGGATGAACTTCACCATCGCGCCCAACCCCTTCATCAACCTGGTGGACATTGCCCGGCGCACGCGCAACGTCCGCCTGGGTACCGGCACGGTCATCGCCCCCTTCTGGCACCCCATCCGCCTGGCGGGCGAGGCAGCGATGACCGACATCGTCACCGACGGCCGGCTTGAATTGGGGATCGCGCGCGGGGCCTACAGCTACGAGTACGAGCGTCTCTGCCCGGGACTGGACGCCTGGACGGCCGGGCAGAAGCTGCGCGAGCTCATCCCCGCGATCCAAGGCCTCTGGGCCGGAGACTATGCGCACGCAGGCGAGCACTGGCAGTTCCCGGCCACCACCTCCGCGCCGCTGCCCATGCAGCAGCCGCATCCACCGATCTGGGTCGCTGCCCGCGATCCCAGCAGCCACGCCTTCGCAGTGGCCCACGGCTGCAACGTCCAGGTGACGCCGCTGTTTCAGGGCGATGAGGAGGTGGAGAGCCTGATGCAGCGCTTCAACACCGCCTGCGCCGAGCACCCGGCCGTTCCCCGGCCGAAGATCATGGTGCTGCGCCACACCTACGTCGCCGACAGCGAAGCGGACGCGCAGCAGGGCGCCGACGAGATCAATCGCTTCTACAACTACTTCGGCGCCTGGTTCAAAAACGAGCGCCCGGTGTCCCAGGGGCTGGTCGCCCCACTGAGCGAGGAAGAGATCGCCGCCCATCCCTTCTTGTCCCCGGAGACAATGCGCCGAAACAACATCATCGGCGAAGCGGGAGAGGTGGTGGAGCGTCTCAAGCACTACGAGGCACTGGGCTACGACGAGTTCGCCTTCTGGATCGACAGCGGCATGACCTACGAGCGCAAGCGCGCATCGCTTGAACGCTTCCTGCACGACGTCATGCCCCACTTCGCTTGAGGCCGACCATGGAACGCTTCTCCCTCTACATTGACGGCTGTTTCGAAGCGGGATCGGGCGAGTTCTCGTCGCTCGACCCGGCCACGGAACAGCCCTGGGCCATCATGCCCGAAGCCAAGGCCGAGGATGTCGACCGCGCGGTCAAAGCCGCCCAGCGCGCCTTGGGCGATCCGGCTTGGCGCGACTTGACCGCAAGCCAGCGCGGCAAGCTGCTCTATCGCCTGGCGGAACGGGTGGAGCAGGCGGCGCCGCGCCTGGCGGAGCTCGAGACCCGCGATACTGGCAAGATCATCCGCGAAACGCGCGCACAGATCGCCTATGTGGCCGAGTACTATCGCTACTACGCCGGCTTGGCCGACAAGATCGAGGGCGCGCACCTGCCCATCGACAAGCCCGACATGGAAGTCTGGCTGCGACGCGAGCCCCTGGGGGTCGTGGCGGCCGTGGTGCCCTGGAACAGCCAACTGTTTCTTTCCGCGGTCAAGCTGGGCCCTGCCCTGGCGGCCGGCTGCACGGTGGTGCTCAAGGCCTCCGAGGACGGCCCGGCGCCACTGCTGGAGTTTGCCCGCCTCGTCCACGAAGTCGGTTTTCCGCCCGGCGTGGTCAACATCATCACCGGTTTCGGAACCGAGTGCGGTGCCGTGCTGACCAGCCACCCTCTCGTCGACCATGTTGCCTTCACCGGCGGGCCAGAGACCGCCCGCGCGGTGGTGCGCGGCTCGGCGGAGAACCTGGCCAGCACTTCGCTGGAATTGGGCGGCAAGTCGCCCTTCATCGTCTTTGACGACGCCGACCTCGACAGCGCTGCCAATGCGCAGGTCGCCGGCATCTTCGCTGCCAGCGGCCAGAGCTGCGTCGCCGGTTCACGCCTGCTGGTGCAGAACAGCGTCAAGGAGGCCCTGCTCGACCGACTGCGGCGCAAGGCGGAGGCCATCCGAATCGACCGGCCCGACGATCCCGCGACCGAGATGGGGCCACTGTGCACCGCGCGCCAGCGCGACACCATCGAGGCCGTCGTGGCGGAGTCGCTTGAGGCCGGAGTGGAGCGCATCACCGGCGGGGAACGCCTCGGCGAGACCGGCTACTACTATCGCCCGACAATACTCGATTGCAGCCGCGCGCAGAGCGCCGCCTGCATTGAGCGCGAGCTTTTCGGACCGGTGCTCTCGGTGCTCGGTTTCGAGGATGAGGCGGAAGCTGTGGCCCTGGCCAACGGCACGCCCTACGGCCTTGCCGCCGGGCTTTTCACCCGCGATCTGACCCGCGCGCACCGGATGATCCGGGCCCTGCGCGCCGGCGTGGTCTGGGTCAACGGCTATCGCGCCGTGTCCCCCATCGCCCCCTTCGGCGGATCGGGCCTCTCGGGCCACGGCCGGGAAGGCGGGCTGGCTGCAGCCCTCGACTACACCCGCATCAAAACGGTATGGCTTCGTACCAGCGATGCGCCCATACCCGACCCCTTCGTCATGGGTTGATTGCCACCAACATCGCACATCAGGGAGAGTGGAAATGAAGTCTCGCATCTTTGCATTGGCCGCCGCTGGGCTGCTGGCCAGCCAGGCCGCCGCCGCCGAGGACATGGTCTTCACCAGCTGGGGCGGCACCACCCAGGACGCACAGGCCGAGGCCTGGGCCGAGCCTTTCACCGCGGAAAGCGGCATCAACATCATACAGGACGGGCCGACCGACTACGGCAAGCTGAAGGCCATGGTCGAGGCCGGAAACGTGGCCTGGGACGTGGTCGACGTGGAGTTCGACTATGCGCTGCAGGCCAGCAACCAGGGCCTGCTCGAGCCGCTTGATTTCGACGTGATCGACCGTGAGTCCCTGGACCCGCGCTTCACCTCCGACTACGCGGTGGGCAGCTTCTACTATTCCTTCGTGCTGGGCTACAATCCGGCCCACTTCTCCGGTGATGCGCCGGAAAGCCTTTCCGATCTCTTCGATCTGGAAGCCTTTCCGGGCAAGCGCACCTTCTACAAGTGGTCGGCACCCGGCGTGATCGAAGCAGCACTCCTGGCCGACGGCGTTCCGGCCGATGAGCTTTATCCGCTCGACCTCGACCGGGCCTTTGCCAAGCTCGACACGATCAAATCCGAGATCATCTGGTGGGCCGGCGGCGCCCAGTCGCAGCAGCTTCTGGCCTCCGGCGAGGCGCCCATCGGCTTCTTCTGGAACGGCCGGCTGACCGCGCTCCAGGACGACGGCATGGATGTCGGCATCTCCTGGGACCACAACATCACCGCCGCCGACGCCCTGGTGGTGCCCAAGGGTGCGCCCAACAAGGAAGCCGCCATGGCCTACATCGCTCACGCGACTTCCGCCGAGGCCCAGGCCGAGTTTGCCCGTCTCTCCAGCTACGCGCCGATCAACATGGGCTCGCCGGAGCTGATGGACAGCGAGATTCGCGCCACCCTCCCCGACGCCCAGACCGCCGTGCAGGTGAATGCCGACATGGCCTACTGGGCCGAACACCGCGATGAGATCGGCAATCGCTGGTACGCTTGGCAGGCCGAATAATAGCACCAGCCTCCGGGTCCCGTCCCTCCCGGTTGGGGGCGGGACCCGTCTTGCGAAGGGTCCTCCATGAGTTCGACGTTCGCCCTCGCCCGGCCCCGCATGCGCAAAGGCACCGGCATGATCCTGCCGGCGCTGGTGCTGCTGCTTGCCTTCTTCGTCGTGCCGGTCGCGCTGCTGCTCAGCCGCTCGGTCACCGAGCCGGAGCTGGGGTTGCAGAACTATCGCGAACTTCTGGCCAGTGGCACCTACGCCAAGATCTTCTTCAACACCTTCCTGGTTGCCGGGCTGGTCACGCTGATCACGGCGCTGCTCGCCTTCCCGGTGGCCTGGGCGCTGGTCATCATGCCGCGCCCCTTGGCCGGACTGCTGTTCTCCGTCGTATTGCTGTCCATGTGGACCAATCTGCTGGCGCGCACCTACGCCTGGATGGTGCTGCTGCAGCAGACCGGGCTCATCAACCGAACGCTGATGCAACTTGGCCTGACCAGTGAGCCGATCCCCCTGGTCAACAACCTCACCGGCGTCACCATCGGCATGGTCTACATCATGCTGCCCTTCATGGTGCTGCCCATCTACGGCGTCATCCGCAAGATCGATCCGGCCATCCTGCAGGCCGCCGCGCTCTGCGGCGCCACCCGTTTGCAGGCACTCGGGAGGGTGTTGCTGCCGCTCGCCGTGCCGGGCATCGCGTCGGGCGCGCTCATGGTCTTCGTCATGTCGCTCGGCTACTTCGTGACACCGGCGCTGCTGGGCGGCACGGCCAACATGATGCTGGCCGAGATGATCGCTCAGCAGGTCCAGTCCCTGGTCAACTGGGGCATGGGCGGGGCCGCGGCCTTCATCCTCCTCGTGGTCACGCTCAGCCTCTATGCGCTGCAGCTGCGGCTGATCGGCGAGCCAAAGGGAACGGCCTGATGCTCCTCACCTTCAGCAAGCTGGGCGCCTGGCGCTGGGGTCTGGGGCTGATCTGCGCCCTGGTGGCGCTCTTCCTGCTGCTGCCCATCGTCTTCATCGTCGCGCTGTCATTCGGCGACTCCCGTTGGCTGATCTTCCCGCCGCCGGGCTGGACGCTGCGCTGGTACGAAGAACTCTTCGCCGACTCGCGCTGGATCGAGTCCGCACTCACCTCGGCCAAGATCGGGCTGATCGTGACCGTCATTTCGGTGGCGCTGGGCCTGCTGGCGTCCATCGGCCTGGTGCGCGGGCGCTTCAAGGGCAAGGCGGTGCTGCGCACCTTCTTCCTCACGCCCATGGTGCTGCCGGTGGTTATCCTGGCGGTGGCGCTCTATGCGCTCTTCCTGCGCATCGGGCTGAGCGGCACCCTGGCCGGCTTCGTCATCGCCCATGTGGTCATCGCCCTGCCCTTCTCGATCATCGCCATCTCCGGCGCGCTGGAGACCTTCGATCCGGCAATCGAGGATGCGGCGGTGGTCTGTGGCGCCTCGCCCTGGGAGGCGCGCCTGCGCGTCACCCTGCCGGCCATCAGCCACGGACTCTTCTCGGCCGCGATCTTCTCCTTTCTCATCTCCTGGGACGAGGTGGTGATCGCGATCTTCATGGCCAGCCCCACCCTGCAGACCCTGCCGGTGCGCATCTGGGGCACGCTGCGCCAGGACCTGACCCCGGTGATCGCGGCCGCCTCCACCCTGCTCGTGGCGCTGACGATCCTGCTGATGCTGGCCGCCGCCCTTCTGCGCAAAGGAAAGAAAGCATGACGGCTCCCTACCTTCATTTTCAGGCGATTCGCAAAGTCTACGGCGGCGACGTCGTGGCGGCCGACCGGGTCGACCTGGAGGTGCCGGAAGGCGAGTTCATGACCTTCCTCGGGCCGTCCGGTTCGGGCAAGAGCACGACGCTCTACATCCTGGCCGGCTTCCAGGAGCCCACCTCCGGCGACATCCTGCTGGGTGGGCGCTCGATCCTCCCCGTGCCCTCGCACAAGCGCAACATCGGCATGGTGTTCCAGCGCTACACGCTCTTTCCGCATCTCAGCGTGCGCGAGAACGTCGCCTTTCCGCTTCGCGTGCGCCGCCTGCGGCAGGCGGAGATCACCCAGAAGGTGGGCCGCGCCCTGGAGCTGGTGCGCCTCGAGGATTTCCAGGACCGCATGCCGGCGCAGCTCTCCGGCGGGCAGCAGCAGCGCGTGGCTCTGGCGCGCGCTCTGGTCTACGACCCGCCGGTGCTGCTGATGGACGAGCCGCTCTCCGCCCTGGACAAGAAGCTGCGCGAGGAGATCCAGCTCGAGATCCGGCGCATCCACCAGGAAACCGGCGTGACGATCCTCTATGTCACCCACGATCAGGAGGAGGCGCTGCGCCTGTCCGATCGCATCGCCGTCTTCAACGCCGGGCGGATCGAGCAGGTGGGAAGCGGCCAGCACCTCTACGACCAGCCGGCCACCCGCTTCGTCGCCGACTTCATCGGGGACAGCGCCTTTCTCAGCGCTGAGATCGAGTCCGTCCAGGGCGGGCAGGCCGCAATGCGCTTTCCCGACGGCACCCGCCTGGGGGCGGTGCCCCTGCACGGTGCCGGCGCCCCGGGCCAGAAGGCGGAACTCCTGCTCAGGCCGGAGCGCATCGGTCTCAGCGAAACCGGCGCCGGCGAGACCTCGGCCCTGGCCGTCACGATCACCGACGTCACCTTCCTTGGCAGCAGCACCGACGTCCGCGCGGAGACCGCCTGGGGTGAAGGCCTCTTTGTGCGCCTGCCTTTTTCCGATCCCCTGTCCCAGCGCGTGAGCCGCGGGCAGCGCCTCTGGGTTTCCTGGGAAGCCGACGGAGCGCATCTCTTCGCCGCTTGACTTGGTCCGCGAGATCACCGGCGACAATCAAGGGATGCATTCTGCTTGACTCAACCCCCATGTCGTGAGACAGTGGGGCCATGCTTATGCACCACTTCATTATAGGCAGCAGACGCTAACCAGCCTCTCCGGGCCGGTGGCGTGTGTGTTGGCGTTCGGAGGTCCGACGCCGACGAGAGCCTTGATGAAGACCTGCCGAGCCGGACGGCTCGAGGCAAGCAATGGTGATCTGTGCATGAGCGAATCCGACCAGACTGAACAATCTCCCGTCCACGCCCGCTTCGCGGCGATCCAGCGTATCAAGGCGGACTTGGCGCTTTGGCGCGACGAAGGTGCCGGCCTTGCCAACTCCTCCAAGCGGGAAGCGGCCCTCTCCGCATTCCGGCTGCAGTCCCGGCGCCATCTGCCGAGCCATCTCGAGCCCCTGGTCGAGAAGCCCGAATTGACGCCCGAGGAACGCTTGGCCATCCTGATGGAACTGGCCCACGCGCCCTTGGACCTGCGCGGCACCTGGGCCGCACTGCACGCGGAGGACGATTGCGAGATCATGCCTCTGTGCCTTCAGGCCTGCACTGAAGAACTGGCCCGAGACAGGGAGCTGGAAGAAAAGGAAGGGGAGGGAGAGGAGTGCTTCCTGTCCCGCTACCGCCCTCAGTCCGCCGTGCAGTACAGCTTTGGCCGGCTCGACGCCGAGGACTCGGAAGCACTTGCCGCCACGCTGACCCACGCGGTGCGAATCGCGCGCCAGGGACCGGACACGGCAGCGCGCTTCGAACCGCAGTCTTTGCGCATCCTCACCGCGATCGGCGACGGTGACAGCTCCGAGGGCCGGCGCATCGTTAGGACTTATGCGGGGCTGGCCGAGCCCTTGCCGCTGCGCGGGTCGGAAGTGGTGGAGAACCACGGTTCCGCCGGCGCGGCCTTGCGGCTCGAGTTTCCCTGGCTGGAGACGGCAGTGTCCCGCGTGGTCGACGAACTGGCGCTCATGTCCCATACGGGCCAACCTTGGTTCCGCCTGCAGCCACTGCTGCTGGTTGGCCCGCCCGGCTCCGGCAAGACGCGCTTTGCCCAGCGGCTGGCGCAGCTTGCGCAGGTGGGCTTCGCCGGCATCTCGGTCGCCGGGTCCATGGACAACCGCAGCCTTGCGGGCACGGCCCGCGGCTGGGCAAGCGCCCAGCCGGCCCTGCCTCTGTTGACCATGCTGCAGAGCAACTGCGCCAACCCGCTGTGTCTCGTGGACGAGGTGGAGAAGGGGGCCGTGAACTCGCACAGCGGCAGCGTGGTCAATGCCCTTCACACCTTCCTGGAACCGCAGTCAGCCGCCAGCTTCCCCGATGAATGCCTGCTGGCCGCTTGCGACCTCTCGCAGGTGAACTGGATCCTCACGGCCAACAGCCTGAAGGGCCTGCCCGATTCGCTGCTGTCTCGCCTGTCTGTCGTTCAGGTTGCGGCACCGGGCCCGGCCGATTTCGACGCGCTCTACCACAGCATCCTGCGCGACCTGGCAAGCGAGTTGCGCAGCAGCCCGGCCGAGTTGCCGGACATTCTCCCCGCCGCGCGGGAGAGCCTTCGGGCCGGCTTCGCCGCCCACGGCGATGTCCGGCGCCTCAAGCGCGCGATGCGGGGCGCAATTTCGTCCGTGGCCGACATCGCACCGCGCGCCCTGCACTGTCGTTGCGGCCGAGCAGCGCCGGCTTGATTTCTCGGGGCGGGGCGCTGAAGTCTCATGGTTCCAGGCACCACGAGGTGCCGATGGACCGGAGGACAAGGTCGTGCCGTTTCGGCTGCTCTGGCTGCTGTTCGGGCTCGCCGCCACAGCCACGGGACTGGTGGGCGCGGTGCTGCCGCTGCTGCCCACCACGCCCTTCCTGCTGCTGGCCGCCTACGCCTTCGCGCGCAGCTCGCCGCGGCTGCACGCCTGGCTGCTGGACCATCCGCGCTTCGGCCCACTGATCTGTAACTGGCAGCAACACGGCGGCATCGACCGCCGCAGCAAACGGATTGCCGTGGGCGTTATGGCGGCAACCTTCGCGCTTTCCTGGGTGCTGGGGGTCTCCAGCACGGTGCTGATCATCCAGGCGGTGGTCCTGAGCTGCGCCGCACTCTTCGTGCTGACCCGTCCCGATGGTTATGGTTGACCAGATCGTTGTACAACGCACTTCTTGCTCGACACGAAGGGCACCAAGGGCTTCACGAAGTTCACCAGGTGATATTTCCCCTGCTTGGGGCTGGTTGAATCAAGGATTCCTTCCTGCACTTCGTGCAACCCTTGGTGCCCTTCGTGTCCAATCACGGTTTCAACACACCATCCGCTTCATGCCCTGCTTCACCAGCGGGACATTGAAATTGATCAGGAATCCGAGCCGCAGGCCCGATAGCCGCAGGCCCGATAGCCGCAGGCCCGATAGCCGCAGGCCCGATAGCCGCAGGTAAGTCAGCAACTGCGCCTCGTGCAGCGCTCCCAGCGCCTCTACGGCCTTGATTTCCACGATCACGGCGTCGTTCACCAGCAGATCAAGGCGGTATCCGGCCTCGATTTCGACCTCCGCGTAGCGCAACGGCAGAATGCGCTGCCGTGCCACGGCGCACCCGCGCCGCTCCAGTTCCCAGGCCAGGCAAGCCTCATAGGCCGATTCCAGCAAACCCGGTCCCAGCGCCCGATGCACGGCAAGCGCCGCATCGACAACCGTTCGCCCCGCAGCCTCCGCGCGCTCAGGCACGCGTTCAAAGCCCTGATTCAAGCCCCCTGTCACCCATACGCCCTCCCGATGCGGGCCTGTTCAGCTCGACACGAAGGGCACGAAGAATTGCACGAAGTGCACAAGACTATTCCTCGTGAGCTTTGTGCAATCCTTCGTGTCCTTCGTGTCATACCAAATGCATGGCGCCAAATTATGCTATTTTAAGTGATTTGAAAAGCATCAGAACTCGGCACAACCTTGCACAGGCTATGGCGGTAGGTTGGGAAGATGGAATTGTGGCGCGGGATGCTGGCTGGGGCGCCAGGATTCGAACCTGGGATCGCGAGACCAAAACCCGCTGCCTTACCACTTGGCTACGCCCCATTTCGGCCGCTCTCGGCCGTGCGCGGCGCAGCTTAGCGTCGGGGACCGGGCTGCGCAACGGCTTGCATGGCCGCCGAATTGCAGCCCCTTTGCGGGCATTTGGCGCGCACAGGGGCGGACTTTCCGCCCCCGGTTGTCTGGAGCGGCCAAAAGGGCTTTAATCCACGCAAAAGCGGCGGAGCCGGGAAGGAAGGACTGTCCCGGCCGTGGGTCGGGCTTAGGGCGTGCAGACGCCCAGGTGCCACGCGGCCGCCGGTGCCAACCAGTCAACAGAGGGAGCGTCTTCGGTTATGTCGCAGTCTTCGATCATCCCCGTTCGTCCGGAAATTGCTGAGAAGGCCTGGATCGACGAGGCCGGCTACCACAAGCTCTACCAGCAATCCGTTGCGGATCCCGAGGGCTTCTGGGCCGAGCAGGGCAAGCGCATCCACTGGTTCAAGCCCTACAGCCAGGTCAAGGACGTCTCCTACGCCCCGGAAGATGTCCACATCCGCTGGTTCCACGACGGCACGACGAATGCGTCCTACAACTGCATCGACCGCCATCTGGCGACCAAGAAGGACGACACGGCCATCATCTGGGAGGGCGACGACCCCTCCGAGCACAAGCACATCTCCTACGGCGAGTTGCACGAGGAAGTCTGCCGCCTGGCCAACGCCATGAAGGCCAACGGCGTCAAGAAGGGCGACCGCGTCACCATCTACCTGCCGATGATTCCGGAAGCGGCCTATGCCATGCTGGCCTGCGCGCGCATCGGCGCCATCCATTCCGTGGTCTTCGGCGGCTTCTCTCCCGATGCGCTGGCCGGCCGCATCCAGGACTGTGAGAGTGCCTTCGTCGTTACCGCCGACGAGGGCGTGCGTGGCGGCCGCAAGATTCCGCTCAAGGCCAACACCGACAAGGCCTTGGCCTCCTGTCCCAACGTGCAGAAGGTGCTGGTGGTCCGCCGCACCGGCGGGCGCATCGAATGGAACGAGGGGCGTGACCTCTGGTACCATGAGGAGTGCGCCAAGGTCTCCGACGATTGCCCGGCCGAGGAGATGAATGCGGAAGACCCGCTGTTCATCCTCTACACCTCCGGCTCGACCGGAAAGCCGAAGGGAGTGCTGCACACCACCGGCGGCTATCTGGTCTACACCGCCATGACGCATCAGTATGTCTTCGACTATCACGACGGCGAGATCTACTGGTGCACCGCGGATGTGGGTTGGGTCACGGGTCACAGCTATATCGTCTACGGACCGCTGGCCAACGGCGCGACGACGCTGATGTTCGAGGGCGTGCCAAACTATCCCGACGCCTCGCGCTTCTGGCAGGTCTGCGACAAGCACAAGGTCAGCATCTTCTACACCGCGCCGACCGCGATCCGTGCGCTCATGCGCGAAGGCGAAGCGCCGGTGAAGCGCACGAAGCGCGACTCCTTACGCATCCTCGGCACGGTGGGCGAGCCGATCAATCCCGAGGCCTGGCTCTGGTACCACCGGGTCGTGGGCGAGGAGCGCTGCCCCATCGTCGATACCTGGTGGCAGACCGAGACCGGCGGCATCCTGATCAGCCCGTTGCCGGGCGCCATTGCCACCAAGCCCGGCTCCGCCACCCTGCCTTTCTTCGGGGTGAAGCCGGTGATTGTCGATGCCGAGGGCAAGCACCTGGAAGGCGCCTGCGAAGGCAACCTCTGCATCGCCGACTCCTGGCCGGGGCAGATGCGCACGGTCTACGGCGACCACGAGCGCTTCGTGCAGACCTATTTCTCCGCCTACCCCGGACGCTACTTCAGCGGCGACGGCTGCCGCCGGGACGAGGACGGCTACTACTGGATCACCGGCCGCGTGGACGACGTGATCAACGTCTCCGGTCACCGCATGGGCACTGCCGAGGTGGAATCAGCCCTGGTGGCACATGCTAAAGTGGCCGAGGCCGCAGTGGTGGGCTACCCTCACGACATCAAGGGCCAGGGCATCTACGCCTATGTCACCCTGGTGGCTGGCGAGGAGCCGAGCGAAGACCTGCGCAAGGAACTGGTGGCCTGGGTGCGCAAGGAGATCGGGCCCATCGCTTCACCCGACCTGATCCAATGGGCACCGGGCCTGCCCAAAACCCGTTCGGGCAAGATCATGCGCCGTATTTTGCGCAAGATTGCCGAGAACGATTACGGAAACCTCGGCGACACCTCGACTCTCGCCGATCCCGGTGTGGTCGATGACCTGGTCGGCAACCGCATGAACCGGAGCTGATCGGGCGGCCGCATTCGGAGAGGCCGGGATATGCCTATGCCCGGTCCTCCATCCCCTGCTTCCCATTTGAGGAGCGGCCATGCCCTACCGCAGTGAACGCATCGAGTTTCCGGGAAGCCAGGGCCACAACCTGGCTGCCCGCCTGGATTGGCCCGCCGGCCGGATCCGCGCCTTTGCACTGTTTGCGCACTGCTTCACCTGCGGCAAGGACCTCAAGGGCCCACGGGCCCTGGCCCGGAGTCTGGCCGCCCGCGGCATCGCCGTGCTGCGCTTCGACTTCACCGGCCTGGGCCACAGCGAGGGCGAGTTCGCCAACACGCACTTCACCTCCAATGTGGAGGATCTCGTCGCGGCCGCCGACTATCTGCGCCAGGAGCACAGTGCGCCGGGCCTGCTGATCGGCCACAGTTTCGGTGGCGCCGCCGTGCTGGCAGCAGCAGGGCAGATCCCGGAAGCGAAAGCAATCGCCACCCTGGGCGCACCGGCCGAGCCGGCCGCCATCACCCGGCACTTCACCTCGGCAATCGGTGACATCAAGAGCCAGGGCGAGGCGGAGGTGGAACTGGCCGGCCGGGCTTTTCGCATACGCGACAGCTTCCTTCACGATGTCGAGAACCACCGCCTGGAAGAGGCCATCGCTAACCTGGACCGCGCCCTGTTGGTGCTGCACGCCCCACGTGACGAGATTGTCAGCATCGAAAACGCCAGCCGGATTTTCCTGGCGGCCAAGCACCCCAAGTCCTTCGTCTCCCTGGACGACGCCGACCACCTTCTCAGCCGCAGCAGGGACGCCACCTATGCCGCAGAGGTGGTCGCGGCCTGGGCCAGCCGCTACTTGCCGGAAAGCGACCAGACGCAGAAAAACGGCTCCCAGGGCGTCACCGTACGCGAAAGCGGCCGCGGCGCGCTGGAGCAGGATATCGAGGCCGGCCAGCATCGGCTCATCGCGGACGAGCCACCTGAGGCGGGCGGAGGCGATGCCGGGCCGGACCCCTACGCCTATCTGCTGGCGGCGCTGGGCGCCTGCACCACCATGACCCTGCGCCTCTATTCCGATCACAAAAAATGGCCGCTCGAGCAGGCCAGTGTCCGCCTGAACCACCGCAAGGTTCACGCCAAGGATTGCGAGGACTGCGAAACGCGCGACGGCAAGATCGACTGGATCGAGCGGAGTCTTGTTCTCAAGGGCTCACGCCTGAGCAGCGATCAACGCAGGCGCCTGGTCGAGATCGCCGAGCGCTGCCCGGTGCACCGCACGCTGCATTCCGAGGTGCGGGTGGACACCAAGTTGATAGACCATTCCGAGGAGGAAGAGTCATCCTGAGCGCGTCGACGTCAGGCTCTCCTGCTCCTCCTCTTCAGCGAACTCGAGGTCGCGCCCGCGCACCGCTTCACGAACATCGGTGAGCACCGGCGGCGACTCCTCGATCTCGCCGTGGGCCTGGCCCAAGCCAAAGTCGTTGAAGCGCCGGGCCTGAGGCAACACCGTCCCCTCCAGCGTGCCCACCAGATCGTTGTGCCGCTTGACCGTCGTTTCCAGCGCCTTCGTGAGCGAAGAGAGACGGTCGCCCAGACGCACCAGGCGCTTGTAGAGCTCTTCGCCCAGGGTCATGACCTGCTGCGCATCCTGGGAGACCCGCTCCTGCCGCCAGCCATAGGCAATGGCCTTGGCCAGGGCCAGAAAGGTGGTGGGGGTCGCGATGATCACGTGCTGCGAATAGGCTTCCTCGAAGAGGTTGGGATCGCGCTCGATCGCCGCCGCATAAAGGTTGTCGCCGGGCACGAACATAACGACGAAGTCCGGCGTGTCCTCCAGCGCATCCCAGTAGCGCTTGTCGCCGAGCTGGCGCGCATGAGTGCGCAACTGCCGGGCGTGCTCGCGCAGCAGGCGCTCGCGCTCCCCGTCGTCGACGGCCTCGATAGCTTCCAGGTAGGCTGACATGGAGGTTTTGGCGTCGACGACGATACGCCGGCCGCCCGGCAGGCGCAGCACCACGTCGGGCCTGAGCGGCCCGTCCGAAGTGGCAACGTGGTGCTCGGTGGTGAAGTCGACGTACTCCATCATGCCGGCCATCTCGAGCACCGTGCGCAGCTGCTGCTCGCCCCAGCGCCCTCGGGTCTTCGGCGCGGCCCGCAGCGCGTTTACCAGCGTCCCCGTGGTGTGCTGCAGCTTGGCGTGGGATTCGGCGACCTGGCGCAGCTGCTCCCCGATGCGTCCCTCGTCACGCTTGCGCGCCTGTTCGGAGGCGGCCAGCTTCTCCTGATAGGCCTTGAGGGCCTCGCCCACCGGCTTGACCAGGGACTCCAGACCGCTGCGGCTTTCCTTTTGCTGCGCCTCGAAGACCTCGCGCGCGCGCTTGAGGAAGGCGTCGGAGGTGTCCTTCAGCAGGCTCTGGGACAGCAGCTTCAGATCCTTTTCGATCTGTCCCCGGACCGAAGACAGTTCCTGGAGCTTCTGCTCGTGCGCCTGGCGCTCCTTCTCCAGCGTCACCCCCAGGCGCTCATTGTCGCGCAAGGCGTTGTTGCGCTCTTCACGCAAAGCGTCGCGCTCCTCCTCTGCCCGGGCGAGCCGCGTTGCCGGTTCGCGCAAGGCAAAAGCCTCCTCCCGGTAGGGGGCCAGTTCCTCGATCTGCTGGCGCAGCAATTCCTCACGGGCCTGCGCGCCCTTGCGCAACAGGACGTGGGTCAAAAAAGCGCCGAGCAGAGCGCCCGCAAGAACGGCCGCAACGACGGCGAGCAAAGTGGGGTCCATACCAAACTCCTGACCGCGGCATGAAACCCGGAAGGCGGGCGCACCTTGCTGCGCAGTTCCGGTACCGCTCTCCAGCCATAGACGATTCGCCGCGCCGACGCCATGTAACCCGCAAGCTTTCACAACTTTAGCATGAGAATTCCACTCCGCAGGCAAGAGCCTAAACCGCAAGTGCCCCACCCCGTCATTGTTGGCCGATTATCACACTTGTTGAACGGCGCGACGTTGAACCGACGCAGCCTTCCAGTATGATGCGACTTGGGGCTAAGTGCAGATCGCGTTGAAATCTTGTGGTGCAGATTGAACGCGATCCGGATTATTGCGGACACACGAAGTTCATGAACGGCTGGCGGGAGCGCGGTGTGCCGGAGGGCGGACCAGAGCAACGACATATCCTGTTTCTGCAGGGGCCAGCCTCGCCGTTTTTCCTTCGGCTGGGCCAGGCATTGAAGACGCGTGGCCACCGCGTCACCAAGATCAACTTCAACCTGGGCGACGTGCTGTTCTGGCCCCGCGAGGCCAAGGCCTGGCGCGGACGATTCAGCCGCTGGCAGGACCATCTGGCAAAGCAGTTCGAGCGCGAGGGCGTCACCGACCTGGTGCTCTTCGGCGATTGTCGCAGCTATCATCGGGTCGCCATTGATCTTGCCCGGACACGCGGCATCGCCGTGCACGTTTTCGAGGAAGGCTACCTCCGTCCGAACTGGATCACGCTTGAGCGTGGCGGCGTGAACGGCTTCTCGGCGCTGCCGAATACCCCCGACCAGATTCGCCAAGGGGCAGACGGCCTCGAAGACGCGCAGATGACGCGCCGCAGCGCCTCGGGACTGCGCAATCGCGTGGTCTGGGATGTGGCCTACAATCTTACAACCTCGGCCGGACGTCTCGTCTATCCCCTCTACCGCCACCACCGCCCCTGGCCGGTGCTGCTCGAGTATGCCTTCTGGCTCAAGCGCCTGGCACTGATGCCCGTGGAGAAGCGGCGCAGCCGCGCTGCGCTGCGCGCCTTGGCCAAGAGCGAGCCGGGTTTCTTCATCTTTCCGCTGCAACTCGACAGCGATTTCCAGATCCGCGTGCACGCCGACCTCAACAGCATGGAAGAAGCGCTGCAGGTCATCTTGCGCTCCTTCGCCGACCACGCACCGGCGAACGACCATCTCGTGGTCAAGGCCCACCCCCTGGACAACGGCCTGGTCGACCGCCGCCGGCAGTGCCGACGCCTGGCCCGCGCCGCCGGCATCGAGGATCGGGTACTCTTCATCGAAGGGGGCAATCTCTCCCGGCTGATCGACGACTCCAAGGGCGTGGTCACGGTCAATTCCACCTCAGGCATGGTGGCCTTGCAGCAGAAGCGCCCTGTGGCCGTGCTCGGTCGGGCGATCTATAACATCCCCGGCCTGACCCATCAGGGCTCCCTCGACAGTTTCTGGAGCGACCCCCGCCGTCCGAAGCCGGACCTGCTGCGCGACTTCGTGCGACTGCTGCAGGCCCGCGCCCTGATCCACGGCAGCTTCTTCACCGATGAGGGGCTGGAGGCGGCCATCGAGGGAGCGATCGAGCGCATCGAATCGACCAAACCGGAGCCCCGACAGCTCCCGTTGCGCGAAAGCGGACGCGCGCCGGTCTCCGCCACTGTCACGCCGCGCGCGGTGGCCGCAGAGTGAGCGACGCCCGGCAACCCGGCACACTGGTTCTGACCGGCGCCAGCGGTGGGATCGGCGCCGCCCTGGCCCTCGTCTACGCTGAACCCGGACGCAGCATGGCGCTGATCGGCCGCAATGCCGAGCGCCTGGCCGCCAGCGCCGCGGCCTGCGAGGCCCGCGGCGCGCAAGTCACCACGGCGCAGATCGACGTCACCGATGCCGAGGCACTCCGCACCTGGCTGCGGGACTTCGACCGCCAGTCTCCGGTCGAGATCCTGATCGCCAACGCGGGCATATCCGGCGGACGCGGCCCCGACGGGCGTCTGGAAGACCAGGCCACAGCCACGCGGCAGCTGCGCGTCAACCTGGAGGGTGCGGTGAACACCGTGCATGCGCTGCTGGAGCCCATGCACCGGCGCAAGCGTGGTCGCATCGTGCTGATGAGTTCTCTTTCCGCCCTGCGCGCCCTGCCCGACGCCCCGGCCTACAGCGCCAGCAAGGCGGGACTGCTGGCCTATGGCGACGCCCTGCGCGGCACCTTGCGGCGCAAGGGCATCAGCGTCACCGTCATTTGCCCGGGCTTCGTCACCAGCCCCATGAGCGCACGCTATCTCGGGCCGCGCCCGGGCGAGTTGCCTGCCGATCGGGCGGCCGCGCTGATGCGCCGCGGCATCGATCGCGGTCGGGCCCATGTGGTCTTTCCGGCGCATCTCGGGCTGGCGATGCGCGCCAGCCACTTCCTGCCCGCCACGCTCTCTGACGCCATCATGCGCCGCTTCGGGTTTCGCATCGCGCCGGAGGAGTGACCCCTCGGCCTACAGGTCCTTCTCGTACACCCTGAAGGTCTTGTAGTGGCTGGCCGTCAGGCTGTCGCAAAGATTGAGGACGTGGCGGTTGTGGGCCAACATCCATGAAATCTCCATGCGCTCGATCCCGGCCTGTTGCGCGTTCTCGACGGCACGGGCCATCAGGGCGGCAACAGCCATGCCTCCGATGCGCGTGCCGCGGAAGCGCCGCCGCAGGCCGATCATCGGGATGCGGCTTGAGCGCAGGCCCTGGACCTTGAGGCGCCAGAGAAGGCGCGACCAGCCCATCGGCCAGAGCTTGCCGTCGAGACCTGCCAGCGCTTCGTTGGTATTGGGGACCTGGGAGACCACTGCGATGGCCTCGCCCTGCCAGTAGGCGAGCGTGATCCAGTCCAGCTTCAGCAGCGGCCGGACCACCCGGGCGATCAGGCGTGCCTCGCCCTCGCTCACCGGCACGGCCTTCCAGTTGTCGGCCCAGGCGTCGTTGTAGACCTCGTTGACCAGGACCATGTCGCGCAGGAAGGAGCGGCGGGACATGGTGCGGATGGTCAGGGAGTCCCTTTCCTTCCAGCGCTGCAGGCTCGCCTCCACCCGTTCCGGGTAGCGGCTCTCCGCGGGCCGGCAGAGATAGGCATAGAGGTCCATGATCCCGTGCAGGCCGGCAGCCTCCAGATGGCCCGCGTACCAGGGCTGGGCATGATTGGTGCGCATCATCGGCGGCGTGTCGAAGCCCTCGACCAGCAGCCCGGCCTCATGGTTGATCGATGCGCTGAAGGGGCCATTCATTTTCGTCAGCCCCTGGCCTTTCAGCCAGGTTCCGGCCTGGTCGATCAGAGCGGCGAAGATGGCAGGATCGTCGATGGCTTCCAGGAAGCCGAACTGCCCGGCGCCGTCCTTATGGCGGGCCAGATGCGCCTCGTTGCGCACGGCAATGATGCGCCCGACCGGCCGACCGTCGCGCAGCGCCACCCAAGGCTGGACATCATTCTCCTGCAGGAAGACGTTGCGCCGGGGATCGAGGATCAGGTGCATTTCGTGATCGAGGGGACAGACCCAGTTCGGATCATGCCCCTGGGCCACGCGCGCGGCATCGGCGAAGGCGGAAATGTCGCGACGATCACGAACCGGGCGCAGTTCGAGCCCGGCGGCCGCCGTCATGAGTCCTGATGCTCGGGCATTGCCATCCGCAGCGCATACTCGCGCAGGTTCCGCCCCTTGGCCCGCAATGCGCCCAGCTCCTCGGCGGTCACGGCCACGGTCTCGCGGATCTGCTCTTCCTCATGCTCGCAGGTGAGGAAGAAGCGCAGGCGGGCGGACTTCTCGGGGACCGCCGGATAGACGATGGGCAGCGCGTTGATGCCCCGTTCCAGCAGCCGGTGGCCCAGGCGGGCCGCCAGCACCGAGTTGCCCACGATCACCGGAACGACGGAGTAGCCGGCGCTCGGCCCGACATCGAGGCCGGCCGCCCGGGCGGTTTCCAGGAAGTACTGGCCGCGCGCCTGCAGACGCGCCACCCGCTCCGGCTCGCGCAGCATGACCTGGATCGAGGCATGCGCCGCGGCCGCGATGGGCGGTGGCATGCCCACACTGTAGACGAAGCCCGGCGCCGTGTACTTGAGATACTCAATGAAATCGGAGCGGCTGGCGATATAGCCGCCGCAGCCCGAGAGCGTCTTGCTGAGCGTCCCCATCCAAAGATCGACATCATGTGGGTCGATGCCACAGTGCTCGGCGATGCCGCGCCCGGTCTTGCCCAACACCCCCAGGGAGTGCGCCTCATCGACCAGCAGGATGGCGTCATAGCGGTTCTTGATATCGATGAAGGCCGCCAGGTCCGGCAGGTCGCCGTCCATGGAATAAACGCCCTCGAGCAGGATCAACACCCGGTCGTAGCGCTTGCGCTGCTCCGCCAGCAGCCGCTCGACCGCTTGGGGATCGTTGTGCGGGAAGGCGATGCGCCGCGCCCCGGCCAAGACCGCCCCCTGCACTCCCGAATTGTGCATCCAGGAATCGTAGAGGATGAGGTCGCGCTGGCCCATGATATGGCCGATGGTGGTCACGTTGGTGGCGTGGCCGCTGACCATGACCACCGCGTCCTCGACGCCGTGCAGGTCGGCAATCGCTCGCTCAAGCTGGGCATGGACCGGCCGTTCGCCGGCCACAAGTCGGCTGGCCGAGGCCGAGGTGCCATAGCACTCCATGGCCTCGATCGCTGCCGCGTTGACCTCCGGGTGACCGTTCAGGCCGAGGTAGTTGTAGGAGGCGAAGTTGAGCACCTCCTGCCCGCCGATGGAACTCGTCGCACCAGCCCGCCCGTCGTGCACCTGAAAGAAGGGGTTATCGAGATCAAGCACCCCGGCAGCATTCTTCTGCATATGGAACTGCTTGAACCCCGGGATGGAGTCCAGGCCGTTCGACGTCGCCTTCGCCTTGCGCGCGGGCGCCGCAGAAGCCTCCTGGCCACGCCCCTCGCGCCGGCGGCGGGCCGCCAGGAACTCCTCGACCAGGCGCTGCTTGGCCCGGTTGGTAAAGTCGCTCACCTGCGTTCAACTCCTTTGAACCGCGCGGCACTTGCAGTGCCGGACGGCATGGAAGTGGGGCCGACCACGCGCCTTAGGGCTCGCAAATGCCCAGACCCCGGGGCAGCTTCGTCATCCACTGTCAGCAGATAGAATCGTGCCTCGAGGAGACCAGTGCAAGGGGCAGGTGGCCGGGAGCGGTGGCGCAAGCGATCAGCCGACTCGTGCCACGCCGCTGTCACCCTCACCCGCGCCATCGGTCAGTCCCAGTTCCTCCAGGTCCTGCTCATCGAGGTGCTGGCGGGCCAGAGCCATGGCCTCATCGCGCTCGTCGACCTTGTCCTCACCGCTGATCAGGCGACCGGCCAGGCGTGCTGCCACCCCGTCCAGTGTCGCGCCGTCGGAGAGCGACATGAGCGGAACCTCGATGCTGAGACGCTGTTCGGCCGCCATGCGCAACTCGAGCGCCATGAGGGAGTCCATGCCCAGTTCCGCCAGCGGACGATGGCGGTCGACCTCCTCGGCCGGCAGACGCAGGATGCGCGCCACCTCGTCGGCGAGCAGGCCGGAAATGAGATCGCGCGCCGCGGCGGCATCCATGCCCTCGACCATCTTGCGCAGATCGATCTTGTCTTCCACCTCCCCGCCGCCGCTGTCGGCCTCCGCCGCCATTTCGCGGAAGCCCGGCTGGGAGAGAATGGGCAGTTCGCCCTTGGCCGAACGCCAGTCGATCCGGGCATAGACCGGGCTCGCATTGGCGGGCTCACCCGCACCTTGCACCAGTATGCGCTCCAGCCCGTCCAGCGCTTCGCGTGCGCCCAGGGACTGTCGGCCCAGGCGCCGGGAGAGCGATTCGCTCACTTCGGCGTGGCGGGCCAAATACCCGGCATCGCCAATGGCACCCCAAGCGACTGCCACTGCCGGCAGGCCCTCGGCCCGACGCTGGCGGGCAAGGGACTCCAGATAGGCGTTGGCGGCGACGTAGTTCGCCTGCCCCGGATTGCCCACAGTGGTGGTGGCCGAGGAGTAGAGGACGAAGAGGTCGAGCGGCAGGTCCAGGGTCGCGCAATGCAGGTTCCAGGCACCGTCCACCTTGGGCTGCAGCACCTTATCGAAGCGCTCCCGGTCCAGGTTGGCGATGAGGCCATCCTCCAGGACCATCGCGGTGTGCAACACGCCGCGCAGTGGCGGCATCTCCGCCTTGGCCCGCGCGATGACGGCCTCCACCGCGGCCTGATCGGCCAGGTCGCAGGCTTCCACCACCACCGTGGCGCCGGCCGCCTGCAGCGCCTCCACGCCGGCGCGTGCTGCATCGCTTGATGCGCCGCTTCGACCAAGGAGCAGCAGGTGCCGGGCGCCGTGGCGGACCAGCCACTGCGCCGTTTCCAGCCCGAATCCCCCCAGGCCGCCGGCAACGAGATAGGTGGCATCGGCCACCAGCTCGAGCGCCTTGGTCCGCTCCGGAAGGCGACGGGCCTCCACCGGAGGGGCGGCCACCACGATCTTGCCGATGTGCCCGGACTGCTGCATCAGCCGGAAGGCCTGCACTGCCTCCTCATGGTCGAAGCGCCGATACGGCAAGGGACGCAGATGCCCCTCGCGGAAGAGCTCAACCATCTCCCGGAACAAGCGCCCGGCGAGCTGCGGCCGGCGGGTCAGCAGCTGATCCGCGTCGATGCCGAAGTAGGAGATGTTCTGGCGGAAGGGGCGCAAGCCGAGGCGACTGCCGCCGTAGAAATCGCGCTTGCCGAGCTCAAGGAAGCGTCCGAAGGGGCGAAGAATCTGCAGGCTGCGCTCCATGGCTTCGCCGGCCAGGGAGTTCAGCACCACGTCCACGCCCTCGCCGTCGGTCAGCTCCATGACGCCGTCGGCAAACTCCAGGCTGCGGGAGTCGAGAACATGATCGGCGCCCAGCAGACGCAGCAACGCACGCTTCTCGGGCGAGCCGGCCGTGGCGACGACTTCGGCGCCGCGCCACTTGGCAAGTTGCAGCGCCGCCAGACCGACACCACCCGCGCCGCCATGCACCAGCACCCGCTCGCCCTCTTCCAGTTGCGCCAGATGCGTCAGGGCGTAGTAGGCGGTGAAGAAGGCGCTGGGCACCGTTGCCGCCTGCTCGAAGCTGAGGTCGCCGGGGATCGGGGCCACAGCCCGGGTCGAGACCGTCACATGGCTGGCAAAACAGGCCGGCGCGAAGGAGAGGACCCGCGTTCCTGTCTGCATGCCGGTGACGCCCTCACCGACGGCGGTGATCACGCCAGCGCACTCCATGCCCAGAGTCGGGCCGGCAAAGCCCTCCTCCAACGCCTCGTCAGGCAACAGCCCCATGGCCCACATGACATCGCGGAAGTTGAGGCCCGTGGCCGCAACCTCGATCTCCACCTCACCCGGTCCGGGCAGGCGACGGCGCATGGGCGTCCAGGCCAACTGGTCCAGGGATCCAGCGCGACGCATTTCCAGACGCAGGCCAGCTTCGCGCCGCCGGCGCCCGCCGGTCTCCGGCCGGCGCGGCAGACCGCGACGCAAGCGCAGGGCATGGCGACCCTGGTCGTTGATCACCAGCTCATGCTCGTTCGTCGGCCGCAGCACCTCCGCGGCCACCAGCGCCGCCATCCTGGCGGGCTCGTAGTCCGGGGCCGGATCGATCATGCGAATCCGCACATCGGCATATTCATTGGCCGCCACACGGCCGAAGCCCCAAAGCGCGGCCTGCACCGGCCGCTCCGCCTCGCCGCCGGCGACATGCTGCATGGCACCCGGCGTCACCAGCCAGAGGCCTGCATCCTTCACCGACAAAGCCTTCAGGGCGGCCATGGCCACGGTGCAGCGTTCGGCGGCGGCGGCGCTCGGATGCGATTCGCCGGCCAGGGCGCCCTGGAGATGAATCACATCCAGGCTCTCGCCATCGCCGACCTGCAGCTCCTTGATCAGGCCTTCCAGCCAGGCCTGATCGCTGCAATCGCCGCAGCGAACATCGAGTGCGGCGCCGGCCTCGTCGGAAGCCGCAGCGCCCTCGACGCCCGCAATAACCACCTGGCGACCCGCCTCGCTCAACTGCTGTGCCAGATCGCTGGCCAGAGTCCGGCTCTTGGCATCTGCCAGGATCAAGGCCGATCCGGCGGTTGCCGACGGCACCGAACGCACCGCCCGCACGGCGTTGCGCGCGATCAGCAGCGACTGCTCCGGGCCCGGCCCTGCCAGGGGCAGGCACTCGATGGCCGGGAAATCGCCCGCTTCCAGCGCCGTGCGCCAGGCCGAGGCTTCCTTGAGCGGTCCGCTGGCATGGGTGGGGCCACCCTCGCCCCACCATTCCGCACGCACACCGAAGAGCAGATCGTAGAAGGGGCTGGGCTCGGGCTCGGCCGCCACCAGCAGGCCGCCACCGGCCATGCAGGAACGCAGGTTTGCAAGCTGCTCCGCGGTCCCGGCCGCCCGGTAAAGACCGCCGGCGCAAACCACGAGATCAAACGGTCCCAGATCCGCCTTGGGCTCTTTGGAGAAGTCGAGGGTTTCCACCTCGAGATTGGGGTGCGGCCCCAGGCTCACGCGCAGACGGTCGACCGCGCGCTTGTCCGGATCGCTGGCCAGGTAGGAGAAACGCTCTGTGGGCAGGATGCGCAGCAGGCGACGGCTCAGGGAGCCGGTACCACTGGCCAATTCGAGGATGCGCACCGGGCGCTCCGCCGGCCAGTCGGCCACGATCGCCTCGACCGCGGCAACCACGGCCGCATAGGTGGTGCGGCGCGCCGGCGAGGCGTCGGTCAACTGGTCCAGCAATGCCGCCGCGTAGGGCAGCTCTGCCGGGGGCGGCATGCGGCCGTCCAGCAAACCGGGCAGCAGCTCCATGAGGCGCGCCGTCAGCGCCACCTCGGCCAGCCGGTCCGGATGCTCCGAAGCCACGAGATTCAGGACATCAGAGGCCGGCGGGAACTGGCCGCTGTCGATCAGGCGCCAGCCGCTTTCTTCGTCGTACTGGGTTGCGCCATCCTCTTCGAGCAGTCGCAGAATGCGGCCGAAGAGGGGGGCCACCTCCGGCGACAGCCGGCCGGCAACCATCAGGTCGTCGAGCGTAAACGGCGCATCGCTGTGGCCGAGCGCCTCGGAGAGCGCATCAAAGGCCAGCGATCGGATGGCCCCGTCCAGCAGCAGCCAGCTTTCTTCCGGTGTGGCCTCCTCGCTGCGCGCGAAACCGGCCTCCGTCAGCGTGCCGCGCAGGTTCGTCGGGGTCGGCGTCGCCGAGCTGTCGATCTCGCTCGCGCCCAGTTCCGGTCGGGCAACGAAGCGGAACTCCAACTGTCCCTCATCCTGTGCATGCGACAGAGCCACGGCACGGAAGCGGCAGTCGTCCAGCGCCGCAACGCAGGTCCCGCTCTCATCGAACAGCCGGAAGGCGACCGCCACGGATCGCGGCGACACGGAGGCGATCTCGATCAGCGCTTCGCGTGGCTCTCCTCCCTCGGCCAGGCGCCGCACGCGCCCAAGGCGCGCCGGCAGGAACGCAGTGTTGGCGGGAACTTCCGCCGTTTCCTCGAGCAGCGCGAAAAGCCCATGGAAGACCGCATCGAGGGTGGTCGGATGCAGCAGGTAGCGCGCAGGCTCGATCAGCTCTTGCGGCAGTTCGTGGGACAGGCGCACTCGTGCCTGGCGCTCGCCCAGGATGTCGACCTTCTGGACCCGAGCGAAGGCCGGTCCGTAGTTCAGGCCGAAGCGGCGGGCGGTGGCATAGATGTCGGGGCCGGAAACCGAGCGCCCCTGGAACTCCTTGGCATCAGGAAGCGTGCCCGACAGGCTCGGCGAAGGCAGACGCGCCAGGCGGCCCCGCAGATGCTGATTCCAGTTGGACTCTTCCTCGCGGCTGCGACTGAAGACCTCGAAGACCAGACTGTCGTCCGAAAGGCGCAGTTGCACCTCGCGCATACGCTCGCCGTCAAAAACCAGCGGCCTGACGATCTCCATATCCTGGATTTCGAGATCGCCGGTGCCAAGCCACTGCTCGCCCGCCGCCAGGGCCATCTCGACAAATCCGGCTGCCGGGAAGACCACGGCGTCCTCGACACAGTGATCGGCCAGATAAGGCAGGAGTTCGTGATCCAGGTGAACGGTCCACACCGGCAGTTCCGGGCGCGGATGGTAGCCGAGCAGGGGATGATCTCCTTCCCCGCCCGACAGGTTCCAGGCTTCCTGCGTCGGATCGACGCGATAGGTCTTGCGCTGCCAGGGGTAACCGGGCAGCGGCACGAAGGACCCGCGCTCCGGCAGCGCCAGCGCCTCGTCGATCGGCGCGCCGGCCGCAAACGCCCGCGCCAGGACTCCGCGCACCGGATCCACGCCGGCGGCATCATTGCGATCAAGCGCCGGCAGGACGCGCCCGTTTGCTCCGGCATGG
The DNA here is from genome assembly GCF_040712085.1 of Aquibaculum sediminis. Lineage (NCBI taxonomy): Bacteria > Pseudomonadati > Pseudomonadota > Alphaproteobacteria > Rhodospirillales > Rhodovibrionaceae > Aquibaculum > Aquibaculum sediminis. The sequence goes on from NZ_JBFCVK010000004.1 coordinate 180,686, forward strand.
CGCAGGCTGTCGTTGATGTAGCCCTGCAGCACCGGCCGCGGGCCGATTTCCAAAAAGAGTCCGTGGCCCTGCTCGCCCAGGCGCGTGATCGCATCGCGGAAACGCACCGGCTCGCGCACGTTGCGCCACCAGTAGTCGGCCGTCAGCTCTTTGCCGTCCAGCAGTTCCGCCGTGACAGTGGAGACGAAGGGAATGACGGTGGACTGCGGTGTCAGGTCGGACAGGTCCTGCAGCAGCGGCTCACGCACCGGCTCCATCAGGGGACCGTGGAAAGGGTAGTCCAGTTCCAGGCGGCGCAGCGGCCAGCGGCACTTGCGCGCTTCGGCCGCAAAAACCTTCAGCAGATCGCCCTCACCGGAAATCGTGATCGAACGAGGCCCATTGATGGCTGCAATCTGCAAGCCCTGCCAGCGCGCATCGGCGAGCACCTCGGCCGCATCTTCTGCCGAAAGCAGCAGGGCGGCCATGCTGCCGGCGCCGTGCGTGCTCTCCTGGTGCAGGCTGCGGGCATGGACGACATGCACCGCCTGCTCGAGCGTCAAGGCGCCAGACACGTAGGCGGCAGCCACCTCACCGACGCTGTGGCCTGCCACGGCACCGGGCTTCAGCCCCCAGGCAGCCAGGGCGTCGACCAGTCCCACTTGCAGCGCGAAAAGTAGCGGCTGGGCGACTTCCGCGCGGCGCAGCTTCTCGGCGAGATCATCGGCCTGGAAGGCCTCGATCAGCGACCAGCCGGCCCGCGCGGTGAACAGTGCATCGACGCCCTCAACGCTTGCACGATAGGCGGCGTTGCGCTCGAAAGCCTCGCGCCCCATGCCGGCCCACTGTGAACCATTTCCGGCGAAGAGGAATGCCGGCGCCTCGCTTCCGGCAATGGTGCGCCCGAAGGCGGCACGGCTCTTCTCGCCGGCCTCGGCGGCCGCAAGCTGCTCGAACAGCGCTTCCGGGCTGCCTTCCCACAGCACCATGCGATGCTCGAGCCGGTCACGCTGACTGGCCGCAGCCGCGACCAGCGCGCGCTTTTCATCGCTGTCGGCCTGCTCCAGGCGCTCGCGGTAGGCACTGACCATGGCGCGCAAGGCCGGTTCGCAGCGCGCCGACAGGATCAAGGGGGCGATCTCCTCCGCTGCGGCCGTCTGGCGCTGCGGGCGCTCGGCGTCGCGGATCACCGCGTGAACGTTGGTGCCGCCAAAGCCGAAGGAGTTGATGCCGGCGTAACGCAGCGCACCATTGCGGGGCAGCGGCAGAGCCCGGGCCGCGACGCTGAGGTTCAGGTCGTCGAAGGGAATGTTGGGGTTCGGTGAATCGAAATGCAGCGAGGCTGGCAGCAGGTCCCGTTCCAGGGCGAGCAGCGCCTTGAGCACGCCCACCAGGCCCGAGGCCGGCTCCAGATGGCCGACGTTTGTCTTGGCGGAGCCAATGGGCAGGCTCTGGCCGCGGCGCTGACCCAGGACGCGCCCGATCGACAGCGCCTCCGAAGGATCGCCAACCTGCGTGCCGGTCCCGTGTGCCTCGATGAAGGCAAGGTTCTCCGGATCGATATCTGCCGACTGGTAGACTTCCTGCAGCAGCGCCGCCTGGGACTCGCTGGACGGCAGGGACAACCCCACTGTCCGGCCATCGGCGTTGGTGCCGGATGCGGCCAGCACCGCCCGCACCCGATGGTCTGCATCACGTGCCCGATCCATCGACTGCAGAATGACCGCGACACAGCCTTCGGCGCGCACATAGCCGTCTGCGCTCGCATCGAATGCATGGCAGAGACCGGTGGGGGACAGCATCGAGGCGCGCGAGAAGCCCATGAAGGGAAAGGGGCTGAGCAGCAGGTTAACACCCGCAACAACCGCCGTATCCACATGGCCAGCGCGGATGGCTGTGGCCGCCTGGTGCAGAGCCAACAGCGAAGAGGAACAGGCCGTGTCGAGGGTGAAGCTGGGACCGCGCAGGTCGAAAAAGTAGGAGATGCGATTGGAGATTATGCTCAGCGTGTTGCCGGTCATGAAATGCATGTCACCGGACTTGGGGTCGTTCTGACGTACGCTGGCATAGTCGGTGCCCGACGCACCAACGTAGACGCCGGCGCCCGAGCCACTCAGGGAACTCGGCCGCAGGCCGGCGTCCTCCATCGCTTCCCAGGTCACCTCCAGCAACAAGCGTTGCTGCGGGTCCATCTGCGCGGCTTCACGGGGGGAAATGCCGAAGAAGGCGGCATCGAAGTCATAGACGTTGTCGAGCAGGCCGGCGGACAAGGCATAGGTCTTGCCGGGCTCGGAGCGCCGCGGATGCCAGAAGCGGCGCGTCGACCAGCGATCGCCGCCGATCGTGCCGATGGCGTGACGCCCCTCGCTCAGCAGGCTCCAGAAGGAGTCCACGTTCGGCGCGCCCGGCAAGCGGCAAGCCGCACCCAGTATCGCAATGTCGTTAAAAGCAGATGTCATGGAGCGCTCAACAAACCAGCCTTGTCGTACGTCTATCGTATGGCGCTAGAGATGCCACAGTCGGCCGCCCCGCACGACGCCGCAGTCTGTGTTAATAATTCGCACCCCGACCCCTATTGGATACAGCAACCGCAAGCTCCCCCCTTGCCGCGTTGAAGCCCGAGTCCGCCAAATCGAGACGGTCGGGCGGTTCCTCTACAACCTGCATCGCAGCAAGTCACGCAACATCAGTCAACCGTAACGCTATTTGAACCTCCGCGGGAGCCCCGGTTTCGCGGAAATCGGTACAATTTCAGGCAGGTCCGCCGAACCGCATTGGGTGGAGCGAACGCCCCATCTGCGCAGGAATCCGAGCCGGGCGTCCGACCGGCCACGACAGGTCTGAAGGCCCTCGCCGGGGAGCCCGTCAGTGCGCTCGTGACAAATCACGGTAAACATCGACCCGAAAACGACTTCACCTGGCGCCGTTAACCCCGATGATCGACAAACGCCGCCGGCACGCTATGCTCCGCCGCCGGTCGCAATGGCCCGCGGCGGCGAGACAGAAACGGATATGATCAAGCAGATCACCTCGGCGGCCAATCCGCTGATCAAACAGATACGCGCTCTGGAACGCAAACGCACACGCTCGGAAACCGGCCTCTTCATTGCCGAGGGCGCGCGCCTGGTGCTGGAAGCCGAGGCGGCGACGGTGCAGCCCGAGACGCTGCTCTTCACGCCCGAAGCGCGCCGGCGTCAAGCTGTGGCCGCACTGGTGGAGCGCTTCGACCGGTCCGGCGTGCAGTGCATCGAGACCAGCGACCGGCTGCTCTCCCAGATCACCCGGAGAGACAACAGCCAGAACGTCGTTGCCGTCTACCGGCAGCGCCGGCAGTCCCTGGGCGATCTCAAGTCCGAGCCGCGCAGCCTCTGGGTGGCACTCGAAGAGGTTCGCGACCCCGGCAACCTGGGCACCATCCTCCGCACAGCCGATTCCGTTGGCGCGGTCGGCGTGATCCTGCTCGGACGCTGCTGCGACCCCTTCTCCTTCGAGTGCGTGCGCGCCTCGATGGGCTCGATCTTTGCCATCGCGCTCGCCGAAGCGGAGCTGTCCGAGCTTCAGACCTGGAGCCAGGCCGCTGGCGGGGCCATCATAGGAACCTCACTGCGTGCCAGCGGACGCCACGATGCGTTGCCGCCACAGAGCGGCCCGCGCATCGTCATGATGGGCAACGAGCAGGCCGGACTGTCCGCGGCGGCAGAAGCCGCCTGCGATCGTCTGGTACGCATCCCCATGCGCGGCCAGGCCGATTCCCTCAACCTGGCCGTGGCCACGGCCGTCATGCTGTATTCCTTGTGGGGTGCCGAGGGCTACCCCGGAGCCCGCCCATGACCGAGGACCTTCGCCTTTCACCCCGCATCCTGCTCGCCGACGACTGGCGCGACTACGAACTTGTGGACAGCGGCAACGGCCGCAAGCTGGAGCGCTACGGCCGCTTCCGCTTCGTGAGACCGGAACCGCAGGCGCTCTGGTCACCCAGCCTGCCGGAAGAGGCCTGGAGTGCGGATGGTGTCTTCGATGCGGACGAGACCGACAGCGGGCGCTGGCGCTTTGACAAGGAGGTGCCGGAAAGCTGGACCCTGGGCTGGGAGCCGTTGCGCTTTGCGGCGCGCTGCACCCCGTTCCGCCATCTCGGCTTCTTTCCGGAGCAGGCACCGCACTGGACCTGGTGCAACGAGCAGCTAAGCGGGCGCGAGAGCCCGCCGAAGGTTCTGAACCTCTTTGCCTACACCGGCCTGGCGTCCCTGGCGGCGGCCAGCGCCGGAGCGGCGGTCACCCATGTGGATGCCTCTAAGAAGTCGATCGGCTACGCCGTGGAGAACCAGAAGCTCTCCGGGTTGGAAGAGGCGCCCATCCGATGGATTGTGGACGACACCATGAAGTTCGTCCGTCGCGAGGTGCGGCGTGGGCGGCGCTATGAGGGTATTATCCTCGATCCGCCAAAGTACGGCCGCGGCGCCAAGGGAGAGGTCTGGCGTCTGGAGGACGATCTGCCGGAGTTGCTGGATCTGGGCCGGCAACTGCTCTCGGACCGCCCGGCCTTCCTGCTGCTGACGGTCTATGCCGTTCGCCTATCCTATCTCGCCATCCAGCAGGCGCTGACCGAGGCCCTGGCGCCGCTGGGCGGCCGGGTGGAAGCCGGGGAGATGGCCTTGCCGGAGACCAGCGGGGGCCGGCTGCTGCCGACGGCGATCTTTGCCCGCTGGCGTCCGGACTGACGCGTCCTGGCCGCAGCCGCGGGCGGAACGGGTCTCTCGATCAGTGGTTCTCGTACTCGTCGAAGCTGGCCTTGATGAGATAGAAGACGTAGCCGAGTGCCGCGAGCGCCAGCATGACGCCGATGTAGTAGCCGTCACCACCGCCGCTGGCCAGGAAGAGCGCCAGTAGCGCGATGGCACCACTCAAGCCGCCAACGATCCAGCGCAGAACCCCGGCTTCCGGCACCAGGCGCGCCGCAGAACCGTCGCCCTGGCCGTCGAAAGCCCGGCCGATCATGCGGAAGAGGCTGACCACCGCGAGCGCGAATACGACCAAACCACCCCAGTAGGCAAAACCGCTGCCACCAGCCGCAACAACAAGACCCAGAAGCCCGACGACGCCGATGACCCCGCCACGCACCCAGGTCATGGTCTGGGCGTCGAAACGGCTTTCCTGCTGCGGCTGCACCGCGGCAAAGCCCTGCCCCACCGGCTGCGGCGACGACGGCGGCGCGGTGGGTGCCGGCGCGGCTGCGGGCAGGGGTCGCGGACGCCGCCGACGGTTGGGATCGCGCTCATAGCTGTCGTAGTGGCTCTTGATGAGCAGCGCACAGACGAGTAGCCCCAGGCCGGCCAGGATCAGACCACCGGTGTGATAGGCCTCGCTGCTCGCGCCTGCAGCCACCATCAGCCCAACCAGCGCCACGATGCCCGCGATTGCGCCATAGATGAAACGCGCTTGCAGTGTCACTTCGCCATCCCTCGTCCGTCTACCGATGCCGCCGCGTATTCTAGTCAGCCTGCCGCCGAGTCCAAGCTTTTCCGGCGAAACCCGCTCGGAAGCCCTCCCGCCGATCAGCCCAGGCGGACCAGCCGGCGCAGGAGCGCTTTCCGCCAGCCCGTCAGGAGACTCTCGTAGTACTGCCCGGCAGCCCGCTTTCCAGCCTCGCCGCGGGTGGGATAAGGCAGCAGGAGCCGCGCCATCTCCCCTACCTTCAGGCCCTTGGCAAGCGCCAGGCACCAGGGATGCAGCAGGCCTCCGGCGCCCCTGCCCACGATGACACAGCCCAGAATGCGCCCGCGCCGATCGGCGATGACCTTGACGAAGCCCCGGGTATCGCCCTCGGCAACGGCTCGGTCGTTCTGCGCGAAGGGCGAGGTGAAGACACGATACAGCTGGCCGGACGCCCGCGCCTCTGCCTCGCTCAACCCGACCCGGGCGATCTCCGGATCACAGTAGGTGACCCGAGGGACGGCCCGGACGTCGAAGCGGGCGGGCCAGCGCAAGAGCGCGTTCACAAAGGCAAGTGTAGCCTGCTGCCCCGCAATTGGCGTAAAGCGCAGGCCGCCGCCGAAGCTGGCATCCGACACCACATCGCCAGCGGCAAAGACCCGGCGGTTGCTGGTCCGAAGGCGGCGGTCGACGAGGATGCCGCGCGCATCCTGCGCGATTCCCGCGGCCTCGAGCCCCAGACCCACGATGGTGGCCTGCCGGCCTGCCGCCACGAGCAGGTGGCTGCCGGCGACGGTCTCTCCGCCGTCACAGTGCAGACGAAAGCCGTCCCTGCTCCAATCGACTTGCGTCACCCTGCTGTTTTCGCGCAGAACAACGCCTTCCTCCTGCAGCGTTTCGCGCAGAGGTGCGACTGCATCCTCGTCCTCGCCGGGCAGCAAACGGCGCCCCTGCAGCAGAGTGACGCGCGCGCCCAGACGGCGGAAGGCCTGGCCCAACTCGCAGCCGACGGGCCCGCCCCCGAGCACGAGCAGGTGTTCCGGCAGTTCCTTTAAATCGAAGATCGTCTCGTTTGTCAGATACGGCGTGCCTGCCAGGCCCGGGATGGGCGGCACCAGGGGCTGCGAGCCGTTGGCGAGCAGGAAGCGACGGGCGCGGATTTCGCGAAGGTCCGGTGCCGACCCATCGGTGACGGCACTGACCTCCACCCGATCCGGCGCCGTGAAACGGGCCTCCCCTTCAAGAACCTCAACGCCCAGCGCTTCGAAGCGTTCGCGGCTGTCATGCGGCGCAATGGCCGCGATCGCCTCCTGTACGTGCGCCCGTACGGCGGCGAAGTCGACCGCAGGCTGCGCGATGTCCACACCCAGCCGCTTGCCGCCGTGCGCGCCCCGGGCCGCGGCGGCCAGCAGCGCCTTGGAGGGAACGCAGCCGTAGTTCAGGCAGTCGCCCCCCATGCGCCCACGCTCGATCAGCACCACCCTGGCGCCCAGACGGGCCGCAGCAGCAGCTGCGCTCAGTCCAGCCGAACCGGCACCAATGACGCAAAGATCGATGCGGTCGCGGGTCATGTCTCATCTCCTACACGACGGGTCTTCCAGAGCCGGTAGGCGACCGGCAGGAGTGCGAGCAGCGCCAAGCCCAGCAGCGGCAGCAGGACGGCCGGGCGCAGGAGCAAGCCCAGGTCGGCCGCCTCACCGGCCTCCACAACCGCGCCCAGGCCGTTGCCAACCGAAGCGTACACGAAGGTGCCCGGAATGATGCCGATCGCAGTCGCGGCCACGTAGACTCGCAGGGGTACGCCCAGGAAGGCCGGCACCAGGTTGACCAGCCAGAACGGAAAGAGCGGTATTAGCCGCAGTACCAGGAGATAACTGAAGGCGTCGCGGCGAAACCCGGCCCGCATGCGCTCCAAGGTGACGCCGACACGCGCCCGCAGCGCCGGGGCGAGAGCGGTGCGCGCAGCCAGGAATATGACCGTCGCTCCCAGCGTTGCACCGGTCACTGCATAGGCTGTGGCCACCAGCGGTCCGAAGAGAAAACCGCCGAGCAGCGTCAGCATAGCGCCGACCGGAAGCGAAACCGCGGTGGCCAGCGCATAGAAAGCAACGAAACCCAAGCCAGCAAGCACACCATGGGCCTCGACGAAGCTCAGGATTTGCGCGCGCCGCGCCTCGATGGCAGCCGGCGTGATATACTCGCCGAGCCCCAGCCCCCACCAAAGGGCGAGTCCCAGGCCGAAGAGACCGAGCAGCGGCAGCCAGCGTGCCAGGCGTCCGCCGATTGACGCTTTACCGTTTTCAGTCCGGTCCTGCTTCATCGCTCACCCGCTTGTGTCTGTGCTCGACATCATGGTCTGGCCTGCTTGTCGCAGGATCGCCCCCTCGTCTCCTACGCGCGAGCTTGTTTGCCGGATTTCAGGTACCGGTCCGTGTCGGCCGTCGTTGACAGTCTTGTGACCCGCTTCTATACACCCGGCAATCCACATGAGGTGCCATGGTCGGGATGCAGCTGCGCCCGCCGTGATGCCTTTTGACCTGTTACACTGACGGCCGGGTCGGGAAATCATAGCGGACTGCCGTGATCGGGCCAGGCCTTAAACTTTTGGAGAACGGACGTGAAGCGCACCTATCAACCCAGCGCGCTTGTGCGCAAGCGTCGGCACGGTTTCCGCAGCCGCATGGCCACCGTCAACGGTCGCAAGGTGATCGCCCGCCGGCGTACCAAGGGTCGCAAGCGCCTGAGCGCCTGAGGCCTGCGCTGGTGTTGCGGCCCGGGCGGTTGAAGAAGCGGCCCGAGTTTCTGCGGGTCGCCGCCAGGGGACGCAAGGCCGCGACGCCGGGCGTGGTGGTGCAGGCTCTGGCCCGTCACTGTGCAGCCGAAGGCGACTCGGCCGAGGCCGATGCGCGTGGACAGCACGATACAGCGACGCAACAGAAGTCGATCCGCGTCGGATTCACGGCCAGCCGGAAGGTCGGCAACGCCGTGGCGCGCAACCGTGCGCGCCGACGGCTGCGTGCCGCAGTGGACGAGATTTTCCCCGAGGCCGCTCAGCCCTGCCGCGACTATGTGGTGGTGGCGCGGCGGGGAACTTTAGACCGGCCCTGGCCGGCCTTGCTGGAAGACCTGCGTTCGGCCCTGCGCCGGGTGGAACGGTCCGGCGGCAAGTCTGCTCAGGGCAAGCGCAAGGGCACTGGCAATCATCGTGGCCGCGGCCACCGCAGTGAAGTTCAGAAAGCGGGTTGAATCATGCTGCACCGGCTGGTGTCGCTGACGGGACGAGGGCTTGGCGCAGTGATGATCGGCTGTGTGCAGGTTTATCGCTTGTGCTTCTCCCCGCTGCTGCCGCCGAGTTGTCGCCACTTCCCGACCTGTTCGACCTACGCGATTGAGGCGATCCGCAAGCACGGGCCCGTCACCGGGTTCGGACTGACCACCTGGCGTTTGTTGCGATGCCACCCCTGGGGTGCCTGGGGCTACGACCCCGTGCCAGAGGCCGGCCTCTGGCAGCGCGCGCGCCAGCGCCTTTCCGGCCGCCCGGAAACGCCCGGTTCCGGCCTTCACTCGCGCCATCACCCTTCCTGACGGACCACTGGAGCGGCTCTCCGCAATGGATCAAAAGAACCTTCTCCTGGCGATTGTCTTCTCGCTCGCGATTCTGCTCGGTTTCGAATTTCTCGTCAGCGGGCCGCAGCGCGAGCGCCTGGCCGAAGAGCAGCGTCAGCAGGAAACGGCGGAGCTCTCGACCGCGCCCACAGCGGGCGATGCCCCGATTCCGGGAGACGCAGCGCGACCGGGAGCTTCCGGTCCGGATACCGATGCCGCGCTTCAGGACGCGATGGATGGCCGTCCGTCGGGCATGCAGACCGAAGCAGCGCTGAGCCAATCACCGCGGGTCGAGGTCGAAACCCCGACGCTCACCGGCTCGCTCTCCCTCGTCGGTGGCCGGGTCGACGATCTGGTGCTCAAGGACTACCGCGAGACGATCGACCCTGACAGCCCGCGCATCCGGTTGCTGCATCCTGCGGCCAGCGCCCAGCCCTACTTCGCCGATTTCGGTTGGACCGCCCGCCAGGAGGGCGTCTCACTACCGCAGGGAGACAGCGAGTGGCGTCTGGTCGAGGGCGAGCGCCTGACGCCGGCAAACCCCGTTGTCATCGAATGGGACAACGGCGAAGGCCTGACCTTCCGCCGCACCTTCGAGATCGACGAGAACTACATGTTCACGGTCAACCAGGAGGTCCGCAACGACAGCGACAGCCCGCTGAGCATGGCGCCCTATGGCCTCATCTCGCGCAGCGGCACGCCGGACACCCTTGGCTTTTTCATCCTCCACGAAGGCTTGATCGGCGTCTTCAACGACAGCCTGCAGCAAACCAGCTACTCCTCCATCCGCGATGACGGGGTGGAAAGCTGGACCACGACCGGTGGCTGGCTCGGCATTACCGACAAGTACTGGATGGCAGCGCTGGCGCCAGACCCGACGGAATCGGTGACCGCCCGCTTCCTGCACAGCGGCGGCGGCGGACCGAAGTACCAGACGGACCTGGTCTATGGCCTGCGCGACATCGCGCCCGGTGAAAGCCTGTCCCAGACCACGCATCTCTTTGCCGGTGCCAAGGAGGTCACGCTCCTCGACGACTATCGGGATGACCTCGGCATCTCGAACTTCGATCTCGCAGTCGACTTCGGCTGGTTCTATTTCCTGACCAAACCGATCTTCTATGTGCTGCACTGGCTCGCCGGCATCATCGGCAACTTCGGCGTCGCGATCCTGATCCTCACGGTGATGATCAAGATGGTGTTCTTCCCGCTGGCCAATAAGTCCTACCGCTCCATGGCCAAGCTGCGGAAACTGCAGCCGGAGATGATGAAGCTGAAGGAGCGCTTCGGCGACGACCGACAGCGCATGAACCAGGAGATGATGGCGCTCTACCGCAAGGAGGGAGCCAACCCGGTGGCCGGCTGCCTGCCGATCGTCATCCAGATCCCGGTTTTCTTCGCGCTCTACAAGGTGCTTTTCGTCACCATCGAGATGCGCCATACGCCCTTCTTCGGGTGGATTCAGGACCTCTCGGCTCCGGACCCGACCTCCATCTTCAATCTCTTTGGGCTGCTGCCCTATGACGTGCCCAACCTGGGTATGCTGGCCATCCTCTCCATCGGTGTCTGGCCAATTCTCATGGGCATCTCCATGTACGCCCAGCAGCTGCTCAACCCGCAGCCGCCCGACCCGATCCAGGCGCGCATCTTCCTCGCCCTGCCGGTGGTCTTCACCTTCGTGCTGGGCAGCTTCCCGGCCGGCCTTGTGATCTACTGGACCTGGAACAACGTCCTCTCGGTGATCCAGCAGTACGTGATCATGCGCCAGGCGGGTGTGCCCATCGGACGCAAGGCAGCCGCCACCCCCGCCACCAGCGGAAGCGGGAGCGATGAGAGCGGCGACAGCAAGGGCAAGGAAAAGGCCCCGGCCGACACGTCATCGGGCGGGAAGCGCAAAGCCAAGTCCAAGCGCTGAGACTGACCGTGTCGAGCAAGGCACCCGAATCGCAGACGGATGAGCAGAACGAGCAGGCGCGCCGCGAGGCGGGGCGCCTGCTCTTCGCGCAGGAAGCCCTTTTCCTGCTGGCCGCCGTCAGCGCGGAACAGGTGCCGGCCAGTGACCTGCCTGAGGTTGCCTTTGCCGGTCGCTCCAATGTGGGCAAGTCGAGCCTGGTCAACGCCTTGACCGGCCGGCGTACGCTGGCCCGTACGTCGAACACGCCCGGCCGCACGCAGCAGCTCATCTTCTTCGACCTCGGCGGGCGGCTGATGCTGGTTGACCTGCCCGGCTACGGCTATGCCAAAGCGCCAAAATCCGATGTGGAGCGCTGGACCCGCCTCACCCGAAACTATCTAAAAGGCCGGCCGCAGTTGCGGCGCATCCTGCTGCTGATCGATTCGCGCCACGGCCTCAAGGATGTGGACCGCGCCGTTATGCGGGAGCTGGATTCGGCCGCCGTTTCCTATCAATTGGTCTTGACCAAGAGCGACAAGCTGAAGGCGGGCGCCTTGAACGCGCGCCTGCAGGAAACCGCGGCGGAACTGGCAAAACATGTGGCTGCGCATCCGGAGATCGCCGTCACCAGCTCGGAAAAGGGTGACGGCATCGAAGAGTTGCGGGCGGCCTTGGCCGATCTGGCTGCTCTAGGCTGAATGCGGCTCGGAAGGCGGGAGGACTACAGCATGGCACCAAAGAAAGACATTGGCGAAACCAAGCACTGGCTGCGCACGGCGCGCACCCTGACCGAGGCCCTGCCCTTCATGCGCCGCTATGCCGGCCGGACCGTGGTGGTGAAGTACGGTGGCCATGCCATGGGCGACGGCAAGCTGGCCGAACTCTTCGCGCGCGACATCGTCCTGATGAAGCAGGTGGGCATCAATCCGATCGTTGTGCACGGCGGCGGCCCGCAGATCGGTCAGATGCTCAAGCGCCTGCAGGTGGAAAGCGAATTCATCGACGGCCTGCGCGTCACCGACGCGCGCACCGTGGAGGTGGTGGAGATGGTGCTCGCCGGCTCCATCAACAAAGCCATCGTCGGTGCAATAAACGCGGCCGGCGGCACCGCCATCGGCATCTGTGGCAAGGACGGCAACCTGATCCAGGCCCGCAAGCTGCGCCGGGCCCGGCGCGATCCCGAGTCGAACATCGAGCAGCTGCTGGACCTCGGTTTCGTCGGTGAGCCGCGCCACATCAACCCGCAGATCCTCACCGCGCTGGAACAGGCTGGAATGATCCCGGTGATCGCCCCGCTGGGCGTCGGCGCCAATGGTGAGACCTACAACATCAATGCCGACACCGTGGCCGGTGCCGTCGCGGCGGCGGTAGGTGCCGTGCGCCTGCTGCTGCTCACCGACGTGGCCGGCGTGCTGGACAAGCAGGGCGAACTGATCGAATCGCTGTCGCTGGCCGAAGTCCGGGCGCTGATGGCCGACGGCACGATCCACGGCGGGATGATCCCCAAGCTGGAGACCTGCATCGGCGCCGTGGAAGAGGGCGTGGACGCCGCGGTGATCCTCGACGGCCGGGTGGCGCACGCCGTGCTGCTTGAAGTCTTCACGGATCAGGGCGTCGGCACGCTGGTGCGACGGGACTGAGAACCGCTACGTTTCCACGAACCAGGTACGGACGGCGGCTTGACGCGCGTCGGTCTCACTTTATGGTAATAAGCCTCTCTGCTACGGAGGCTGGTCATGACGGTGGAACGTGCTGTTCTCCTGGTTGTCGGGTGCCTGATCGTGGTGACGGTGCTGTTGGCGGTTTATCACAGCCTGAACTGGCTTTGGATCACCGGCATCCTCGGCGCACACCTGATCCAGGCCTCCTTCACCGGGCTCTGTCCCGTGGTGATGACCTTGAAAAAGCTGGGCCTGCCGAGTCGGGCGGGCTTCACGCACTGAACCACTCGGCCCGCCGTCAGGGCACCAGCCAGTTCAGCTTGGGTCACCGCTTCGCAGGCGGCGCTGGGCTTCGGTGAGCAGAGCGGCGTGATCGGCGGAGAAGTCGCCCTCGATCCACCAAGCCTCCAGATCGTGCAGCAGCCGGCCCAGTTCCGGCCCGCGATCAGCCCCCACGGCCAGCAAATCGCGCCCCTTCAAGGGGAAGGATCTCGGCAGCCAGGCGTCCACCTGTTTCCTGGCCGAATCGAGTGCCTCGGCACCCCATCCCTCCTCTGCTGTTGCCAACAGCAGGAGCTCGCGCACCGCGTCGACTCCGAAGCGGTAGAGCGTCCGGCGCAGCGCGCGTGGTTCCATATCGGGCCGGACCGGCCTGGGGCGGGTCCGCAGGAGGATCAGCCGATCCCGCTGGGCGTTGGAGAGCCGCAAGCGCTGGACCACTGTCGCAGCCCCCTGCTCATCGCAATCCAGCAGCGCCGCCAACCTCAGCAAGGTATCGGCGGCATGATCCAGCGTGAGCAGGCAAGACAGGCGGTCGGGCGGTCCGGCCTCGGGCAGTTCGCTGGCCAGGATGCGATGCTGGTGCATCAAGGAAAGCGTGGGCACCGGCTCGGGCGCGGCCAGCAGCTTCAGCAGTTCGTCGCGCACCCTTTCGCCAGAGAGCCGCGCCAGCTCCGGTGCCGCTTCGACCGCAGCCGCCAAGGCCTCGCCGTCAGGCTCCCCACGGCCGTAACGCGCCAGGAAACGAAAAAAGCGCAGCAGGCGCAGATAGTCCTCGGCAATCCGCTGGCGCGCCGAGCCCACGAAACGCACACGCCCAGCCCGGGCATCCGCCACGCCGCCGAAGTAGTCCCAGATGCGCCCCGCCGCATCGCAGGACAGGGCGTTCATGGTGAAGTCCCGCCGCGCGGCATCGGCTTTCCAGTCATCGGTGAAGGCGACTCGCGCGTGGCGGCCGAATGTCTCCTCGTCCCGGCGCAGCGTGGTGATCTCGAAAGGCTGTCCGGCAGCCACGGCGGTGACGGTGCCGTGGTCTACCCCCGTCGGGACGACCTTCAGCCGCGCCTCCTCCAACAAGGCGATGACCCGTTCCGGCGGATCCGGGGTGGCGATATCCACGTCGTTCACCGGCAGACCCAGCAAGGCATCACGCACGCAGCCGCCCACAAAGCGGACCCTCTGGCCTTGCGCCTCAAGGGCGGCAAGCACTCTGCGCGTCGCCGGCGCTGCCATCCATTCCTGAGGCTCCAGCCGATGCTGTATCGCATCCGTCATGCGCTGCGCGGTCCACGACACTTGTATCGTTGCGCCGAGCGCTCGACATTCTCCCATTCACCTTGCGAAAATGCTTGACCCATCGCGTCCGGCGCTTTCTGTAACCCAGCCGACATTATGGTCTCTCCACTGTTCGAAACATCCTCATGCCCTTGATTGACCTGAACGAGATCAGCTCGCCGCTTGTGTTACGCGCTTACGACTACTGGAAAGGCAAGCACCGCAATGGCCACCTCCCCGCCCGGGCCGATATCGATCCGCTCGAGATTCCGGAGCTTCTGCCCAACGTCCTGATCAGCCAGGCGAAACAGGATCCCTTCAGCATCGTCTACCGGCTCGCGGGAACCGAAGTGGTCGCCATGAACAAGATGGATCTCACCGGCAAGCCGCTCAACTATGGCATCGAGCAGCCGGCCTGGCGACAGTACTGGCGGGATGCCTATTGGCTGGGGTGCAGCGAGCGTCGTCCGATCTTTGGCGCTGACACCTACGAGTACCGGGATCGCGAGCACGTGAATTTCGAGTGGTGCATTCTCCCACTGGCGCAGAACGGGGTGGACGTGGACATGTTCTTCGAGATCGAGGCCTATGCCGAGGGCGCGCGGGCCGGTCGAGGCGTCCCGGTCTACACCGGCCAGCCTTCCGAATAGGGGCGGCTCGTCAGTCCGAGGCGCCCGGCGTCCAGTCCCTGCGTTTAAGTCGCTGCCTGATCTCTCGCCACTGCGAGGCGAGGCCCGGCAGCAGATTGGCGCTTGAGGGGGCGCTGTAGCGGGCGAGCGCTTCCGCCGCCAAGGCCTCGATCTCGCTGATCAAGCGGGGATCGGCGACGGCGGGATCGCACTCGTTGCAACGGAATGACTGACCGTTCTCCACGGCGAAGAGACTGTCCCAGTCTTCCCCGAAGTGGCGCCGGGCAAAGTTCTGATTCACGATCGCGTAGCGCGCGCGAATCCGGGCGGCCAACTCGTCATCGAGGCCCATGAAGCGCGGTTCCTTCCAGCCGCGGGTCAGCACTTCCTGGCGCAGCCAGCGCCGGGCCTTGTTCTCGTTGTCGCCGAAGCGATAGTGCGCTCCCTGCCGCCGCAGGCGCAGCAGCAGTTCCATGGTGATGACGCCCGGACGCTCGTTCTTGACCGGCGGTTCCTCACGCGCCGCCGAGATCCGCGGCAGCTCGCAGACCTCGAGAAAGCGTTTCGCCAGATTCCCGCGGGCGGCCGCGAGGGGAAGGGCGCGAAACTCCGCCCCCGGACAGTCGATCCACTGTGCCAGCCGTTGGTCGTAGTCGTAGCGCTGCTCCTGCAGGGCTGCCTCGACGTAGAGCCGGAAGCGCTTGCCGGTGCGGAAGTAGAGCACGGCATGGCTGTAGAAGGAGTTCATGAACTGTGCCTGCGGGCGCACCACCGCAACGAAGGTGACGCGAAACCCCCTTTGCCCGAAACTGGCTGCCAGCCGCGCTGGCCCCTGGCGATCCGGCGCCAGGCGCTGCAGCCCTTCGTAGGACAGCAGCAGCGTCTCGCAGCCCGCTTCCTCGCACCCCCGATCCAATTCGGGAAGCAGGGTGGACTCGAACGGCGCCCGGTCGTGCGCCAGACTTTCGAAAAGCTCGCGATACAGCAGGCGTTTCCCGACAAGCGGCGTGAAAACCCCTTTTCGCAGCAGCGACTTGCGGTGACGGCGCAGGAAGTGCTGGAGCGTGGTGCTGCCGGCCTTCGGCATGCCCACGTGGATGATGCAGCGGCGCATGAACTCGCAAGAATCCGTCTACTCAGAAAAACCGTTCGCGCTGGGTTCTGTTTGCTACCTGCCCGGAGGGGTGCTTGTCACCGGGCTTTTTCGGGTCATCCCCGGAGGAGCCGCCGGCCGCGCTGCCCCACCATCAACGCTCAAATGGCGATCGCCATTTCCTGCGCCCGCTGCAGATTGCGGAGGTACTGCGCGCGGCCGGTTTCATACTGCGGCGGCCAGTGCTGCCCCTCGTATCCGAGCTGGGCGGCGGCGTGCAGCGTCCAGAAGGGATCGGCCAGATGCGGCCGCGCCAGGGCGCAGAGGTCGGCCCGCCCCGCGGCAAGAATCGAATTGGCGTGGTCGGTCTCGTAGATATTGCCCACCGCCATGGTGGCGATGTCCACCTCGTTGCGGATGCGGTCGGAAAAGGGCGTCTGGAACATGCGGCCATAGACCGGTTTCGCCTCCGTCGAAGTCTGGCCGGCAGACACGTCGATCAGGTCCGCACCGGCCGCCTTGAAGGCCCGGGCAATCTCCACGGCCTCGTCGGCCCCAATACCGCCCTCGACCCAGTCGCTGGCGGACACGCGCACTGCCATGGGTCGCTCCTGCGGCCAGACCGCCCGGATCGCCTCGAAGACCTCGATGGGAAAACGCAGCCGTGCGTTGAGGTCGCCGCCATAGGCATCCTGCCGCCGGTTTCTCAGCGGCGTGATGAAGCTCGACAGCAGGTAGCCGTGCGCAGCGTGGAGTTCCAGCATATCAAACCCAGCCTCGAGCCCTCGCTCCGCGGCCACCACGAAGTCGGCGATCACCTGGTCCATGTCGGCTCGGGTCATCTCCCGCGGCATCTGGTTGGCGGGGCTCCAGGGGACGGGTGACGGCGCCAGCAGCGGCCAGTTGCCCTCGTCGAGCGGCAGGTCGGTCCCCTCCCAGGGCACCTTTGTCGAGCCCTTTGGCCCGGCATGGCCGAGCTGAAGGCAGACCTTGGCCGGCGTATGGCCGTGGATGAACTCCACGAGCCGCTTGTAGGCGCGACTGTGCTCCGGGTCGTAGAGGCCGCAGCAGCCCGGCGTGATGCGGCCGTCGGGCGAAACGCAGGTCATCTCCGTATAGATCAGCCCTGCCCCACCCAGCGCCCGCGAACCCAGGTGTACCAGGTGGAAATCGTTCGGCGTCCCCTCCTTGGCCGAGTACATGGCCATGGGCGAGAGCACCACCCGATTTGGCAGCACCATGTTTCGCAGGCGGAAGGGCGCGAACATGGGCGGAATCGCGGGCGGCGGTGCTTCCCCTTCCGGCTTTGCCTCGGGGCCCCTGCCCGCCCCTTGGAGCTGCGCGACGGCACGCCCGGCAAACCAACGTTCCACACCCTCAAGGTAGGTCCGGTCGCGCAGCCGCAGGTTCTCGTGGCTCACGCGCTGGGACCGGGTGAGCAGGGCATAGGCGAACTGCTCGGGCTCCAGGCTGGCATAGCGCGCCACATTCTCGAACCATTCGGTGGAGTTGCGCGCGGCCGATTGCAGCCGCAGCACCTCGACCCGCCGTTCCGCCTCGTAGGCCGCCAGCCTGTCCGTTAGCGAACCCTCGCCAGTGTCGAGATGACGCGCCAGGGCTATGGCATCTTCCAGCGCCAGCTTGGTGCCGGAGCCGATGGAGAAGTGCGCCGAATGGGCCGCATCCCCCATCAGCACGATGTTGTCCTTCACCCAGGTTTCGTTGGAAATGCGCGGGAAGGAGATCCAGTCGGAGCCACGCCGGTGCCGGCTATTGGCCATCGGTCCATGACCGTCGAGGTAGGGAGCGAACAGCCGCTCACAGAATTCGATGGTCGCTGCGGCGTCTGCCTGGTCCAGTCCGGCAGCGCGCCAGGTCTCCTCGCGGGTTTCGACGATGAAGGTCGAGTGCTCGCGGTCGAAGCGATAGGCGTGGGCCTGGAACCAGCCCCACTGCGTTTCCTCGAAGAGGAAGGTGAAGGCCTCGAAGAGCTTGCGGGTGCCAAGCCAGACGAACTTGCACTTGCGCAGTTCGATGTCCGGCTGGAAGTGCTCGGCATGGGCCTGGCGCACCCGGCTGTTGATGCCGTCGGCGGCCACGATCAAGTCGGCCTGGGGCAAGGCCTCCTGCACCGCGCCCGCGATCTCGGTTTCGAAGCGGAGTTCCACACCCAGCTCCGCGGCCCGCTCCTGCAGAATCGCCAGCAGGCGCCGTCGAGCGATGCCGCAGAAGCCATGCCCGCCGGAGGTGATGACCCGGCCCTTGAAGTGGATGTCGATGTCGTCCCAGTGGGCAAAGGCATCGAGAACGCGGCGTTGGCTCGGCTCGTCGGCACCCTCCAGGTTCTCCAGCGTCCGGTCGGAAAACACCACCCCCCAGCCGAAGGTGTCGCCGGCGCGATTGCGCTCATACACCGTGACCTCGTAGGCCGGATGGCGCTTCTTCATCAGGATGGCGAAGTAGAGTCCGGCCGGCCCGCCGCCGACGATGGCAATACGCATGGCGCTCTCCGCTGTTCGCTGCCCGGTGTCAGGGACCGTGCGGAGATACTTTAAGCTTAAAATATATCACTCGTCGACCGGAAGTCCGGCAGCTTCACGCGACCCTGCCGTTGGCGTTGGTTGTCCAAAGCGACCAGATTCAGGGTCTAGACCGGATCGCATTTAACCTGAACCACTCCGGGTTCCGATAAAATGCGTGAATCCGGTCTACATCAAAGAGATAGAGCCGATTCACGTCTCTGTTCGGTTCGCTTCGCGAACCCGATCAGAGACGACCGGCTCTAATGCGCACCATCGACATCGTGCCAGTTGGCTGTAACCCGTGGCAAACAGCCCGCTATGCGGCAGCGGGTTTCATGTTCATGGTTCTCCACCACGAGCAGGTGGCTGATCCGTTCTCCCGACGCATCGGTGAGCGGCAGGATAAGGCGCAGACACCGACCGAGCTGGCTGTTGGAATTGACGAGAACGCTGTGTGCCAGCGGCTGCCAGCTTTCACTGCACGCGCGATAGTGCTGCTGAACCAGTTCGCCAAAAGCCCGCGGCCTGAGATCCGTGGGGGCAAGGCCCTTGAGGCTGTGTCCGTGAATATAGCGCACCCCTTCGCCGACGATGGCATAGCGAAAAGTCTCCGCCCTGCCCTGTTCGACTTTGCCCTGTTCGACCTCCACCAGGAGCGTAAAGGCCAGGGCCCAGGAGAAATCCGCCGGATCCATCTCGATCTTGGTGGGCGCCCGACGCTCGCCGCGGCGCAGTTGCCAGTAATCGAGAAGTTTGCGCAAGCGCGGCGGCAAGTCGCCGCGAAGATCGAGCGCGGCCGCTTTGACGTCATTTGCCATGGGTTCCGCCCCTTCCCCGAACCGCAGAGTGCGTGAGAGGTCAGGAGCAAGGCAAGAAAACTTTTGATACTTCGCAATTTCAATGGGTAGTGCACGGCCGTTCAAGATCGAGGTCATGCCCTCCACCTCCGTGGCTAACCCCTGCCCCCAATGTCCTGCCCCCAATGTATGGAGTGTCCGCGCGCCCTACCTATTCCGTCTGCGCCCCCTGTCTACTTTGGGACCAGGAACGCGCGCCTTATCACAGATCGCTTGCGAGCAGCAGGAAGCCCAGCACCGCGGCCAGAAGGAACAGGGTCTCGCTCACGACGAGGATGAACGGCTTCCAGCCGAGCTGGGTCATCTCCTTCAGGCTTGTCTTCATGCCCAACGCAGCCACGGCCAGCACGAGGCACCAGCGCGAGGTATCGATCATCGGCTGCGCAATGCCGCTCGGCAGGAAACCCAGCGAATTGATCGCCACCAGCACCACGAAGGCGACCAGAAAGAGGGGCAGGCCGATCAGGCGCCCCTGTGCAGTCTCGCCCAGGGCCAGTCGGCGCGGCTTGAAATAGAGCGAGAGCAGGAAGACGACGGGCACCAGCATGGCGACGCGCATCATCTTGGTGAAGGTCGCGGTGTCGCCGGCGGTATCGGAGATGGTGTAACCCGCCGCCACCACCTGGGCCACGTCGTGGATCGTGGCGCCGATCAACACACCCCCGGTGGTCTCGTCGAAGCCGATGAGCGCCACCAGCGCCGGGTAGAGCACCATGGCACAGGTGGACAGGGTGGTGACCGCCACCACGGCGTAGACGGTGTTGCGCTCCAGTTCGGCGCGTTTGGGCATGACCGAGGAGATGGCCAGCGCCGCCGAAGCACCGCAGATCGCCGTCGCCCCGCCGGTCAGGATCCCCTGCTCCTCCCCCAGGCCCAGCCGACGGGCGAGAAAGCGCCCGAACAACAGGGTGCCCACCACCGCCAGCACCACTGCAAGGCTGGGTACGATGCCAAGCGAAAGGATCTGCTCGAGCGTGATCCGCGCACCCAGCAGGGCCACGCCCAGGCGCAGCACCGTCCGCGACGTGAAGGCGATGCCCGCGCGAAAGCGTCCATCCTCGGAGAGGAAGTTGAAAGCCATGCCGATCAGCAGGGCAAAGAGCAGCACCGGCCCACCGTGATGGTCGCCGATCCAGGCAGCAGCAAGCCCCACCACCAAGGCCAACCCGAAACCGGGGCCAAGCTGACGCCCCCGCTGCGCGAGCGTGGCGGGAAGTGCGGCGAGAGGGGCGCCGCCTCGTAACGGAAACATGCAGACTACCCTGGAAGAATAAGCGAAAACGCGATTGGAGTAAGGATGGCCTCAGATGCGTCTGATACCAGGAATCAGGCCGGACCCGAGCCTCCTGCCGGCCGTGCGCCGGGCTTGATGCGCTGCGGCAGCAGCTTAGAGAGCAGCGGCCAAAGGAGGAGTATCAGGGCGATCCCCAAGAGAAAAGCCGGCAGGGGCTGCGTGACCAGCGGCGAAGGGTCGCCGGCGGTGATCATGAGCCCAGTGCGCAGCTTGGCCTCGGCAAGCGGTCCCAGGATGAAGCCAATAACCAGCGGCGCCAGAGGGACCCGCGCTTTCTCCAGCAGAAAGCCGAGCAGCCCGAAGGCCAGCATCACCCAAACATCGAAAAAGCGGTTGGTTGCCGCGTAGCTGCCGACGATGCAGAAGACAAGAATGGCGGGCAGCAGCAGGCTGCGATCGACCCTGGCCAGCTTGGGCAAGTGACGTACCAGGCCGGTCATCAGCACAAACATCATCAGGGTGGCCACCAGGCAGGAGATCATGATGGCGTAGACGACATCAGGATTGGTGCTGAACAGCATAGGACCGGGCACGATGCCATGCAGATAGAGGCCACCGATCAGGATGGCATCAATGACGCTACCCGGAATGCCGATCGCCACCAGCGGCACCAGCGCGCCGCCGACGGTTGCGCTGTTTCCCGCCTCCGAAGCAATTACTGCCTCTTCCGAGCCGGTGCCGAAGCGCTCCGGCTCCTTCGAGAAGCTGCGCGCCGTAGAGTAGGCCACAACTGAGCCGACGTTTGCGCCGACGCCGGGCAGGATGCCGATCAGGGTGCCAAGGGTGGAAGAGCGCAGCATGTTGCCGCCGTGGCGCCGCCAGTCGGCGAAGCTCAGCGTCACCCGCTCGCGCCGGATCTCGATGCGCTCGGCCGCGCCGAGATGCTCGGTCAGCCCACGCATGATCTGGCTGACCGCAAAGAGGCCTATCAGCACCGGCAGGACATCGAAGCCGTTCTCCATGGCCCTGTTGCCGAAGGTTAGCCGCGGCATTCCGGTGGAGGGGTCCGACCCCGGCATTGCGATCAGGATGCCCAGGAAGCCGGAGAGCAATCCCTTCACCATCGCCCCACGACTGAGGCTGGCGATCAGCACCATCGCCACCATAATGAAGGCGAAGTAGTCCCAAGGGGTGAAGCGCAGGGCGAAATCCGCCAGCGGGCGCGATACGAAAATGAGCGCTACCCAGGACACCAACCCGCCAACGAAGGAAGCCGCTATTCCCAGCGCCAGGGCGCGGCCGGGCCGCCCGGACCGCGCCATGGGATAACCGTCGAGGGTGGTGAGTACCGAAGCCGGTGTTCCCGGCATGCGCAGCAGCGTGGCGCTGATCAGCCCCCCGGCCACGGAGCCCACGTACATGCCCACCAGCATCATGAGCGCCAGGGCGGGCGACATGGTGAAGGTGAGTGGCAGGGTAAGCGCGATCAGCATGGTCCCGCTCAAACCGGGAATCGATCCGACCAGAATGCCCAGCGTGGTGCCAATCAGGGTGAAGAGCAGACCTTCGAGGGACAGTGCGAGCGGCAGGGCTTGGAGGAGTCCGTCCATCGATCTCAGGGGAGGTCCACGATGAAGATCTGGGTGAAGAGGTAATCGCAGCCGAAGCCGAGAACGACGCCGGCAGCCAAGGCCTTGGGCAGACTGGCGACGCGCCAACCGGACAGCAGCCAAACCGTGATGGTGACAAACACCAGGGTGGCACCCCAATACGGCAGGCGCAGGAACGCCAGGGCTGCCACGTAGAGCAACGTCACGATGGAAACCTGCAGAAGTGGGAGCGGCGATGGAGTCTGCCGCGTCCCTCCGCTGTCGGTGCTCTCAGCGAAGGAGGCCGATGGCTCGAAGCGTTTCCGCCTCAGGGCCTGGCCAATCATCGCCAGGCTGAGCAGAATGACGATCAGTGCCGCCGCCATGGGCAGTGCGCCCGGCCCCAGCGGGTCGAGGCCGGGCTGCGGCGCGGCCATCGCCGCCGCGACGCAGGCGCCCCCGATAACTGCCAGGATCAGGCCGGCGGCTATCTCGGCCTGCTCTTCAGACACACTCCCGGCCCTCTCCCAGAGTCACGCTTCAGTTCCTTACTGGGCCTGCGTGGCCCGCACGGCGACCGGGGCGATCCTTTCATACTCCTGCGCGATGAACTCCTTGAAGGATTCGCCGCGGCGAAAAACGTCGGTGTAGGCCCGCTCGCGGAAGGCCTCCTGCACGCGCTCGCTTTCCATGGCCGCCTCCAGGGCATCGGCCATCGTCTCTACCGCCTCGCTGGGCGTGCCTGCTGGCGCTAACCACCAGTAGTCGTAACAGAACTGCGCCTCCACATCCTGCTCCATCGCCGTGGGAACATCGGGCATTTCCGGATGACGATCCTCAGCAAGCAGGCCCAGCGCCTTGATGCCGCGACCTCCCGAGGCCTTATACTGCCCGGTGGAGATGACCGAGGCCTGGGTCGTCCCACCCGCAACCGCGGTGTAGTTGGCAGCATCGCCGCCGATCTGCACGAAGCGGAAGCTGGCGCCTTCCTGCGCGTCCTGCAGCAGCAGTCCGCCGAGATGGTTCATGGCGCCCAGATTGGCCCCAAAGACGATCTCACCCGGCCGCTCGGCAGCATCGTCGAGCAGATCCGCCAGAGTTTCGTAGGGAGCCGATTCCGGCACGATGGCGACGAAGCAGACACCGCCCGTGGAAGCCACCGGTTCGTAGTCTTTATGACCGAAATCGGCCAAACCGGAAGCCTCACTCGAGAGCAGAGTGAGATGGTTGCTCAGGATAGTGTAGCCATCCGGATCGGCCTCCACAACGCGGCGCGAGCCAGTACGCCCGCCGGCCCCCGGAATATTGATCACAGCCAAGGGCTGCGGCAGCAGTTCCTCTTCCTCGATCACGCGCTGGAACAGGCGCACCGTGGCGTCGCTGCCACCTCCGGCTCCATAGGGCACGACGATCTGGATCGGCCGCTCTGGCCACTCGGCGAAAGCTGCGGTCGCGCCGCCCGCCAGAAGTGTTGCCGCAAGGGCGCAACCTAGGAGTCTCTGCATGAACGTATCCTTCCCAGCTTTCCAGTATGTGGGTCAGGTTTCCTGCTGAATAGCCGGCCCTGGCCCAATTTTATCGGGCAGGCGATTGTTCATAGCAGGCATGTGAGTGTCAACCGTTCAATGGACATTAGAATTGTTGACAATCACTCTGTTGACTTGATGCCGTCGTTCTTGCTAGGCGTGAACCACAGCCGGTCGCTTCACGGAACCGGCGTTGACGGAGGAGACACTCAATGAACGCGATTAAGGAATGGCAAGAGGCCGGGCTGAATTTTCGCCTGATCACCCCCGCCATTGGTGTGGAGGTAGGCGGCGCCGATCTGTCCAAGCCCGTGGGCGAGGAGCAGTTGCAGGCCATCCGCAAGGCGCTGTGCGAGCATTCGCTGCTGCTGTTCCGAGGTCAGGAGCTCTCGCCGGAGCCGCACATCGAGTTCAGCCGCCGCTTCGGCCCGCTGGAGAACCACGTGCTCAAGCAGTTCTGCCTGCCCGAGCATCCCGAGATCTTCATCGTCTCCAACATCGTCGAGAACGGCCGTCACATCGGTGCGCACGGCGGCGCCAAGCTGTGGCACTCCGACCTTTCCTACATGGAGGAGCCCAGCCTCGGCTCCGCCTTCTACTGTCTCGAATGTCCCTCAGAAGGCGGTGAGACCGAGTTCGCCAGCATGTACGCAGCCTATGATGCCCTCCCCGAAGAGCGCAGGCGCTGGCTGGACGGTCGCCGGGCCGTGCATGACTACAACTATCACTATGAGACCTTCCTGACCCATCGGCCACCGCTGACCGAGGAGCAGAAGGCCAAGGTGCCGCCGGTCTCCCAGCCCTGCGTGCGCACGCATCCCGAAACCGGGCGCCAGGCGCTCTATCTCTGCTATGCCCTGGTTTCGCACTTCGAAGGCATGAGCCCCGAGGAGAGCCGGCCGATTCTCAAGGAACTCACCGAGTTTGCGACGCAACCTACCTTCACCTATCGCCACGCCTGGAAGCCGGGAGATCTAGTGTTCTGGGACAACCGCAGCGCCATGCATCGCGCCTGTCCCTTCGACGAGAAAAGCAGCCGCCGGTTAATGTACCGCACGACGATCAAGGGCGATCGCCCCTTCCATCGCCCGGCTGCCGCAGTGGCCTGACTCACGTCCACAATTGCCAAAGAGGCCGGGAGCAGCACTTCCGGCCTCTTTTTGCGTGTGAAGCTACGCGCAGCACCCGGCGCGTCGCCGCTACTCGTCCGGCGACTGCAGGGCCAGCATGCGCATGGCATGCTCCTGGGAGTTGGTAACCATCTGAGCGGCGGTGCGTTCCGCCTTCTGCCCGTTGCGCGCCGCGATGGCTTCAATCATGGCCTCCCAAGAGACCAGGGATTGGCGTCGACGCGTCTCGCTGGCCAATCCCAGCCGCGTGTAGCGCAAGATCTGACGCGCCAGCTGGGTGACCATGTCGCGCAGCCGGCGGTTGCCGCAGTGCTCCAGGATCAGGTCCGCCATATCCCGCGAAAGCTGCACGTGGATGGACAGCTCGCCTCCGGCCTTCACTTCCCGCTTCATCTCGGCGAGCAACTGCTCCAGCCTGGCCAGCGTCTCCGGCTTGTGGGACTGGGCGAAGAGTCGTGCCGCCAGCCCAAAGAGCGTGGCGCGGATCACAAAGACCTCGCTGACTTCGTCCACGGAGAGCTTGGTGACCTGCGCCCCGCGCCGGGGATTGATGGTCACCACCCCTTCCTTTTCCAGGATCCGCAAGGCTTCGCGCACGGGACCGCGGCTCACCTGGAAGTAGCTCGCCAGGCGAACCTCCGGGATGTTCTCTCCCGGGCGATACTCCTCCTTGAGCACCATATCGGCCACGTGATTGGCGATCTGCTCCGCCAGGGACAGCGGCCGATGCATGTCAGATGCGTAGAGAGGCGAGTCGGTCATAATGCTGTTTGTCATACCAGGGATTGTTGACGAGTTAAAGTTCAACAACACATCCTGGCAGATCGGGCTGGCGCAACGCGCACCCACGCCGCGGATTCGGGACCGACCGGCAGAGGCTGTGACAGTCCATCCGGACGGCACAGCCCCTGCCCGATCGGCCTGTCTCGGCTTACTTCATGGTCGGCATGACAAACTCGGCGCCGGCGCGGATGCCGGTGGGCCAGCGCGAGGTCACGGTCTTAAGGCGGGTGTAAAAACGCACGCCTTCGGGGCCATGCATGTGGTGGTCGCCGAAGAGCGAGCGCTTCCAGCCGCCGAAGGAATGGAAGGCCATGGGCACCGGGATCGGCACATTGATGCCCACCATGCCCACGTTCACGCGGCTGGCGAAGGTGCGCGCGGCATCGCCGTCGCGGGTGAAGATCGCCGTGCCGTTGCCGTACTCGTGGGCATTCACCAGCGCGGCGGCCTCGTCGTAGCTCTCGGCGCGCACCACGGAGAGCACCGGGCCGAAGATCTCTTCCTTGTAGATGCGCATGTCGGGCTTCACCTCGTCGAAGAGGCACCCGCCGATGAAGTAGCCGTCTTCGTAGCCCTGCATCTTGAAGTCGCGGCCGTCGACCACGAGCTTGGCGCCTTCCTCGACGCCAATGTCGACGTAGCCCTTCACCTTCTCGTAGTGCTGCTTGGTCACCAGCGGGCCCATCTCCGCCTCGGTATCGGAATAGGGGCCGATGCGCAGGTTCTGCACCTTCGGCGTCAGGCGCTCCATGAGAGCATCGCCGGCAGAACCGACAGCAACCGCCACCGAGACCGCCATGCAACGCTCCCCGGCCGAGCCGTAGCCGGCACCCATAAGCGCGTCCGTCGCCTGGTCCATGTCGGCGTCGGGCATGACGATCATATGGTTCTTGGCGCCGCCCAGGGCCTGCACCCGCTTATTGTTTGCCGTGCCGCGATGATAGACGTACTCGGCAATGGGGGTGGAGCCCACGAAGCTGACCGCCTGGATCTCCGGATGGTCCAGAATGGCGTCCACGGATTCCTTGTCGCCGTGCACCACGTTGAA
Organism: Aquibaculum sediminis; assembly: GCF_040712085.1. Taxonomy (NCBI): domain Bacteria; kingdom Pseudomonadati; phylum Pseudomonadota; class Alphaproteobacteria; order Rhodospirillales; family Rhodovibrionaceae; genus Aquibaculum; species Aquibaculum sediminis. Next base: position 207,218 of record NZ_JBFCVK010000004.1, read on the forward strand.
GACACCGGCCGGCAGACCGGCTTCCGTGAGCAGTTCGGCCAGGATCAGCGACGCGCTGGGGTCGCGCTCGGAGGGCTTGAGGACGAAGGTGTTGCCGCAGGCGATCGCCACCGGGAACATCCACATCGGCACCATGGCCGGGAAGTTGAAGGGGGTGATGCCGGCGACCACGCCCAGCGGCTGGCGCACGGAATAGCTGTCGACGTTGGTGCCGACGTTCTCGTTGAACTCGCCCTTGAGCAGGTGCGGAATGCCACAGGCGAACTCCACGACTTCCATGCCGCGGGTCACCTCGCCGGCGGCATCACTCAGCACCTTGCCGTGCTCGCGGCTGATGGCCTCGGCTATGCGGTCGCGGTTGGTCTCGATCAGGTCCTTGAACTTGAACATGACCCGGGCGCGGGTGAGCGGCGGCGTGGCGGCCCACTTGGGCAGCGCCTCGGCGGCAGCGCGCACCGCAGCGTCGACCTCGGCGGTGCTGGCCAGGGGAACCTGTGCCGCGACCTCGCCGGTCGCCGGATTGAAGACATCGGAGCGGCGCCCGCCCTTGCCCTCCTGAGGCTGTCCGGCAATGTAATGATTGAGCTGGGCCGTCATGGGTCATCCTCTCGTCTTGTTGTTCTGGAGCCCGGGCTGCACAGAAGGCGGCAGCGCAGGCGACTGCTGGTACCATAGTGCAAGCGCCCGGTTGGGTGAAAGTGTGGGAAGTGGTGAATTCGAACCCGATGCGCCCCCTGATGGACGATGATCCAGAGCTGCGCCAGGCCCTCTGCGCCATTGCCCGGGTCCGCGGCCGCATCACCTACGCCGAACTGGCCGCAGCCCTCCCCCAACCCGGTCCACAGCGCATCCGGCGGCTGGCGGAGCGGCTGGAGGCCAGCATGCGCGAGGACCACGCCGCCGGCCGGCCGCTGCTGGCCGCGGTCGTGGTCAGTCGTGGCGGCGATCGGCCGCAGCGCGGCTTCTTCGACCTGCTGCAGGAGTTGGGGCGCTACGGCGGCCCCACCACGGGCCCACAGGCCGAGGCCACTCATGCCGCGGAGTTGGCAGCCGTCTATGGCTGGTGGGGTCAGGGCGAGGACCGTGCGTAGCCGAGCGCTCAACCGGGGACGATTTCCTCGCGCCGGTAGCCCTGCAGGAAGAGCAGGCCGGTAAGGTCGGCGTGATCCAGCCGGAAGCGGGCGCGTTCGCGCACCAGCGGCTTGCCGCGGTAGGCAACGCCCAGCCCCGCGGCCTCCAGCATTGCCAGGTCGTTGGCACCGTCGCCCACGGCGGCGGCCTCGGCCGGGGTGATGCCACGCTCACGGCAGAGCTCCTGCAGCGTCTCGAGCTTGGCTTCGCGGCCCAAGATGGGCGGCACCACACGCCCGCTCAGCCGCCCCTCCGACACTTCGAGCCGATTGGCGCGCACCACCTCGAAGCCCAGACGCTCTGCAATGGGTTCGGCAAAGCAGGTGAAGCCGCCCGAGACCAGGGCGCAGCGCACCCCATGCCGGCGCAGCGTGGCCACCAGGCCGGCCGCGCCCGGGTTGACGCTCATGCGCGCGGCCGTGTCCGAGAGCACCCGCTCCGGCAGATCGGCCAGCAGGGCCACACGCGCGTTCAGCGCCTCTTCGAAGCCCAACTCGCCGCGCATGGAGCGCGCGGTCACCTCGGCGATCTCATCGCGCTTGCCGACAAGTTCGCCCAGTTCGTCGAGCATTTCCTGAGCAATGATGGTGGATTCCAGATCGGCCACCAGCAGCGCCTTGCGCCGTCCGGCCGCCGGCTGGATGGCAAGGTCCAGCGGCGCATCGCCCAGGACGGCGCGCAGCTGTGCCTCCAGGTCGACGTGATCGGGGCCGGGAGTGAAAGGCAGGTCGCAGGCAACCCCCTCCCAGAGCCAAGCGGCTTCACCGGGTGTGGCCCCGGCCATGGCCAGTGCGGCGCGCAGGCTTTCCATGTGCGCCGCGCTCAGTTCCGCCCGTTGCGGGTCGTCGATGACGGTGAGAACCTGTGTCATGGCCTTGAGCTAAAGGGCTGCCGGCGGCAGATCAAGCACCCTGCTCAGCAGAACGCTGCGATAACAGGACGGACGCGTGACGGACGGAACGGAAGACTTGCCTTTGGCACTGGTGATCGCCGGCCCCACGGCCAGCGGCAAGTCGGCCCTGGCGGTGCGCCTGGCCGAAGCCCGCAAAGGCACCATCATCAACGCCGACGCCCTGCAGCTCTATCGCGAGCTGTCAATCATCAGCGCCCGACCCGAAGCGGCCGACCTGGAGCGGGCGCCGCACCGGCTCTACGGCACCTTGCCGGCGGCGGAGGGCTGCTCTGCCGGGCGCTGGCGCGAACTGGCCCTGGCCGAGATGGAGGCGGCCCGGAACGCTGGGCGCCTGCCGATCCTCGTGGGTGGGACGGGGCTCTATCTCAAGGCACTGGAGGAGGGCATCGCCGCAGTTCCGCCGGTGCCGACCGAGGTGCGGGCGCGCGGCGAGGCGCGCCTGGAAGCGGGCGAACGCGACGCCCTGCGCCGGGAATTGGCCTCGGGCGATCCCGCCTCTCATGCGCGCCTGCACCCCAATGACAGTCAGCGTCTGCTGCGGGCCTGGGCCGTGCTGGAAGCCACCGGCCGGCCGCTGTCTGCCTGGCAGGCCAGCACCGCAGTCCCTCCGGCTCCATGGCGCTTTGCCTGGATCGTGCTGCTGCCGCCGCGCGAGGCCTTGAACCAAGCCATCGAACAGCGCTTCCAGTCGATGATCGATGCAGGGGCGTTGGACGAGGTGAAGGCGCTGCTGGCCTTGGACCTCCCCGCCACCTCCACCGCCATGAAAGCCGTCGGCGTGCGGGAACTGGCCGCCCATCTTGCCGGCGAATGCAGCCGTGAGGCCGCCATCGCAGCGGCACAGGCCGCAACCCGACGCTACGCCAAGCGACAGACCACCTGGCTGCGCGGGCAGGTGATTGGACGGAAACGATCGCTTCTCCTGCTTGAACAGCAATTTTCTAAAAGTAATAGCGACGATACCTTTAATAAAATTCCGCAATATCTGTTGACCCTCTCCCCCTGAGTGGCTAGGGTGCGCATGCCGCCGGGGGCCAGAGAGTGGCCGCTCCGGCGCTTTTCCTGTGAAACGGATCGCAGTTTTTGCGACCATAGATATTGGGACCTGATGGAGATGACGCGCGAACACAGTACGGAGACCGAGCAACTGACCGGTGCACAGATGGTGATCAAGGCCCTCGTGGAGCAGGGCGTAGAGGTCATCTTCGGCTATCCCGGCGGTGCGGTCCTTCCGATTTACGACGCGCTCTTCCAGCAGAACTCCATTCGCCACATTCTTGTGCGGCACGAGCAGGCGGCCGTCCACGCCGCCGAAGGCTATGCACGCTCCACCGGCAAGGTGGGTGTGGTGCTGGTGACTTCGGGCCCCGGGGCCACCAACGCGGTGACCGGCCTGACCGACGCACTGATGGATTCCATCCCGGTTGTCTGCCTGACCGGCCAGGTGCCGACACACCTGATCGGCAATGACGCCTTCCAGGAGGCCGACACCACCGGGATCACGCGCCCCTGCACCAAGCACAACTACCTGGTCAAGAGCGCCGACGACCTCAGCCGCACCATGCACGAGGCCTTCTACGTGGCGCAGGCCGGGCGTCCGGGTCCGGTCGTTGTCGACCTGCCCAAGGATACGGTGCAGAACCGCGGCAGCTACACGCCGAAGGAGGCCGTCACCCACCGCAGCTACCGTCCGCGCCGCGATGCGGAGGGCAGCGAGGTGCGCGAGGCCATCGCCCTGCTCCGCCAGGCCAAGCGGCCGATCTTCTATACCGGTGGCGGGGTGATCAACTCCGGTCCCAAGGCCACGGCAGCCCTGCGCGAGCTGGTGCGGGCCAGCGGCGCACCCGTCACCTCGACCCTGATGGGCCTGGGCGCCTATCCGGCCTCCGACCGGCAGTTCCTCGGCATGCTGGGCATGCACGGCACCTACGAGGCCAACCTGGCCATGTACGAGTGCGATGTAATGATCTGCGTCGGCGCGCGCTTTGACGACCGCGTGACCGGCCGGCTCGACGCCTTCTCGCCCAATTCCCGCAAGGTGCACATCGACATCGACCCCAGTTCCATCAACAAGAACGTGCTGGTGGAGCTGCCCATCGTCGGCGATTGCGGCAATGTGCTGGAGGCGATGCTGGCGGAGTGGAAGACGCAGAAGGCCGCGCTCGACCAGAAGGCCCTGTCATCCTGGTGGGAGCGCATCGAGGGCTGGCGCGACCGCAAGTGCCTGGCCTTCGAGCAGAAGGGCACGGCGATCAAGCCGCAGTACGCCATCCAGCGCCTCTACGAACTGACCCACGAACGCGACCACTACATCACCACGGAGGTGGGCCAGCACCAGATGTGGGCGGCCCAGTACTACAAGTTCGAAGACCCCAATCGCTGGATGACCTCCGGCGGCCTGGGCACCATGGGCTACGGCCTGCCGGCGGCGCTTGGCGTGCAGGTGGCCCATCCGGACGCGCTGGTCATCGACATCGCCGGCGAAGCCTCGATCCTGATGAACATCCAGGAGATGTCGACCCTGGCGCAGTATGCGCTGCCGGTGAAGATCTTCATCGTCAACAATCAGTGGATGGGCATGGTGCGCCAGTGGCAGGAGCTGCTGCACGGCGGCCGCTACTCGGAAAGCTACAGCGCCAGCCTGCCGGACTTCGTGAAGCTGGCGGACTCCTTCGGCGCCGTGGGCATTGTCTGTGACAAGGCCGAGGAGCTGGACGACAAGATCCGCGAAATGATCGACACGCCGCGGCCGGTGATCTTCGACTGCCGGGTGGCGCAGGAGGAAAACTGCTTCCCCATGATCCCCTCCGGCGCCGCCCACTACGAGATGCTGCTGGGCCCCGACGATCAGGCAGCCAAGCCCATTTCCGAGCAGGGCATGGTTCTGGTTTGAACTCCGGGCGCGACAAGCGCCCCCTTATCATCCGCGGCGGCTTCGGCCGCCGCTCCACGAGATGGCATACATGATCGACAACGACAGCAAGCCGCCGATTGAACGGCGCACCATCGCGGTCCTGGTGGACAACGAGCCCGGCGTTCTCGCCCGGGTCATCGGCCTCTTTTCTGGCCGTGGCTACAACATCGAATCCCTGACCGTGACCGAGGTGGACCCGGCGGTTCACCTCAGCCGCATCACCATCGTCACCAGCGGCACGCCCCAGGTGCTCGAGCAGATCAAGGCCCAGCTCGATCGGCTGGTACCGGTGCACCGCGTGTCCGACCTCACCCGGCAGGGCCCGCATGTGCCGCGCGAGCTCGCCCTGGTGAAAGTGGTGGGAAGCGGCGAGAAGCGGGTGGAAGCGCTGCGGATCGCCGACATCTTCCGCGCCCGCGCCGTGGACAGCAGCCACGAGCACTTCACTTTCGAGATCGCGGGAGACAGCGGCAAGCTCAACGCCTTCGTCGAGCTGATGCGCCCGCTCGGCATGGTGGACGTCAGCCGCACCGGCGTCGTCGCCATTGCCCGCGGGCCGAAGGGACTTTGAATAACATTTGGAAATGAGCGGCCCTTCATGACTGCCATGCCCCGCTGTATCGTTGCGCGGCGGGGAAACTGGGGCTAGAAGGCCCGCGCAATAACCGCATCCGCCCGCGCCAGGGCTCGCACGATCGTTTCAGGAAAGAGGACCAAACCATGCGCGTTTATTACGACCGCGATGCCGACGTGAACCTGATCAAGGGGAAGAAGGTTGTCGTCGTTGGCTACGGCAGCCAGGGCCACGCCCATGCCATGAACCTGCGTGACAGCGGCGTCGCCGACGTGCGCATCGCCCTGCGGGCCGGCTCTGCCACCGCCGCCAAGGCGGAAGGCGCCGGCTTCACCGTCATGACCCCGGGCGAAGCCGCCAAGTGGGCCGACGTGGTGATGGTGCTGACCCCCGACGAACTCCAGGCCGACCTCTACAAGGACGACCTGGGCCCGAACATGAAGGAAGGTGCAGCCATTGCCTTCGCGCACGGCCTCAACATCCACTTCAATCTGATCGAGCCGCGCAAGGACCTGGACGTCTTCATGGTCGCGCCGAAGGGCCCGGGCCACACGGTGCGCAGCGAGTACGTGCGCGGCGGCGGCGTGCCCTGCCTGCTCGCCGTCGAGCAGAACGCGTCGGGCAACGCCCACGAGATCGGGCTGTCCTATGCCGCGGCCGTCGGCGGCGGGCGCGCCGGCGTCATCGAGACCAGCTTCCGCGAGGAGTGCGAGACCGACCTCTTCGGCGAGCAGGTGGTGCTCTGTGGCGGCCTCTGCGAGCTGATCACCGCCGGCTACGAGACCCTGACCGAGGCCGGCTACGCCCCGGAGATGGCCTACTTCGAGTGCCTGCACGAGGTGAAGTTGATCGTCGACCTCATGTACGAGGGCGGCCTCGCCAACATGCGCTATTCCATCTCCAACACCGCCGAGTTCGGCGACTACAAGACCGGCCCGCGCATCATCACCGAGGAAACCCGCGCGGAAATGAAGCGCGTGCTGGACGACATCCAGGCCGGCCGCTTCACACGTGACTGGGTGCTGGAGTGCAAGGCGGGCCAGCCCTCCTTCAAGGCCATGCGCCGCCGCGCCGCCGAGAACAACATCGAGGAGGTCGGCGAGAAGCTGCGCGCCATGATGCCCTGGATCTCCGAGAACAAGCTGGTGGACAAGTCCAAGAACTGAGCCGGCTCTCACCGCTCAGCAAAAACGCCCCGGACAATCTCCGGGGCGTTTCTTTTTCTGAGATCGAATAGGGAAGTCAGACACGAAGGCCGCGAAGAATAGCACGAAGTGCACAAAGATTATTTTTCTCAACCAATTACAAACTGGATGAGACTTCGTGAAACCCTTCCTGCTCTTCGTGTCGAGACAACCTGCCTCTACCCGACAGCATCAGTGCGACATCAGCAGGGGCACGGTCATGTTGCGGAGCAGAGTGTGGGTGACGCCGCCCATGATCAGTTCGCGCATGCGCGAATGGCCGTAGGCGCCCAACACCATCAGGTCGGTGCCCTGATCCGCCGCGCGAGACAGCATCAGGTCGGCCACCTCCACTTCGCGGCTCACCACATGCTGGGCCTCGGCCTTGACGCCGTGGCGCGCAAGCGAGAGCGCGATGTCGGCGCCCGGTTCCTCGCCGTGTCCACCGATTCCCCGCTTGGGATTGACGCAGAGCACCCGCACCGCATCGGCGCGCTTGAGGAAGGGCAGCGCGTCACTGGCGGCGCGGGCGGCTTCACGGCTGCCGTCCCAGCCCAGGGTGATCTGCCGGCCAAAGCCCTCCGGCACGCCGATGTAGGGCACCAACAACACCGGGCGCCCCACGCTAAGCAGCGTTTCCTCGGTGAGCGACGAGGGCAAGGACTCCTCGTCATCCTCATCCTGCTGTCCCAGGATCACCAGGTCCGAGTAGCGCCCGTGCAGTGCGATGACATCGGGGATCTCATCCAGGAACGCGGCCTGGCGGCGGCTTTCCACCGTCACGCCGGCCTTGCGAGCAGCTTCTTCGAAGGAACCGATGGCCTCCTCGGCGCGCTCGCGGCGCAGGTTGAGCTGCATGTTGCGCACATCTTCGCCAAGCTGCGCCTCGATGAAGCTGGGTACGCTGAGCTCGGGGCTGACATAGAGGCCGACCAGATGGGCATCGAAGCGCTGTGCCAGTTCCAAAGCTGCCGAGACACGCTTTTGGCAGGCCTTGGTGGTGTCGAGTTGCACCAGCAGATTCTTGTAACCCATTGTTGCGCTCCTTGCGGTGAGTTGCCCGACGCTTTCCGCGTCGCTGTCGATGATCACTGATCCTAGCTACTGCAGTTGCAAACTGCACCCCTTGACTCAAATCAAGGCGCGGACGCGCCGCGCCCCAGCGCCTGACGCACCGCGGCTTCGGTCAGCCGCCCCTCCTCCACGGCATGACAGCGCACCTCACCGCCATGTGGCAAGGCGATCGAACGCGGCACCTCCGCACGGCAGCGCTCGTTGGCGAAGGGACAGCGGGGATGGAAGTGACAGCCGCTGGGCGGGTCCATGGGGCTCGGCACCTCGCCACGCACCGGGATGCGCTGCCGGCCGGTCATCTCCAGGTCGGGAATGGCGTCCAGCAGCATGCGGGTGTAGGGGTGCTGAGGCTTGCGGAACAGGCTGCGCGCCTCGCCCCATTCCGCCAGACGGCCGAGGTACATCACCCCGACGTAATCGGAGATGTGATAGACCACGGCGAGATCGTGGCTGATGAAGAGGTAGGTGAGTCCGAGTTCGCGCTGCAGATCCTTCATCAGGTTGAGGATCTGTGCCTGGACGGAAACGTCGAGCGCCGAAGTCGGTTCGTCGCAGACCAGGAATTCCGGGTTGCTGGCCAGGGCGCGGGCGATGGAGATGCGCTGGCGCTGCCCGCCCGAGAACTCATGCGGATACTTCTGCCCGTCGGCCCCGGTCAGGCGCACCAATTCCAAGAGCTCGCCGACCCGGCGATCGATGGCCTGTCGGTCGGTCAAGATGCCATGGGCGCGGATCGGCTCGGCGACGATGTCACGCACGCGCCAGCGCGGATTGAGGCTGGCGAAGGGATCCTGGAAGATCATCTGCAGCCGGCGACGCACCGGCGCCATGGCCGCCCGGCTGTTCAGGCCTGCCAGGTCCGTGCCGTCGAAAATCAGCCGACCGGCGCTGGGGCTGTAGAGACCCACGGCCAGGCGAGCGACCGTCGACTTGCCGCAGCCCGATTCCCCCACCAGGCTGAAGGTTTTGCCCCGCGGCACGGCGAAACTGACCCCATCGACGGCCTTCAACAGCGTGCGCGGCTGACGCTCCAGCACCCGGGTCAGCCAGGGCGGCGAAACATCGAAGTGCTTGGCAAGGTCGACCGCCTCCACCAGCGGACCGTCAGCGGCGGGCAAGGGGCGCACCTCAACCATGGCCACCTCCGCCCCTGCGTTTTTCGTCGTATAGCCAGCAGGCCACCTCGGAGTTCTCGACCGGAATCGGGTCCGGACGCTCCCGCCTACAACGCTCGAACACCTTCGGGCAGCGCGGATGGAAAGGGCAGCCCGAGGGGATCTCGCTCAAGCGGGGCATGGAGCCATCGATCTGGGTCAGCCGGTCAAGGTCCTGGCCGACGATGGGAATGGAGCCCATGAGTCCATGGGTGTAGGGGTGGCGCGCATGCTTGACCACGTCCTTCACCGGCCCGATCTCCGCCAGCCGGCCGGCATACATCACCGCCACCCGGTCTGCGGTCTCGGCGATGACTCCCATGTCATGGGTGATCAGCATCACCGCCGCCCCGTGCTCACTGCACAGGCGCTTGAGCAGCGAGATGATCTGCGCCTGGATCGAGACATCCAGCGCCGTGGTCGGCTCGTCGGCGATCACCAGGCGCGGATTGGCACAGAGCGCCAGAGCGATGACCACCCGCTGGCGCATGCCGCCGGAGAATTGATGCGGATACTGGTTGACCCGCCGCTCGGGTGCCGGAATGCCGACCTCGGCCAGCAACTCGATGGCCCGCGCCTTGGCGCGGCCCTCGCTGAGATCGCTGTGGGTGCGGATCGTCTCCACCAGTTGGCGCCCCACGGTGTAGAGCGGGTTCAGGCTGGTGAGCGGATCCTGGAAGACCATGCCGATCTCCTTGCCGCGGATCCGGCGCATCTCTTCGTAGGGCAGGTTGTCGATGCGTCGCCCGCGCAGCAGGATCTCGCCCCCGGCGATACGTCCAGGCGGCTCCAGCAGGCCGATGACGGCCGTGCCGGTCATGGACTTCCCCGCCCCGGATTCTCCCACGACCCCCAGCACCTCGCCCTCATTGATCTCGAAGGAGAGATCATCCACCGCGGTCAGAACCCCGCGCCGGGTTGGGAATTCGACCCGCAGGTTGCGCACCTGCAGCAGCGGGGTTTTCGCTGCACTACTCATCAGCGCAGCTTCGGATTCAGGGCATCGCGCAGCCAGTCGCCCAGCAGATTGACGGACAGCGCGAGCAGGATGAGGGCAAGACCGGGGAAGAGTGTGATCCACCACTCCCCGGAGAAGAGGTAGTCATTGCCGATGCGAATCAGCGTGCCCAGCGAGGGCGTGGTCGGTGGTACGCCGACGCCCAGGAAGGACAGGGTCGCTTCGGCGATGATCGCCAGCGCCAGGCCGATGGTGGCGATGACCAGCACCGAACCCATGACGTTGGGCAGCACGTGGCGCAGCATGATCAGCATCGGATGCACGCCGATCACGCGGGCCGCCTGAACATATTCCTTGTTCTTTTCCACCATGGTCGTGCCACGCACCGTGCGCGCATACTGCACCCAGTCCGACAGCCCGATGGCCACGATCAGGACGTAGATCACCATGTCCTCCTGGAAGCTGCGCGGCAGGGTGGCGCGGGCAACGCCGAAGATCAGCAGCGCCACCAGGATCGCCGGAAAGGAAAGCTGCACATCGGCGATGCGCATGATCAGGCTGTCGAGCCAGCCGCCCTTGTAGCCGGCCAGGAGGCCGAGGCTGATGCCCAGGATCATGGCGAAGAGCACCGCGCAGAAGCCGACGAAGAGGCTGATGCGCGCGCCGTAGAGGATGGCCGAGAGCACGTCGCGGCCCTGATCGTCCGTGCCGAGCAGGTAGTTGTTGCCGGAAAAGGCCTCGCCCATCGGCGGCGTGAAACCGTCCATGAGATTGAGCGAGGAAGGATCGAAGGGATTGTAGGGTGCGATCCAGGGGGCAAAGAGCGCCCCCAGGAAGAACAGCAGGACCACGAGCCCCGAGACCATCGTGATCGGCGAGCGGGTAAAGGAATACCAGAGATCGCTGTCGAAAAAGCGCGTCAGGGCCGAGGGCGGGCGGGCAGCCTGCTCCGTGGCGTGGCTGCCGGTGGGGTTGGAGCTGTTTGATCCCGGAACAGACATGCGCCAGCCTCCTCAGTGCGTCCGGGCCGAGCCGGCCTCGACGCGCAGGCGCGGGTCCACGGCGTAGTAGAGCAGGTCGACGATCAGGTTGATCACCACGAAGAAGAGCGCGATCAGCATCAGGTAGGCCGCCATGACCGGGATGTCGACGAATTGGATGGCGATGATGAAGAGCAGTCCCACACCGGGCCACTGAAACACGGTTTCGGTGATGATCGCAAAGGCGATGATCGAGCCCAGCTGCAGGCCGGTGATGGTGATGACGGGCACCAGGGTGTTCTTGAGCGCATGACCGAAGTTGATCGCCCGGTTGGACAGGCCGCGTGCCCGGGCAAACTTGATGTAGTCGGTGCGCAGCACCTCCAGCATCTCGGCGCGCACCAGACGCATGATCAGCGTGAGCTGGAACAGGCCCAGGGTGATCGCCGGCAGAATGAGCGCTCGCAGCCCGCTTTCGGTCAGAAAGCCGGTACGCCAAGCGCCCACCTGGACCACGTCGCCGCGCCCGAAGGACGGCAGCCACTGCAGCTGCACCGCAAAGATCCAGATCAGCAGGATGCCGATGAGAAAGGTCGGCAGGGAAACGCCGATCAGCGATATGGTCATCACCAGCCGGCTGGTCCAGCCGTAGCGGTTGAGCGCGGCATAGACGCCGGCGCTGACACCGAGAAACAGGGCGAAAAAGGCCGAGACGAAGGCCAGTTCCAGGGTGGCCGGCAGACGCTCGGCAATGACCACGTCCACCGGTCGCGCCATGCGATAGGAGATGCCGAATTCCCCTTGCGCCGCATTGGCCACGAAGCGCGCGAACTGCAACGGGAAGGGATCGTTCAGTCCCAGTTGCTCACGCAGTTCCTCGCGCTGCTCGGTCGTCGCCTCCTGGCCCACCATGTTGTGGATGGGGTCGCCGACGAAGTTGAACAGGCTGAAAGCGACCAGCCCGACCACCAGCATCACCACAATCGACTGCAGCAGGCGCCGGACCAGGAAGGCGAACATCACAAACCGCTCCGCAGGGGGACCGGATGACAAGGATGGGGGCGGCCCGGTCCGTTTCGACCGGCACCGCCCCCTCGTTCGGCCCTTGCCTACTTGAAGGTGACCGAGGCAAAGCGCGGCGAATTGTCGGCGCGCATCGGGATGTCAACGTTGGACCGCATGGCCCAGTTAAGCACCTCGTGGTGCAGCGGGACGTAGGTGAGATCGTCGAGCGCGATCTCCCAGGCCTCGTCGAGCAGCGCATTGCGCGCATCCAGGTCGGTCTCGCCGGCCATTCCCTCCACAAGTTCATCCATGCGCTCGCTGGAGAAGCCGGTGAAGTTCCAGGACCCGCGGTTGCCGTCGCGCGTGTGGTAAAGGAAGTTGAAGATGTACTCGCTGTCGAAAGTCGGCACGCCCCAGCCCAGCATGTAGAAATCCAGCTCGCCATTCTGGAGCTGCTGGAAATGCAAAGAGCGGGTCTGGGCATTCAGATTGGCGTCGATGCCCACCTGTCCCAGCATGCCGACGATGGCCTGACAGATCGCCTCATCGTTGTTGTAACGATCATTGGGGCAGGCGAAGTCGATCTCGAAACCTTCCTCGTAGCCGGCCTCGGCAAGCAGCTCTTTTGCCCGCTCCTGGTCATGCGGCGGTCGCTCGTCGAAGGACTCCTTGTAGCCGGTGATGTAGGTGGGGGAGATTGAACCCGCCGGCACCGACTGTCCGCGCATCACCACGCGCTGGATCGCGTCCACGTCGATGGCCAGGTTGATCGCCTCGCGCACCCGCTTGTCCGCCAAGGGATTTTCGCCCTCCACCGAGTCGCTCTCGAGGTCATCCTCCCCCTGGTTCAGACCCAGGAAGATGGTGCGGTTCTCCGGTGTGTTCTTGACCGCAATGTCGGAGCTCTGCTCCAGCCGCTGCAGGTCCTGCACCGGGGGATAGAGGATGAGGTCCAGTTCGCCGGACAGAAGCGCCGCCACGCGCGTCGCCGAGGAAGAGACCGGTGTCGACACCACGCGCTCGGCTTCCATGGGGAAGTTGTCGCGATCCCAATAGTCGTCGTTGCGCACCAGCACGGTGCGCACATCCGGCTCGCGGGACTCCAGCCTGAAGGCACCCGTGCCATTGGCATTGCGGACAGCGTAGTTCTCCTCGCCTTCCGCATAGTTCTGGGTCTGCTCGACCCCGTGCTCCTCGGCCCAGGCCTTGGACATGATCACGATGTTGGTCAGCTGCTGCGGCAGGATCGGATTGGGCGCCTGGGTCGTGATACGCAACGTGTGCTCGTCGACCACGCTCACCTCCTCTATGGAGGAGACGTAGTTGCGATAATCGGACGGGGGAACGCGTGCACGGTCGAGGGAGAAGGCCGCATCCTCTGCAGTAAAGGCGCTGCCATCATGGAAGCTCACGCCCTCGCGCAGCTTGAACTCCCACACCGTGGGCTCCACCGCCTCCCAGGACACCGCCAGCCCCGGACGCACGGTCATGTCGTCGGCGCGGATCACCAGCGGATCGTAGATCTGCTGCGCCATGGTGATGGTCGGCCCCTCGTTTTGCGCATGGGGATCGAGAGTCAGCGCGTCGCTCTGGCTTGCGAAACGCAGCGTCTCCGCCGAAGCATCGAATTGCATGCCGGTCAGCGCGGTGCCGACGAGCAGGCCGAACATTACTGCTTTGACTTTCATGTGCTACCTCACCTGTCCGCGAAACGGTTGAGGCCCAATTCCGCTTGGTTGAACCCAGGGATCACTCTAACGCGAGTCCCACACGTCATGGAAAAATGCGATGTTCTTCTTCGTTCTGCATCAGCCTAGAGCAGCTTTGCAGCTGACGAAAGCCCGACCCGACACGCCGCGAAAGCAGGGTCGGTGACCACCGCGCCTCGTGACCGGTCTGTTCCACCCTGCCCCGCGGTTGCTGCGCGGCCGCAGCGCCTGCTCATCATCCACAACCCCATCGCCGGTCAGCGCCGCCGCCGGCACTACGCCGCATTTCTCGCTGCCTTGCGCCGGCAGGGCGTGGAAATCGAAGATCAGCCCACCGCGCGTCGCGGCGATGCGGAGAGACTGGCTGCCAGCCTGCAGCCGGCGCCAGGCACGATTGTGGCGGCGGCCGGCGGCGACGGCACCATCAACGAGGTGATCAACGGGCTCATGGCCAACCCCTCGGCCCGGGAGATGCCGATGGCAATCCTGCCGCTGGGCACGGCGAACGTCCTGGCGGCGGAAATCGGCCTGCGCTGCGATGCGGAGAGTGTCGCGCGCTACATTCGTAGCGGGCATGCCCAGCCCATCACCCTCGGCCGGGTGAACGGTCGCTATTTCGTGATGATGGCGGGTGTCGGCTTCGATGCCCAGGTGGTCGCCGATGTGGACCTGCGCCTCAAACGCCGCTTGGGCAAGCTGGCCTATGTGCTGAAGACGCTGCAGCTGCTGAGGCGCTACCCCTTCCCCCGCTACGATCTGCTGTGCGACGGTCAACGGATTGCGGCGGCCTCCGCCGTGGTCGCCAATGGCCGCTACTACGGCGGCCGGCTGTTGATGGCGCCGGCTGCCGATTTGACGCGGCCCGACTTCCAGGTCGTGGTCTTCACGCGCAGTGGCCGCCTGCAGGTGCTGCGCTACGGTGCTGCGCTGCTGTTCGGCCTGCTGCCGAGACTGCGCGACGTTCAGACCCTGACAGCCCGAGAGATCCATATCGACGGCCCGATCGGCGAGACACTGCAGGCCGACGGCGACGTCCTTGCCCGGTTGCCGGCCAGCATTGAAGCGGTGCCGCACGCCCTGCGACTGTGGGTGCCCGGACCCGCGGCTCAGTCCAGCGATGCCTCGTCGGCATAGGCTCCGTAGAAGCCATCGCGCGGCAGCCACCCCTGCAGTCCGGCAAAATCCAGCCGACACCAGGTCTGCTCGCATCCGCGCAACTGGCCGATCGCACCCACCTCCAAGCGTGCCACCGGCGGCGCATCGTTGCCCGCCTCCCGGCGCAGCAGCAGGCCGTCGCTGGTCACCCGGGCGGTGCGGGTGCCCTGCAGCATCGACTGGTGAACCCAGCCTTCGGTGCCTTCCCAGTCGCGAATCCGCCGCCAGGTCTCGTACTCGTCGATCACCTCCACCGGCTGACCACTTCGGCGGTAAACCCATTCGACGGGATAACGGAAACCCGGTCCCGCCCGCAGATTGACTTCGCTGGCACGCAGCGAAACGAAACGCGGCAAAGGCAGGCCGGTGCGTCCCGATCGCACGACCTCCTGGGGTTCACTGACAGCCGGCGTACCGCCGTCAGCCTCTTGGGCGGAGAGGGGCGCGGGCAGGAGAAGTGAGAGAAGGCACAAGGAGATCAGCAGGCGCATGCCGGCTAGCTAGGCGCGCCGCCGCGCTTCGGTCAAGGGTCGAGAATGGACAAAAACCGGCGGCGACTGCTACACGCCCAGCGAACCCTCGGTTAGGATAGCTGTCCCGGTGCCGATTGCGGCGCTCGCCGGCACAGCCAAGGAACGCGGATCCGCCCTATGAACAAACCCCTCGTCATCGTCACCCGCCGCCTGCCGGACGTCATCGAGACTCGGATGATGGAGCTCTTTAACTGCCGGCTGAACCTCGACGATACACCGATGAGCCAGGCGGAGTTGATCGAGGCGGTCAAGGTGGCCGACGTGCTGGTGCCGACGGTCACTGACCGGGTCGATGCCGCCGTGCTGAGCCACGCCGGGCCGCAGCTGCGCCTGATCGCCTCCTTCGGCACCGGCGTCGATCACATCGACCTGAAAACCGCCCGCCAGCGCGGCATCACCGTCACCAACACGCCGGGCGTCCTGACCGAGGACACCGCGGACATGACCATGGCCTTGATCCTGGCCGTCTCCCGCCGCCTGAGCGAGGGCGAGCGACTGGTGCGCTCCGGCAAGTGGCGCGGCTGGAGCCCGACTTCGATGCTGGGTCACCGCATCTGGGGCAAGCGTCTGGGCATCATCGGCATGGGGCGGATCGGCCAGGCCGTGGCCCGCCGCGCGCGCGGCTTCGGGCTTTCGGTGCACTATCACAACCGTCGGCGGGTCCATGAGGCACTCGAGACCGAGCTGGAAGCCACCTACTGGGAAAGCCTCGACCAGATGCTGGCGCGCATGGACATCATCTCGGTTAACTGTCCACACACCCCGGCGACCTATCATCTGCTGTCGGCGCGGCGATTGAAGCTGCTGCGGCCCGACGCCAGCATCGTCAACACCAGCCGCGGCGAGGTGATCGACGAGAACGCCCTGGCCCGCATGCTGGGCGCCGGCGACCTGGCCGGTGCCGGCCTCGACGTCTTCGAACACGAGCCGGCGGTCAATCCCAAACTGATGAAGCTGCAGAATGTCGTCTTGCTGCCGCACATGGGATCGGCCACCATCGAGGGGCGCATTGCCATGGGCGAGAAAGTCCTGATCAACATCAAGACCTTCGTCGACGGTCACGCGCCGCCGGACCGGGTTCTGGAGGCGATGTACTAACGGTAAATCAATCGGGCAAAAATCAATCGGGGGGAACGGGCGATGGACGAAGGGACGCGGTTCAAGTTCACACGACGGGGACTGCTGGCGACGTGCATCTGATCTGAACGGAAACTGGGGAAACAGAGTGTTCGATCTCACGGAGTTGGAAGCAGCAGCCGATCTGGTCCATGGGGCCATGAGTCCCACGCCCCAGATCGCCTGGCCGCTGCTGGCCGAGCGCGCTGGATGCGAGGTCTGGGTCAAGCACGAGAACCACAGCCCCATCGGCGCCTTCAAGGTGCGTGGCGGCCTGACCTGGATGGACTGGCGCATGCGCCAGGATCCGCCGCCGGTCGGGATCGTCAGCGCCACCCGAGGCAATCATGGACAATCGTTGGCCTTCGCCGCCCGCCGGGTCGGCGTGTCGCTGGTCATCTGTGTGCCGGAAGGCAACTCGGTGGAGAAGAACGCGGCCATGCGCGCCTTCGGTGCCGAACTCGTGGAGGCCGGTCGCGATTTCGAGGCGGCCCGCCAGAAAGCCCAGGAGATTGCCACCGAACGCGGCTTGGAGATGGTGCCTTCCTTCCACCCCCAGCTGGTTCGCGGCGTCGCCACCTATGCCCTGGAGCTGTTTCGCGGCGCCGGCGAACTCGACGCCGTCTACTGCCCCATCGGCCTCGGCTCAGGTCTGTGCGGCATCATTCGCGCGCGCGATCTGCTTGGCTTGAAGACGGAGGTCATCGGCGTGGTTGCGGAAGGCGCGCCGGCCTACGCGCTGTCCTTCGCCGCCGGCGAAGTGGTGCCGACCGAGTCATCGAACACCCTTGCCGATGGCATGGCGACGCGCATCCCCGACCCGGGTGCTTTCGCCATGATTCGTGATGGCGTGGCGCGCATCGTCACCGTGAGCGACACCGAAATCGTCGCCGCTATGCAAGCCTACTACAGCGACACCCACAACTTGGCCGAAGGCGCCGGCGCCGCCGCTCTGGCGGCCCTGCTGCAGGAGCGTGAGCGGCAGGCCGGGCGCCGGATCGGTGTCATCCTCTCCGGCGGTAACATCGACCGCAGCCTCTATCTGAAGCTGATGGCTGCCTAGAGCGGATCGCATTCAACCTAAACCTCAACACTTGAGGTTGAATGCGTGCATCCGGCCTAATAGTCAGAGAGTGCGGATCACGCCAACGCCGGGCGTGATCCGCGACGCTTTTCAGTCCTCGGTCTCGGCTTCGGCCACTGCCCGGTCCACGAGGCCGCGCAAGGAAACCTTCTCCTGCGCCGGGCGTGCCAGATAGCAGTGGGCATAGAGCCGACCGTCGCGCTGCTCGGCGCGCGCGTCGATGTCGTTCTCCTTCAGGCGCTGCAAGGTGCGCTCACGCTCGTTGTCGTCGGCAAAGCGACGCTGGGGAATCGGATTGTCCCAGGCCTCGGTTTCCAGCCCGAAGTCAGCGAAGGCTCGGTCGAAACGGGCAAGGTCCAGGCCGCGCAGCGGGAAGGACAGGATCCAGGGCCGCGCTTTCTCCGGCGTCACCTCCAGCAGTTTGCGGAAGGTCACGTCCGTGACATAGCCCATGCCGCCGGTCACCGTGATGATATCGACCTCGGCCAATTCCTGCGCCAGGCGCTGCGGCAGGTCCTCGCGCTCCAGATTGATGGCCGCGCCACGGTCGATCAGACCCGTCTCTTCGGCATAGCGCACGGCCCTTTCGGCAACATCGAGACCGACGATGTCACCGACCAGTTCTGCCGAGCCGTTGCGCCGATTGCCGGCGAAGAAGCGGCGATCAGCCTCTGCCAGCTCTTCGCTGGGCAGGCCATCCAGTTTCGGATCGCTGTAATGGTCATAGAGGTCGGCCATGCTCACGCTGTGGCGCAGTACGCTGCCATTGATCCCATAGCCGCAGCAAAGGTCGAGGATGGTCAGGCGCTGCTTGCCGCGTATCTGCGACAGCGCGCGCAGGCAACCTTCGACGATGGGGCGGGCATAGTCCGCCACCCGATAATCCAACGGCCCCAGCGTGCGGTAGTAGGAGCGTGGATCGTCCTGGTTGTAAATGTCGTTGAAGTTCTGTTTCCCGCCGACTTTCGACGACGAAGACTGCTCTGAGTCCGAACGTGACTTGAGGGTCTGCATCTCGCCTCCCCTGGTTTGCATGCACGCAATCGGCCCGGCGTGGATCAGGTGTCCGTGGGACCACCGGCGTCAGGCAGGCCTATCCGGCTCTCCCCTCGGAGAGGCCGCCTCCGCGCTACCACGCTGTGCGGTTTCGCCACTCGACCGTCATCTATTGGATAAAAAGGGGCACCACGCTCAAACACCAACCGCAGTGTGTCGGTCGTGAGCAGGAGGCCCCGTGACGGTCGTGGGCCGTTACGACGGCTGGATTGCCGTATGGCCTGACGCTAGGGATTCGTGTCGCACCTGTCAACATAGCGACCGAAACTTTCCCAATAGCGACCCACCGGCATGCCGCGAACACGCGAATGTCCCACCCTACAAGCGGCGCAGCAGGAGCCATCTATCGCCTCTACGACAAGAGCGCCGTCGCTACTGAGATAACAATGAAATGAAGAGTGGTGGCTTCGCGTTTGCGGTCAGGAGCCGGCCCAGGGCGTGCCCGACTCGTCGGAATCGAGAAAGTCCAGGTCGATGGTGACCGCGTCCGGCGTGTCCTCGACACGGGTGTGGAAATACACGCTGTCGCCGGCCGCCAACCGCGAACGCTCCGCCTCGAAAGTCCAACTGCGGACCCGGTTGCCGGAGTTGTCGAGGAGGTGCGCACGCAGCGGCGGCAGCGCGACATCGCGATCGCCGTCATTGGACACGGTCCCCTCGACCACCACCATGTCACGCCCTTCCAGGCTGCGCCGCAGAAGGTTGATGTTCTGTAGGGAGAGCGCCTCCAGCGGCGAGGTTACCTCCACGCCCAAAGCGGCGTAGAGGCCGCTGGTGCCCGGAACGCTGTTGATGATCTGCTCGCGCCCAAGCCACGCCAGCAGCGGAATGATCAAAAGCAACAGCGGGAAGAAGAGCTTGCGCCGCCGCGGCCGCTTATCCTGCTCCCGCTCGGCCTGCTCCACCGCCTGCCATTCCGTCATGCCTTGGCCTTGGGGCGGTTCAGCCCCGGCGAGGCGCACCCGGGCCTCGCTACGCGACTGGCCATGCTCGAAGTGAGGGCCTGGATAGTGGGGCGCGGACTGCCAGTCGCGCGACACGGACTCCGGGTCTGGAGGACGCGGCGAAACCGGGACCGGCAGGCGTGTCGCCAGCCAGACATGACCGCAGGCGCTGCAACGCACCTTGCGCCCCTTAGAGGTAACGGCGCTCTCGCGCACCTTGAAGGCGGTGTCGCAGGCGGGACAGGTCAGGATCATCGCTTGTGTCACGGCCACCCGGTTCGCGGTTTGCATTAATTACAAAGCCATATAATCGCGCCGCTCGCAGCGACGCAAGCCGAGCAGTACCGAGCCGCCTGCCACGAGCGGCCAGATGGATGTTTGCTTCGGCCGAAGTTGCATAGGCACCGGCGGACAGTTCATCCCTATTACGGGAAGAGCTGCATAAATTACGATTTAAATTAGAACCTATCCTCGCTTATGCTCCCAAAGGCACCGCGAGCGAGCGCGTGCCCGGGCCGGTAGCAAATAAGAGGGTCTCTGGTTGACAATACAGTCAACACTGATACCTCATGCCGCGGAGGGCTGGCTCATACAGTGGCTGCTTGCGGATGAGGATGATCGCCAGCCGCAACGTCTCCTTTTTCTCAACCCGGTGCTGGAGGAATGGCTCAATGAAACCCTCTCTCCCATTCGAAAGATCCGCGGGTTGCGCCGACCACCTTATGAGCAGGTGGAAGACTTCTTCGACCGCTTCGTGGGCGACCCGAGTTTCAATCCCACTGGATACTTCCAGAACATCATTCCGCAGAGCGACGGCGTGTATGAAATGAAGCCCGAAGCCGTCCTCTTATTCGGCGGGTTTGCCGCTGCGCGATGCTTCGTTGTGGCTTGTGGCGAATTGAAAGCCAAGCTTAAGGGCGGAGGCTATGGCGCCTGCCGCAAGCAGACCATCGCCTTTCGCCGCTCACTGTCCCTGCCACAACCCGATTTCATCCGAGGCCACGGCAATGTCTCCTCGCTCCTTTAAGCGCCTTACCGATCCCCAAATGCGCGACCGCGCGCGCTTTCTGGGAGACATCTTCGCAGCCTTGAACACTGCCTTCCAGGAAGAGGCCGAGACGCGCGGCTTGACCAAGGCGGAACTTGCGCGCCGCCTTGATATCAATCGCGCATTGGTCACTCGCCGCCTCGGTGGCCAGGGCAATATGACTTTCGAGACTCTGCATGACATGGCCTGGGCCATGGGGCGGCGCGTGGAGATATCTCTTCCCACGCGAAGCGGGGCCGGGCAAAGCACCACCGAGCAGGAGCCTCTACTTGACCAAGCTCCCGAGCATGCGGCCTGCAGCGACACGGCAGGCGTCGGCAGACTGGAAAACGAGTCCCACCAGAACGTCGGAAATTGGAGCGGGGTTGATGACTTGCCGTCGATGCCGAGCGCTCAACCGGAGCGGCGAAGGAAGCAGAACAAAGGAGGTTGAAGCTGAGACCTTCATTTCTGCTCACGCCCTCGCCAACGACACGCCTCCTGTCTTGATCATTCATCCCTCTCACGCCTCGCGGAGATCGCGCTTGCCAAGAGGGTGACACGCGCCCGCATGGGGCGCCTTTACCTCTTTTCGACCCCGTGCCATCTTGCGGCTTTCCGTCAACCAGCTGAGGATTCCGGCCCTTGGTTCGCTTCGAGGACGTCACCCTGCGCTATGGGCAGGGGCCTGAGATCCTCACGGGCCTGTCCCTGCATCTGGAGCCGGGGTCCTTTCACTGTCTGGTGGGGCCGAGCGGAGCCGGAAAATCCTCACTGCTCAAGCTGCTCTACCTGGGCCAGAAACCCAGCGCCGGGCGCATCTCGCTCTTCGGGCGCGATGTCTCGCGCCTCTCGCGCGATGGGCGGGCGCGGCTGCGGCGGCAGATCGGCGTGGTGTTCCAGGAGTTTCGCCTCATCAACCACCTCTCCGTCTTCGACAATGTGGCCTTGCCGCTGCGCCTGGCGGGTGAGCGGGAATCGAGCCTGCGCACGAAGGTCGAAGAGTTGCTGGCCTGGGTCGGCCTGGCCGATCACCTGAAGGCCGCACCGGAAACGCTCTCTGGCGGTCAGCAGCAGCGGGTGGCCATCGCCCGCGCCCTGGTTGGGCGCCCCAATCTGCTGGTCGCCGACGAGCCCACCGGCAGCGTGGACGACCGCATCGGCCAGCGGCTGATGCACCTCTTTCAGGAGCTCCACCGCAACGGCACCACCATCGTGCTCGCCACCCACAATCTCGCCATGGTGGAGCGGCTGGGCCATCCGGTGCTGCGACTGGAAGAGGGCCGCATTCCCCGCCACCTGCCCCACGACCATCTACCCGAGGAGCGCGATAGCCTTGAGCCGGTTCCCAGGGCGCCGCGGGGCCATTGACCGACATGAGCCGGAACGAACTCACCCAGCTCAGCCGGCGTGATCTGCCGCTTGCCGGGGACGCCTCGGCCCGCTTTCTGCCCTGGCTGATTGCCTTCATGGTCTTCCTTGCCGCCCTGGCCCTCGTGGGCGCCGACGCCTTGCGGCAGACGGCGGCGCGCTGGGACGGCGGGCTCTCGGGACAGATCACCGTACAGCTTCCGCCGCTGGTGCGTGAGGATGCCCCGACGGCAGCGAGCCGGGCCGAGCAGGCAGCGGCGCTCCTGCGTGATCTGCCGGCCGTGCGCAGCGCGGAGACGCTGGACCGTGCGGAAGCGGCCGCGCTGCTGGAACCCTGGCTGGGCGCGGCGGCGAACGATGCCGCCCTGCCGCTGCCGACCCTCATCACCGTGCGGCACAGCGGCGATCCGGCCCCGCTCGCAGCCGAAATGCGCCAACGCTTGCAGAACGAGTTTCCCGACGCCGAGGTGGACGATCATCAGGCCTGGATCGGGGGCCTGCTCAACCTCACGCGCGGGCTCGAGGTCCTGGCGCTTTTTCTGCTGCTGCTGGTGGGTGCGGCGGCCGTGGTGACGGTGGTCTTCGTCACCCGCACCGGCCTGGCGGTCCACCGGCCGGTCATCGAACTGCTGCATTTGATGGGCGCACGCGATGTGCAGATTGCCGGGCGATTCCAGACCCATGCGCTCTGGCTGGGTCTCAAGGGTGGTCTGCTCGGCGTGGCGGTGGCAGCACTCTGCTACGGGGCGCTGCGGTGGGCGGTTGCCCCCACCACGCTGGCGCTGCTGCCGGCCTTCGAGATCGGGCCGGCGCTGCTCGTGCTGCTCGCCTTGCTGCCGCTGCTGGCCGCCGGCATCGCCTGGCTGACCGCGCGCATCACCGTCTTGCGCACCCTCGGCCGGATGCCCTGATGCCGGCACGCCGCATCACGCGCCTGCTCATCGTCCTGGCCTGGCTTGTGCCCTTGCTGGTGCTGATTGGCTTGCTGTTCGGCCTGTTCCATTTCGCCGCACAGTTGCCCAGAGCCGCCCAGGCGCCCGAGCGCGCCACCGACGCCATCGTGGTGCTCACCGGTGGGGCGGGGCGGATCGACCGCGGCTTTGAGCTGCTGGCCGATGATCGGGCGGAGCGCTTGCTGATTTCCGGGGTCTATCGCGGCGTGGAGGTGGAGGAGTTGCTGGCGCTGGCCCAGCGCTCGCCGGAGGAGATGCGCTGCTGCATCGAACTCGGCTACGAGGCCGACAACACAATAGGCAATGCTCAGGAAACGGCGGTCTGGGTGGCCACGCACCAGATCCGCAGCCTGCGCCTGGTCACGGCGGCCTATCACATGCCGCGCGCGCGGCTCGAGCTGGCGCGCTACCTGCCGGGGGTCGAGATTCTGGAGGAGCCGGTGATGGCCGAAACCACGCGGCTGGATCACTGGTGGCGGCACAGGCCGACGGCCACCTTGATCACCATGGAGTATCTCAAGTATCTGGCGGCGAGCCTGCGCAGGTTGCCGGAAGACTTCAGCCACAGGCTCAGAGGAGAGGCGCCTGCGTGACCGCTCTGCGATCCCTATTGTTCAACCTATACTTTATGTTGCTCAGCGTGGCCCTGGGGATCGCCTACCTGCCGCTGCTCGCCCTGCCACCGCGTTACCTCTGGGCCGGAGGGCGGCTCTGGGTGCGGCTGCTCTATGGCGGCCTGCGAGTCATCTGCGGCCTCGATTATCGCATCGAGGGGCACCACCGACTGCCGCAGGGCGCGGCCGTCATCGCCTCAAAGCACCAGTCGGCCTGGGACACGCTGATCTTCATGCTGCTGCTGCCCGCACCGGCCATGGTGCTGAAGCGCGAACTGCTGCGCATCCCGCTTTTCGGCTGGTATCTGCGCCACCTGGACATGATCGCCGTTGACCGCACGCGCGGTGCCTCGGCGCTGCAGGGGCTGCTCCGACAGGCCAGGAAGAGCCTGGACGCCGGCAGGCAAGTCGTGATCTTTCCGGAGGGCACCCGCACCGCCCCCGGCCAGCGCCGCCGCTATCAACCGGGGATCGCGGCGCTCTATCGGGCGCTGGGCGAGCCGGTGATTCCGGTCGCGCTCAACTCCGGACACTACTGGGGCCGACGCGCCTTCAACAAGCGCGCCGGCACCATTCGTCTGAAGGTTCTGCCGGCGATCCCGCCCGGACAGGACCGGGCGGTCTTCATGCGGCAGCTGCAGGACGCGATCGATGGCGAAAGCGACGCCCTCGATCGCGATTGAGGAGTGGCCCGATTAGCCCAGGTGGGCGCGGAGCATCCAGGCCGCCTTCTCATGCACGCTCAGGCGTTGGGTGAGAAGGTCGAGCGAGGCCTCGTCATTGGCCGTTTCCGCCACCGGGAAGATCGAGCGGATGCTGCGGGCCGTGGTCTCGTTGTCGGCCAGCAGGGCCTCCACCATTTCCTTCCAGCTCGGCACGCCTTCAGCTTCCTGCAGGGAGGTCAGTTCGGCGAAGGCCTTGTAGCTGCCCGGCGCCGGCTGACCCAGGGTGCGGATGCGCTCGGCGATCTCGTCCACGGCCGCGGCCAGCTCGCCGTACTGCGTCTCGAAAAGATTGTGCAGCGACTGGAAGTTGGGGCCGGTCACGTTCCAGTGGAAGTTATGGGTCTTGAGGTAGAGCGTGTAACTGTCGGCCAGCACGCGGGAAAGCCCCGCTGCCACGGCCTTGCGATCTTCCTCAGACATTCCGGTGTTCAAAGCCATGATTAACCTCCTTCGCTTCGGTGAAGCACCAGCGAAACAGGAACCTCGCCGGCGCGCCTTGTTCTGAACCAGATATGGGGTTTGACGAAGGCAACACAAGCTCTTTTTAGAGTAATTCTAAATTAAGGTCGAACGCATCCCGATGCCACGGCAGTGGCTTGTTCGAGCGAAACTTGCACACAGCAAGCCACCCGTTATAGTAATATGGAAGGGTGTTTCTGCTGTTTTGGTTTGCGAAAATGCCAAGGGCACCAAGCCTCCAACGCTCAACGCTTCTCCGGCGGCACAACGGGCACGCCGCTGCCCTGCTCCGCACTGCCCAGGGCTTCGGCCAGGCGGGCGGCGGCGCTGCCGGGCCGCAGGGGCTTAGGCTGTTCAGCGTGCGGCGCCCAGCCCACGGCCCAGAGAAACTCGAAGGTGACCGGCAGCCGCCCGTCGCTCGTGCCGAAACGCTCCGCATAGATCTCGAAGGTCCGCGCCAGCACATCCCGCCGCAGGCCGCGGCGCGGCCGCTCGATCAGGGCATTGGCCGCCGCCATGCCCCGCAGCTCGCGCAGCAGCCTGATGGGATCGGCATAAGTGACGGTGAGGCTTTCCCGGTCCGCCACCGGCAGGGCAAAGCCGGCACGCTGCAACAGCCCCGCCAGGTCGCGCAGTTCGGCAAAGGCGGAGACACGCGGCGCCGCCCCGCCGCGCAGTTCGCTCTCCGCCAGGATCAGCGAGGCGCGCAGTTCATGGAGGCTGTCTCCACCCAGCATCACGCCCAGGAAAAGACCGTCGGGCTTCAAGACGCGGCGCAGCTGCAGCAGGGCGCCGGGCAGGTCGTTCACCCAGTGGAGGGACAGCAGGCTGATCGCCAGGTCGAAGCTCTCCGGCGCGAAGGGCAGGAACTCCTCGTCCGCTGCCAGGGCCGGCTGGCCATTGGCCGAGGCTTGCCGCGCCATGGCCGGCGAGAGGTCGCACTGCACCACCCGCTCGACACCCGTCTGTCCCAGCAGGCGCGGCGCCAGTGTGCCGCCGTGGCATCCCAGGTCGAGCGCCAGGGGAAAGCTGCGGCGCACCTCCTCCAGCCGCTCGAGCAGGCGCTCGGCCGCCTCGGCCACCAGGAAGTCATGGCCCTGCCAGCCGGGGGCGGCCCGGTCCCGGTTGCGGCGGACGGCCGCGCGATCAAAAACCAGCATCTCGCTCATACCCCCAGATATGAAGCAGCACCCGGCCGGGGAAAAGCCCGGATGTGCCCGGCATGAGCACGGCCACGACCCAGGGGGCCCTGCGGCTGTTGCGCCGTGCCGGACGCGGCCTCCTCGATGCCGTGCTGCCGCCGCGCTGTCTGAGTTGCGGCCTCGTGGTCACCGAGGTGCGCACGCTCTGCCCCGAGTGCTGGCAGGGGCTGACGCTGCTCGGCGACCCGCAGTGCGATGCCTGCGGCCTGCCCTTCCCGCACAGCCAGCCCGAAGGCAGCCTCTGCGGCGCCTGCCTGCGCCGGCCGTCGCCCTGGGAGAAGGCCCGGGCCGCCTTGGCCTATGACGATGCCAGCAAGGGCATGATCCTGCGCTTCAAGCATGCGGACTACACCGAGGCGGCCGAGACACTGGCCGGCTGGATGGCCCGAGCCGGAGACCCGTTGCTGCGCCGCGCCGAGCTGTTGGCGCCAGTGCCACTGCACCCGCGCCGCCTCTTCGACCGGCGCTACAACCAGTCGGCACTGCTGGCGCAAGCGCTGGGCCGGCGCAGCAACCGCGAGGTGGTGCCCGACCTGCTGCTGCGCCGGCGCAACACGCCCTCCCAGGGGCATCTCTCCCTGGCGCAGCGCCGGCGCAACGTGGCCGGCGCCTTTGCCGTGCATCCCCGCCATCGGGCACAGCTCGACGGCCGCCATGTGCTGTTGATCGATGATGTCTACACCACCGGGGCCACCCTGGGCGCCTGTACCCGGGCGCTCTATCGCGCCGATGCCCGGGCGGTCGACGTGCTCACGCTGGCCCGCGTGGTGCGCCCGGCGCGGGACTGAACTGCTCGGCACACACACCGCCGCCGGTTTCGCTGCGGCGCGGGCTTCCTATATGGTGACGGGACCTTTCTGAACGGAAACGACAGGACACCATGCCCAAGATCGAGATCTACACCACCTTCCTCTGCCCCTTCTGCAGCCGCGCCAAGAAGCTGCTCGACCGCAAGGGCGTCGCCTATGAAGAGATCGACGCCGGCAGCGCCAAGGTGCGCGCGGCCATGCGCGAGCGCGCCGGCGGTCGCAACTCCGTGCCGCAGATCTTCATCGGCGACCACCACGTCGGCGGCTGCGACGAGCTCTATTCTCTGGAGCAGATGGGTGATCTCGATCCGCTGTTGCAGGGAAGCGCGGCATGAGCGAGGCCTACACCGTCGGTCTGGTTCAGACCAACAGCAGCGACGTCCTCGCGGACAACATCGCCGCCGCTTCGCAGATGATCCGCGAGGCTGCCGGACAGGGCGCGGACTTCGTCCTCACTCCGGAGAACACCACGCTGATCACCCCCAGCCGCGAGGCCACCCTGGCCGCCGCGCTGCCGGAGGAGAGCCACCCTGCGGTCCCGGCATTCTCCGAACTGGCCAAGGATCTGGGGATCTGGCTGCTGATTGGTTCGCTGTCGGTCCGCCTCGGCCCCGACAAGGCGGCCAACCGCAGCATGCTCTTCGACCCCCAGGGGCAGGTCGCCGCGCGCTACGACAAGATCCACATGTTCGACGTCAACATCCCCGACGGTCAGAGCTACCGGGAGTCCGACACCTTCAGGCCGGGCGAGCAGGCGGTAGTCGCCGACCTGCCCTGGGGCCGCCTGGGTCTCACGATCTGCTACGACGTGCGCTTCGCCGCGCTTTACCGCAATCTCGCCAAGGCCGGGGCCTCTTTCATCTCGGTGCCGGCAGCCTTCACCGCCTTCACCGGCCAGGCGCACTGGCATGTGCTGCAGCGCGCCCGGGCGATCGAGACCGGTTGCTTCGTCTTCGCGCCGGCGCAGTGCGGCACCCATGTCGCCGACCGCCAGACCTACGGCCATTCCCTGGTCGTGGCTCCCTGGGGCGAGGTGCTGGCTGATGCCGGAGCGGAGCCTGGTGTGGTGACGGCACGCATCGACCCGGCTCTGGTGGCCGAGGCGCGGCGCATGGTGCCGGCCCTAACCCACGACCGCGCCTTCGAAGCGGTACCGGAGAGCGCCTGAAGGCACAGCCCAGCAACCAGCCGCCGCCTCAGCGCGCGCAATCCAGCAGCGGCCCCAGCTGCTGCACCCGGGTCTGCAGCGTGCCGGCGCGGCGAGAGATGTAGTCGCTCGGCCGCCCGGCCTCCCAGCGACGCGGATTGGGCAGCACGGCGGCCATCAGGGCGCCCTCCCGGCTTGAGAGGTCGGCCGCTGCCTTGCCGAAGTGGGCCTGCGCGCCGGCCTGAGCGCCGTATACCCCCGGGCCCCACTCGGCGACGTTGAGATAGAGTTCCAGGATCCGCTGCTTCGAGAGCAGGGTTTCCAGGTAGAGGGTGAAATAGGCCTCGACGCCTTTGCGCAGGAAGCCGCCGCCGGGCCAGAGGAAGAGATTCTTCGCCAGTTGCTGCGACAAGGTGCTGGCGCCGCGCGAGCGGCCGCCCGACTGACGCTCGGCCCAGGCCTCGCGCAGCGACGCGAAGTCGAACCCGCCGTGGCTGCAGAAGTGATTGTCCTCGCCGGCGATCACGGCAAAGCGCAGGTTGGGAGAGATCTCCTCCAGCGAGCGCCAGCGTTTTGTCAGCCCCTCCCCCTCGAAGAGCCTAAGGATCATCAAGGGCGTGCCCGGCGGCGGGACGAGGGAATAGGTCAGCGTCAGCAGCAACGGCAGGCCCAGCACCAGCACGGCCAGAATGAGCGCGGCCTTGCGGATGCGCCGGCCCTGCCGCTGATAGAAGCGGCGCAGTCGCCCCCTAATGCCCTTCACCCGTCCTGCCTCACGCCCACGCCGCCCCTTTTCACGCTTGCACCCTGGCGCCTTGCGCCCTTCGCGCCGCGGTGCCATAACCGCCCCTCGATGACAGCGGCACAGACCTCAGTCGGAAGCTCCGGCTTTCCGCACCGCCACCTGCTCGGCATCGAAGGCCTGAGCCGGAGCGAAATCGCCTTTCTTCTCGACCTCGCCGATCACTATGCCGCAGAGGACCCGCGCGCGCATCGGCCTTCCGCCTTACTGGCGGGACACACGGTCATCAACCTTTTCTTCGAGAATTCGACGCGTACCCGCACCTCCTTCGAGTTGGCGGCAAAACGCCTGGGCGCCGAGGTGATCAACATGTCGGTGGCCTCCTCCTCGATCAAGAAGGGGGAGACGCTGATCGACACCGCCATGACCCTGACCGCGATGCGGCCCGACCTGCTGGTGGTGCGCCATCCCGATTCCGGTGCGGTGTCACTGCTCAGCGAAAAGGTGGACTGCGCCGTCATCAATGCCGGTGACGGCAGCCACGAGCATCCGACCCAGGCGCTGCTGGATGCACTTTCCATCCGCCAGCGCCGGGGGCGTCTCGCCGGCCTGACCGTGGCGATCTGCGGCGACCTGCTGCACAGCCGGGTGGCGCGTTCCAACATCCACCTGCTCACCACAATGGGCGCGCGCGTAAGGGTGATCGGGCCGCCGACACTGCTGCCCTCGGGCATCGAGCGCTTCGGCGTCACCGCCTATCACGACATGCGCGCCGGGCTCGCCGATGTGGACATCGTCATGATGCTGCGGCTGCAAAACGAGCGCATGCAGGGCTCCTACGTGCCCTCCGTACGAGAGTATTTCCGCTTCTACGGCCTGGACCGGGAAAAGCTGGCCCTGGCCAAGCCCGATGCGCTGATTATGCACCCGGGGCCCATGAACCGCGGCGTGGAGATCGACAGCGAACTGGCCGACGACATCGACCGCTCGCTGATCCGCACCCAGGTGGCCATGGGCGTGGCGGTGCGCATGGCCTGCCTGCACGCGCTGCTGCGCGGCACGACGCCGCCGGAAGAAGGACGCGCCTGATGGTCCGGGAGACAGCGACTGCACCGGCGCGAAGCGCCCGAGTGGACCCAGCGCGAAGCGCGCGCGTGGCTTACGTGAACGCCCGCCTGCTCTGCCCGGAGAGCGGCCTCGATGCCTCGGGCGCGCTGCTGACCGAAGGCGGCCGCATCGCCGACCTGGGCCCGCAGCTCTTCAACGGTGGGATGCCCGAGGGCATTGCCACTGTCGAGTGCGGCGGCGCCTGCCTGGCACCGGGTCTTGTCGACATGCGCACGCAGCTGCGCGAGCCCGGCCAGGAGCACAAGGAGACCATCGCCAGCGCCAGCCGCGCGGCGGCGGCCGGCGGCATCACCTCAATGGTGGCCCTGCCCAACACCGACCCGCCGGTGGACGACGTGGCCGGCGTGGAGTTCGTGGCCCGCCGGGCGCGCGAGGAAAAACTGGTCAAGGTCTATACCTACGCCGCGCTCACCCGCCGTCTGGAGGGGCAGGAGATCACCGAGATCGGCCTGCTGCACGAATATGGCGCCCGCGGCTTCACCGACGGCGTGAAGCCCCTGGCCGACGCGCAGGTGCTGCGCCGCGCGCTCTCCTATGCCACTGCCTTCGACACGGTGATCCTGCAACTGCCGCAGGAGCCGGCGCTGAGCGGCGGGATGATGAACGGCGGCGAGCTGGCGACCCGGCTCGGGCTTTCCGGCATTCCGCCGCTGGCCGAAGTCATGCTGCTGGAGCGCGACTTGCGCCTGGTGGAGATGACCGGCGGTCGCTACCACGCATCCCTGATCTCCACGGCCGAAGCCGTCGAGGCCGTCCGCCGCGCCAAGGCCAAGGGCCTGGCCGTCACCTGCGATACGGCGCCGCACTACTTCACACTGAACGAGAATGCGGTGGGCGACTACCGCAGCTTTGCCAAGGTCATGCCGCCGCTGCGCAGCGAATCCGACCGGGAAGCGGTTGCCGCCGCGGTGGCCGACGGCACCATCGACGCCATCTGCTCCGACCACGCGCCCCAGGACCAGGACGCCAAGCGCCTGCCCTTCGCCCATGCGGAGTGGGGCATGGCCGGGCTGGAGACACTGCTGCCGCTGTCCCTGGCGCTGGTGCATCAGGGGCGGCTGTCGCTGCTCGAACTGCTGCGCCGCCTGACTGCCACGCCGGCGCGTATCCTTCAGGGCCGCGCGGCACTGACTCCCGGGGCACCGGCGGACCTGGTGCTCTTCGACCCGGAGCGCCCATGGGTGATCGACCCCGACCGCTTCCTGTCGAAATCGAAGAACGCGCCCTACGACCGCCATCCGGTGCAGGGGCAGGTACTGCGCAGCGTGGTCGACGGGCGCAGCATCTTTACGGCCTGAGGTCCGCCCCTACAGCTTGGCGAGCACCGCGTCGGTCACCACCGACATGGATGCCGTGCCGCCGAGATCGCGGGTCAGCGTCTTGCCCTCGGCGCAAACCGCCTCGATGGCGCCCATCAGCGCGGCGGCCGCCTTCGCCTCTCCCAGGAAGTCGAGCATCATCTGCGCGGTCCAGAGCGTGGCGATGGGGTTGGCAATGCCCTGGCCAGCGATGTCGGGGGCGGAGCCGTGCACCGGCTCGAACATCGAGGGGAATCGCTTTTCCGGGTTGAGGTTGGCCGAGGGCGCGATGCCGATGCCGCCGGCACAGGCCGGCCCCAGGTCCGAGAGGATATCGCCGAAGAGGTTGGAGCCCACCACCACGTCGAACCAGTCGGGATGCTGCACGAAGTGGGCGGTCAGGATGTCGATGTGGAACTGGCTGACCTCGACTTGCGGATAGTCCTTCGCCATGGCCGCCACCCGCTCGTCCCAGTAGGGCATGGTGTGGATGATGCCGTTGGACTTGGTGGCGGAGGCCAGCTTGCCGCGCCGCGCCTTGGCCGCCTCGAAAGCATAGCGCAGGATGCGGTCGACGCCGTGGCGGGTGAAGACGGACTGCTGCAGCACGGCCTCGCGCTCCGTGCCCTCGAAAACCCGCCCGCCGATGGTGGAGTACTCGCCCTCGGTGTTCTCGCGCACCACCAGGAAGTCGATCTCCTCCGGCTTGCGGTCGGCCAGCGGCGAGCGCACGCCGGGCAGCAGCTTGACCGGGCGCAGGTTGACGTACTGGTCGAACTCGCGGCGGATCGGCACCAGCAGACCCCAGAGCGAGACATGATCGGCCACGCCCGGCGCGCCTACGGCGCCCAGGAAGATGGCGTCGAAGCGGCTGAGCTGCTCGATGCCGTCTGGCGGCATCATCGCGCCGTGGTCCAGGTAGTGCTGGCAGGAATAGGGAAACTCGGCGAATTCCAGCGCGAAGCCGAAATCGCCGGCCAGCGCCTGCAGCACGCGCACGCCCTCGGGGATCACCTCCTGGCCGATCCCGTCACCGGGGATCAGCGCGATGCAATAACTCATCTTAGTCTCCGCCTGGATCAGAACAGCAGCCCGCGCGGGGGCCGAACATAGAGCAGCTTGTTGAACACGATATAGAAGAAGGCGACCTCCGCCACCACCACGCAGGCCCAGATGCCAGCGAGCTTCCAGGTTACCGGGCGCTGCACCGCTGCCAGGTAGCAGACCAGAAGGAAGAAGGCGATCGCGCTGGAGACGGCGAAGCCGAGAATGCCGATGCCCCACCACCAGGCGAAGAGGATCACGGTGGTGACGACCAGGCGCAGGCGGTTGCCCTCCTCGAAGAGCACCCGCATGTCCGGCTTCAGGGCCCCCTTGACCAGCAGCGCCACCGAGATCACGGCGGTCAGCAGCAGGATGGTTTCCGGAAAGACGGCGCTCAAGGTCGACAGGCGGCCCATGGAGAACCAGAAGCCTGCCGCGAAGACGAGGCCAAGGAAACCGGCCCAGAGATCGCTGTTGACCCTCAGGTTCATGCCTTGCCCTCGGCCTCCTGCTCTGCCCGGGCGCGGCGCCGCCGGCGCCAGGCCCCGAGCAGCGGTGCGCCAACGGCCAGCACCACGAGCAGCACGAGGATCTGCGACAGGGTGTTTTCCACCAGACGGAGCTGCGGCACGCTATAGGCCATGCCTCCCAGAACCGACTGCACGTAGCCCATCTCGGCGATGCCGCCCAGGATGAGGCCGAGGACGATGGGGGCCGAGCCGATGCCGATGTTGCGCAGCAGATAGCCGATTCCGCCCAGGCCGAGCATGATCAGCACGTCGACCATGGAGTTGCGCAGGGCATAGGTGCCGAGAATCGTCACCAGGGCGATGCTGGGCACCAGGAAGTAGTAGGGCGTGCCCACCACGATGCGATAGATCACTCGCCCGCCCAGCAGGCCGACCGGTAGCATCAGCAGCGCAGCCACCCCCATGGAGAGGATGAAGCCGTTGGTCAGCACGCCGCTGGTGCTGAAGAGCTCGAAGCCGGGGCGCAGGCCGTGCAGCATCATCACGCCGAGGATGATCGCATCCGGCGGGGCACCGGGAATGCCCAGGGTCAGCAGCGGCACCATGCTGCCCGCGACCATGACGTTGTTGCTGGTCTCCGAGGCGACCAGCCCCTCCACATTGCCGCGCCCGAAGGTTTCCGGCTGCTTCGAACTGCGCCGCGCGGCATCGTAGGACACCAGAGAGGCGATGGATCCGCCGGCGCCGGGAATGATGGCGATCACCTGCCCGATCACGGCCGAGCGGATGAGATTGACGGGCTTAGCGAGCACGGTACGGGCCGTGCGCAGGAAGATCGCCATGCCTTCGCGCGCACCGGTCTTCATGCCGGCGGCATCGATGGCGGCGCGGCCGCGGGTTGCCATCAACAGCAGTTCCGGCACCACGAAGAGCCCGATCAGCGCCACGATCAGTTCCACGCCGCCCTGCATGGCCGGGATGCCGAAGGTGAAGCGGCTTTCCCCGCCCACGGGCGAAACGCCGATGGTGCCGAGGATCATGCCGATGCAGCCGCCCAGCAGGCCCTTGAGCAACGAACCTTCGGAGAGGGCCGCGATCAGGGTGAGGCCCAGGATGGCCACCCAGAACATTTCGGCCGGGCCGAAGTAAAGCGCCATACGCGCCAGCGGCGGGGCCAGGAACAGTAAAGCTGTGACGCCCAGCAGGCCGCCGATCACCGAGGCAACCGTGGCCGCGCAGATTGCCTCATAGGCGCGGCCCTGCTTGGCCATGGGATAGCCGTCGAAGGTGGTGGCGATGGACGAGGGCGTTCCCGGCGTGTTGACCAGGATGGCGGCGAAGGACCCGCCATAGATCGTTCCCATGTAGACGGCGCCCAGGGCGACTAGGCCCTGCAGCGCGTCCATGGTGAAGGTGAAGGGAAGCAGGACCGCCAGCGCCATGGTGGCGGTCAGGCCGGGCATCGCGCCGACGAAGAGCCCCGCGGTCACGCCGATAAAGATGACCAGCAGCATATGCGGCTGCAGGATCGAAACCAGCGCCTCGAGAAACAGCTCCATCGTGCCTGCCCGGCCCCGTGTCTGGTCGTGATCCGGGCTAGTTGCCCATCTCCGCCTCGATCACGTCACCGTAGGCCTGGCGCATGGTTTCCACCAGATCGACGGCGTCTTCCCCGGTTTCGTGGGTCATGACGAAGCCAAGCGGCTCCTGCCTTTCGCGAATCGCCTCGTTGGCCTCGCCGAAGGCCTCCGCAAGTGTCTCGATGATCTCCGGCGGCGTGCCCTTGGGCGCTGCGACTCCGCGATAGGCACCGCCGACGATGTCGTAGCCCAGTTCACGGAAGGTTGGCACATCCGGCAGGGTCGAAACCCGCTCCTCGGCCGCGACGGCCAGCACGCGCACCTCATCGGGCATCTGCAGGCCAAGCACCGTATAGCTCATCAAGGCGGAGACATGGTTGCCCAGCAGTGCCGAGGGCAGCGGGCCGGTGCCGGTGAAGGGGATATAGGTCAGGTCGACCTCGGCTTCGTTCTCCAGCCGCAGGGTTTCCAGGTGATTGGCGCTGAAGGTGCCGCTGCCGCCCAAGGTCACCACCTGGGGGTTCTCCTGCGCGTAGCTCACCAGATCCTCCAGCGTCTCGAATGGGCTGTCCTTGGAGACGAGCAGGGCGCTGGGCGTGAAGTGGAACCAGGTCACGATGTCCCAGTCGAAGGTGTCATAGCCGGCATCGTCGCGCAGGATCGGCTGGGCCACGATGTGCGGCAGGTTGACACCGATGAGCGTATAGCCGTCCGGCTCGGCACTGCGCTGAAAGTCGCTCCAGGCCACCGCCCCGCCCCCGCCTGGACGATGGGTGACGACCACATCGACCCCGAGGCTCTCTTCGAGATGCGGTTCCTGGAAACGGGCGGTAACATCGGATTCGCCGCCGGGGTTGAAGGAAATCACATAGGTGATGGGCTCTTCCGGATACTCTGCCTGGGCCATCGCACTGCTCGTCGCCAGTGCAAGAGCGAACGCACAGCTACCCACAGCCAAAGCCGTCGCGGTGGTCTTCATCTTTTGTTCCTCCCGGTTGAGTGCAGCCGCTTGCTGCGGCCTTGTGCGATTTGTTCTTCGGCGCGCGGGCGCGTTCGCCGGTTGTGCGCCGGAGCCTGAAACCCTTGTACAGGAGCTTGCACGCTGTCAACGGGATTATGGTGCGGCGCCGCCATGCCTTGGCCGACACGCCTCGCTCGACCATCACCAGTGGCATTCGACCGCTGCGGCGTCAGTTTCCTCACGCTTCCAGCGCCGCATCCACCAGAGTAAGGAGTTGGCTCTGGGTGAATGGCTTTCTCAGGACGAAGGCGGCGCCGAATTTCTGCGCCATTGCCAGGTAGTCAACTTCAACCGATCGTCCGCCGAAGCTGGCCGACCCGCCGGTGATCGCGATTACCGGCGTGCTGTCGCCGGCGCGACGCTGAGCGATGAGGAACTCCAACCCTTCGAACTCCGGCATCACGATGTCACAGATGACGAGGGCAAAGGGCTGTCGCGCCAGCAGTTCCAGGCCCAGACGGCCGTGCGGCGCCAATGTCACCTTGTGCATAGCGCGCTCGAGCTGGCGCGCCAGAGTGATACGCACCTGCTCTTCGTCGTCGATCACGAGGATATCAGCCACGATCCCTCCCCGCCAAACCGGCCCGTTCGGCACCGGCTCCCGCTCATCCAGGCGCAGCCTCCAATAGACGGCTGTTCTATGGAAAGACTGGCACAGTGCGCCAAAGACGCACAAGTTTGCCGACAGAGTTCATGCCGACAGGCCGAAAGTTCTCGATGCACTGCGCCAGCGTCATGCGCTTTCCGCCGGAAAGGCTCGGCCGTTCCTGCCTCTCTCGCAAACGCAATGGTTCAGATTGAACGCGATCGGGTCTACCTTACTGCGACAGGAAGAAGGTGGGATCCCGGCGCGCCGCAAAGCAGCGCAGACATACAGAGGGACTCACCGCGACAGCGGGGGCGCTCGGAATGTACGATGAGAATGGCGCGTTGTTCGAGTCCTTTCCCTGGACCGACACGTCGCTGGGACGCCCCGAAAGCTGGCCACCGGAGATGCTGGGCATCGTGCGCATGGCACTGCACTCCGCGTTTCCGATCTGCACCGGCTGGGGCCCCGACTTCCTGCAGATCTACAACAGAGCCTACAATCCGATTTACGGGGACAAGCACCCCGCTGCCTTTGGTGCACCGGCGCGGGAGAGCTGGACGGAGATCTGGGAGTTCCTGGGCAGCGCCCTGAACGAGGTCTATCGAAGCGGCGAGCCCCTCTGGTTTCAGAACACCCTGCTGCCACTGGCAAAGCACGGCCGGCCGGAGGAGTGCTATTTCGACTTTTCCTATAGCGCGATCCACGGTGCGGCGGGGGACATCCTGGGCGTCACCTCCGTGGCGGTCCAGAAGACCGATGAGGTGATCTTCCGGCGCCATCAGTCGATTCAGGACCTGTCGCCGGCCGAGGGCGCCGGGCCTGACGAACTGTCGCAGTGCCTGCGCACGATTCTCGAGGGCAACGAGATGGATGCCGCGGGGGCCGTGCTCTATTCTGCCGATGCCTACACCGGCGCGCCGGACGGGGAACTCTGGACCCTGCGGATCGAGGGGGAACGGGCGCAGGCGCTGCGCCCCGCCGTCGCCGCCGCCGGCGGTAGCGACCTGTCGACACTCAGCCTGTATGGCTTTTCAACTGCAGCTTCCGCCGAATGGGGCCGGCAGGCCTGCGTCGTGCCCTTGCGCGGCCAGGGCCAGAGACTGTTCGGCCTGCTCCTGCTGATACCGCACCGGCTCGTATCCCTGGAGCGCAGCCACAAGCGCTTCGCGCAGGGCCTGGCCAACCGCTTCCACAGCCTGCTGGAGCGGATGGAGCTGCATCGCGAGGAACTGCGCCACGCCCATCGTGCGAAGGCCGAGCGCGACACGCTCTACCGCTTTCTCTTCGAGCACATGCACGACGCGGCCTTCTACTGCGCCACCAGCGGCGAGCCGCAGGATGACGAGATCATCCTTGAGGTGAACACCCGAGCTTGCGACCTGCTGGGATACAGTCGCGACGAACTGATCGGCATGAGCCGGGGCCAGCTCCACTTTCCCGACGATCCGGTCCTAACCGGTGCTCTGGAGCAGCGGGCAGCGGCGCGCAGCTTTCTCGGCCGACTGACCCTCCGGCGCAAGGATGGGCAGGCCGTGCCGGTCGAGGTCACCTCCGATCTGATCCCCCTGCCCGACGGCTCGCTGCGCTCGCTGTCGCTCCTGCGCGATAACTCCCTGCGCATCGCCGCCGAGGAGGAACGCTCAGAGCGACTGCGCCTGGAAGGCATCGCCACGCTCACCGGCGGGATCGCGCACGACTTCAACAACCTGCTCACCGTCATCCTGGGCAACAGCGACCTCCTGGTGTCCGACCTGCGCGACCACGGCAGCCGCAATCTGGCAGAGGGCATCGTCATGGCGGCGCAGCGGGCCGGTGACTTGACCAACCAGCTGCTTGCATACTCGCGCCGCCAGACGCTGGCGCTCCACCCCCTCGACCTGGCCGCCTTCGTCAACGAGGTTCTGCCGCTGCTGCGCTCGTCCCTGGGCGAGATCAACAGCCTGGAGTTGGAGCTGGCGACGGGGTTGCCGCCCTGCCTGGCCGACCCGACGCAGCTCACCACCGCGCTCTTGAACCTGGTGATCAACGCGCGCGACGCCATGCCCGAGGGCGGGCGCGTGACCGTGCAGACGGCGCTGAGGCCCAGCGAAAGTCTGCCGCCGCACATCGACCACCACCGTCTGCCACGAGGTCAGTATGTTGTGCTCAGCGTCACCGACACCGGCAGCGGCATCGCGCCGGAAATCCGCAATCGGCTGTTCGAACCCTACTTCACCACCAAGGGCGTAGGCGAAGGCTCCGGCCTCGGACTTCCGATGGTGCAGGGCTTCATGCGCCAACTGGGCGGCGACATCCGCGTCGGCGAAGCTTCCGGAGGCGGTACCCGCATCGATCTGGCCTTTCCACTCTTCCAGGGGGAGGGCACGGAAGCGACGGTCGCCATGCAGACCGGGGCCGCTATGGGCCAGACCGTGCTCTATGCCGAGGACAACAGCCTCGTGCGTGAGCAGACCGCCGCCATGCTGCAACGTCTCGGCTTCGACCCGGTGATCGCAAGCAATGGCCGCGAAGCGCTGGCGCTCTACCAGGAGGCCAGCGAGGTCGATCTGCTGCTCACCGATCTGGTGATGCCGGGCAAGATGAGCGGTCTGCAACTGGCCCAGGCACTGCGGCGCCTGCAGCCGGCCCTGCCTGTGGTGATCACCACAGGCCACGACCTCAGCCGCAGCCTGAACAGCGCGCCGATGCACGACATCAACCTGCTGCGCAAGCCCTACACCCTGGAGGCCCTGAGTACGACCCTGCTCTCGGCGCTCTCGCCAACGGCGCCGACAGACTGAAGTGCGCACTGGATCACCTTTTCTGCTAGGCTCCCAATTGGTTCGAGCCGGTTAGTAAATCCGGCCGGATCGCCTTAGACCGGATCGCCTCGCGAATCCGTTCTGAGACGGTCGGCTCTGAACGGGACAGGGAGCAGCATGCCCCCGTGCCTGACACACAATTGAACGCCTCTGGACTTGGGAGTGATTTGCGCTCCCCTTGCGCTGTGCGCCACACTATGACGGGAAGAGACAACAGGGGGTTCGCGTTGATTAAGGAGACAGGGATGCGGACACGAAAGGAAACTCACCGGGCCGCCAAACCGCCGCCAAGCAAGACGACACCGGACAAACCGGCGCCGCGCAACGGCGAGGAGCCGGATCTGACCACAGGCTCCAATGCGCCCCGCGCGCGCGAAGGCGGCCTGCAGGAAGCCATCGGCGTGCAGGTCCGCAGCCTGCGCAAGCAGCAGGAAATGACGGTCGTGGAACTGGCCGGCCAGGCGGGCCTGTCGGCCGGGATGCTGTCCAAGATCGAGAACGGCGGCATCTGCCCCTCCCTCAACACCCTGCAGGCCCTGGCGCACGCCTTGAACGTGCCCATCACCGCCTTCTTCGAGAAGTTCGAGGAGCGTCGAGACGCCTCCTATGTGCCGGCCGGCGCGGGCGTCACCATCGAGCGGCGCGGCAGCAAGGCCGGCCACCGCTATCAACTCCTCGGCCACTCCCTGGGCGGCGACATTGCGGTGGAGCCCTATCTGGTGACCCTGAGCGAGGGCGCCCAGCCGTACGGCAGCTTCCGGCACGAAGGTGTAGAGTTCATCCATCTGCTCGAAGGCCGCGTGCGCTATCGCCACGGCGACCGCCTGATCGAGATGGGCCCCGGCGACTCCCTCTTTTTCGATGCGGCCGCACCGCACGGGCCGGAAACCCTCGAGGAATTGCCGCTGCGCCTGCTGTCGATCATCATCTATCCGCGAAGTTGATCCCCCGGACATATCCGGCCGCTCTGCTCCGCGTTTCCTGACAGGAAAACAACTTTCTTATTATTGACAGGGCGGCCGGAGCCGCTAGGCTCGCAGGCCTCATCCTGGAGGACTGCGCCATGTGCGGTATTGTTGGACTTTATCTTAAAGATCAGCGCCTGGCGCCAGAGCTGGGTGCACATCTGGAAACCATGCTCATCAAGATGACGGACCGCGGCCCGGACAGCGCCGGTTTTGCGGTCTATGGCGACCCCATCGAGGGCATGGTCCGGCTCACGATTCGCAGCGATGCTGCCGAACCGGATTTCGAAAGCCTCAGCGCGCGCCTGGGCAGCGATGTGCGCATCACCGCCCACGGCAACCATGCCCTGGCCCTGGTGCCGGCGACCTCCCTGGAGCAGGTGCAGACCGTCATCGCCGCCGAACCGGATCTGGTGATCTCCAGCCGCGGCGAGCGTGTGGAGATGTACCGCGATGTCGGCCTGCCGGCCAGCGTAGCCAAGCGCTTCGGGCTCAGCCGGATGCAGGGGACGCACGGGATCGGCCACACCCGCATGGCCACGGAGTCCGCAGTCACCGTCGACGGCGCCCATCCCTTCTCCACCGGCAACGATCAATGTCTGGTGCACAACGGCTCGCTCTCAAACCACAACGACCTGCGCCGCCGCCTGCGCCGCGAGGGCATGGAGTTCCGCACGGAGAACGACTCGGAAGTGGCTGCGGCCTATCTGTCCTGGCGCATGAACCAGGGAGACAGCTTCGGTGACGCCCTGACGCACGCGCTGGACGACCTGGACGGCTTCTACACCTTCGTCGTTGGGACCGGCCGCGGCTTCGGCGTGCTGCGCGACCCGATTTCCTGCAAGCCCGCCGTGCTGGCGGAAACCGATGCCTGGGTGGCTTTCGGCTCGGAGTATCAGGTGCTGACCGACCTGCCGGGCATTGATAAGGCCCGTGTGTGGGAGCCCAAGCCCGCCACCCCCTACTTCTGGGAGCGCTGAATGCCAACCGTGGACCTCTCCGTTACCTCCCTGCGGGAATTGAACCAGGCGCTGCATGAGCAAGGCGACCCGGGCAACGACCGCCACTGGATCGTCAAGAATCCCAAGGGCCAGCACGCCCTGGCGGCGGGCGTCGATGCCGCCCTGGACATCGATATCGAGGGGCATGTCGGCTATTACTGCGCCGGCATGAACAAGCTGGCCAACATCACCGTCCACGGCAATGCCGGCTTCGGCGTGGCCGAGAACATGATGTCCGGCGTGGTGCACGTGAAGGGGGACGCCAGCCAGTCTGCCGGCGCGACGGGGCGTGGCGGTCTGCTGATCATCGACGGCAATGCCAGCGCGCGCTGCGGCATCTCCATGAAAGGCATCGATATCGTCGTGAAAGGCGACATCGGCCACATGAGCGCCTTCATGGGCCAGGCCGGCCGACTGGTCGTTTTCGGCGATGCGGGCGAGGCGCTGGGCGACTCCCTCTACGAGGCCCGCCTCTATGTCCGCGGCGCGGTCACCAGCCTGGGCGCCGACTGCATCGAGAAGCCCATGGAGGACAAGCACCGCGAGGAACTGGCCGCCCTGATCGACGCGGCCGGCGCGACCGGAGAGGTCGATATCGGCGAGTTCCGCCGCTATGGCTCGGCACGCAGCCTCTACAACTTCAAGGTCGACAATGTGAGCGCCTACTGATGACCACGGCCAAGA
Organism: Aquibaculum sediminis; assembly: GCF_040712085.1. NCBI lineage: Bacteria > Pseudomonadati > Pseudomonadota > Alphaproteobacteria > Rhodospirillales > Rhodovibrionaceae > Aquibaculum > Aquibaculum sediminis. The sequence continues at coordinate 248,332 of NZ_JBFCVK010000004.1, forward strand.
CCCCGACGACCATCCCGCGCAAGTCGGCGACCTTCGACGACTACACGCTTTCCGAAATCCGCCGCGCAGCCGCCACCGGCCTCTACGACATCCGCGGCGCCGGCAGCAAGCGCAAGCTGCCCCACTTCGACGACCTGCTCTTCCTGGGCGCGAGCATTTCGCGCTATCCCCTGGAAGGCTACCGCGAGAAGTGTGGCACCGACGTGGTGCTGGGCACGCGCTTCGCCAAGAAACCGATCGAACTCAAGACGCCGGTAACCATCGCCGGCATGAGCTTCGGATCGCTCTCCGCCCAGGCGAAGGAAGCGCTCGGTCGCGGCGCCTCGGCAATGGGCACCAGCACCACCACCGGCGACGGCGGCATGACGCCTGAGGAACGCGGTCATTCCGATAAGCTGGTCTACCAGCTCCTGCCCTCGCGCTATGGCATGAACCCCGATGACTTGCGCAAGGCAGACGCCATCGAGGTGGTGGTGGGCCAGGGCGCCAAGCCGGGCGGCGGCGGCATGCTGCTGGGCCAGAAAATCTCCGAGCGCGTGGCGGAAATGCGCACCCTGCCCCAGGGCATCGATCAGCGCTCCGCCTGCCGCCATCCTGACTGGACCGGCCCGGACGACCTCGAGGTCAAGATCCTCGAACTGCGCGAGATAACCGATTGGGAAAAGCCGATCTACATCAAGATCGGCGCCACCCGGCCCTACTACGACACCTCCCTGGCGGTAAAGGCGGGAGCTGACGTGGTGGTGCTGGACGGCATGCAGGGCGGCACCGCCGCGACCCAGGAGGTCTTCATCGAGCATGTGGGAATCCCCCTGCTCGCAGCCATCCGCCCCGCGGTCCAGGCGTTGCAGGATCTGGGCATGCACCGTAAGGTCCAGCTCATCGTTTCTGGCGGCATCCGCAACGGTGCAGATGTTGCCAAGGCGCTGGCGCTGGGTGCCGATGCGGTTGCCATTGGCACGGCCGCTCTGGTGGCTCTGGGCGACAACGACCCGCAATGGGCCGAAGAGTATGCCGCTCTGGGCAGCGAGGCCGGGGCTTATGACGACTGGCACGAGGGCCGCGATCCCGCCGGTATCACCACCCAGGATCCGGAACTGGCTAAGCGTCTTGACCCGGTGGCGGCAGGCCGTCGCCTGCGCAACTATCTCGCGGTCCTGACGCTGGAAGCGCAGACCATCGCGCGGGCCTGCGGCAAGTCGCACCTGCACAACCTGGAGCCGGAGGACCTGGTGGCCACCACCATCGAGTCCGCCGCCATGGCCCGGGTGCCTCTGGCCGGGACCGGTTGGATCCCGGGCCAAGGCAACTTCTAAGGCTTCGGCTGCCTATGGGCGTGCTGCACCAGCCAGCCCGTGGCGCCGACGGCTATTGCCGGGTTCATGCCCGGCCTTTTACCGCCCTCTCCGGTTCTCATCGAGCCGGAGAGGGCGTTTCGGAATCGGAAGAACGTCGTTCAGAACAGGGACACGACAATGGCGAGTAAACTGGAACAGGCTGCAAAAGACCGAGGTATCAAGTACTTTCTCGTATCCTTCGCGGACCTCAAGGGTTCGATGCGGGCCAAGTTGGTTCCAGCGGCCGCGATCGCTGGAATGGAAGAGGATGGCGCCGGCTTCGCCGGCTTTGCGACATGGCTTGATATGTCGCCGGCCGACGGCGACATCCTGGCCGTGCCCGACCCCGACAGCCTGATCCAACTGCCCTGGCAACCGGAAGTCGGATGGGTTGCCGGCGACCTCTGGATGAATGGCGAACCGGTGGAGCAGGCGCCGCGTAACGTGCTCAAGCGCGTCATCGAAGCCGGAGGCAAGCGCAACGCCTATATGCGCAGCGGCGTGGAACTGGAGTTCTCGCTGATCACCCCCGACGGCTCGGCCCTGGCGGATACGGCGGATTGCGCCGCCAAGCCCTGCTACGATCCCCAGGCCCTGATGCGGCGCTTCGACCTCATCCGCGAGATGTGCGACGCCATGCAGGAACTGGGCTGGGAGCCCTACCAGAACGACCATGAGGACGCGAACGGCCAGTTCGAGATGAACTGGAGCTACGCCGACGTGCTGATCACCGCCGACCGCACCATGTTCTTCAAGTACATGGCAAAGACTCTGGCCGAGAAGTATGGTCTGCGCGCCACCTTCATGCCCAAGCCCTTCATCGACCTGACGGGCAACGGCTGCCACGCCCACATGTCGCTATGGGACCAGCGCGAAGGCGGCAACAACCTCTTCATGGGCGATGGTGAACTGGGCCTGTCACAGACCGCCTACCACTTCCTCGGCGGCCTGCTGCATTCGGCCCCGGCGCTCTGCGCGCTGACCAACCCGACGGTCAACTCCTACAAGCGCATCAACGCCCCGGTCACCGCCTCGGGCGCCACCTGGGCCCCCAATGCCGTGACCTATACCGGCAACAACCGCACCCACATGGTGCGCATCCCGGACTCGAACCGTCTGGAACTGCGCCTGCCCGACGGCGCCGCAAACCCCTACCTGATGCAGGCGGGCATGCTTGCATCCGGCCTTGACGGCCTGGAGAACAAGCGCGATCCGGGCAAGCGCCTGGACGTGAACATGTACACCGACGGCCACCTCTACAACGACGTGCCGAAACTGCCGCTCAACCTGCTCGACGCCCTGCGCGAACTGGAGGCCAACGAGGTCTTCCGCAAGCACATGGGCAACGACGTGATCGACGGCTTCCTCAAGCTGAAGATGGCCGAGTGGAACGACTACGCCCGTCACCTCACCGAGTGGGAGCGGCGCACGACCCTCGACTGCTGATCGCAGCCTTCATCGCGACCTGCCGAACGGCCTCTTCCCTCGCGGAAGGGGCCGTTCTGCGTTTTGCAGGCGTTCAGTCGAGGCATTCCAGCAGGTCGCACAGGACCCGGGCATGGTTGCGTTCGCGATCACGCGCAGCATAGAGCAGCGTGATCGGCCTCTGGCCGGCGCGGCGGTTCAGGGCGCGCAGGTCGTCGTCGCGCCCGCTCAGTTCACCGCGATAGGCCGCGACAAAGGCGTCCCATGCCTCGGGATTGCGGTGGAACCAGCGCCGCAGCTCGCTCGACGGCGCCAGGTCCTTGGCCCAGTGGTCCACCGCCGCCCGCTCCTTGCTCAGACCGCGCGGCCAGAGGCGATCCACGAGCACGCGCAAGCCGTCGTCATCGGCCGCTGGATCATAGACGCGCTTGATGTGAATCCGCGACATTCCCGCCTCCGCCCGGCGGCCAGGCACAATCGATCAAGGGCGTCTTGTCCAGTTCGCGCAGGAAGACCTCGCGCGCCTCGCTCAAGCGCCCGCGCAACAAGCATCCGGGGGTCAGAGTGCAGCCACCGCCGTCGTCCCGGAAGCACTCCACCAGCGGCGCATCGCCCTCCAGGCGCCGGATGACCGCCCCCAGGCTCACCCTATTTGCCCCCTCGGCCAGCCGGATGCCACCGCCCGCTCCCTTGCGGCTTTCCACCAGCCCGGCCTGGACCAGTTCTCCCACCACCTTGACCAGATGGTTGCGTGAGACGGCAAACTCGCGGGCCAGGGCCTCGGTGGTGAAGCGCGTTCCCGGCGCGCCGGCCAGGCGCATCAGCACCCGCAGGCCGTAGTCGGTGAAAGAAGTCAAGCGCATGGCTGCATCCGTAATCTCTTGGCACCCGTCAGCATGGCATGATAAATAGGTATTTGAAATACCGATTTGAGGATGCCATGACCGCCAGTCCCAGAACCACCAGTCCCGGCACACCCAGTCAGCGCCGAATCCAACTGACGGAAGAGATCATCGAGCGTACCGGCATCGACGATGCGATGATCGAGAGGCTCGTGCGCCGCTTCTATGAGCAGGTGCGCGGCGACCCGTTGCTCGGCCCCGTGTTCGAAGCGCGCATCGCGGACTGGGAGCATCATCTGCAACGGATGTTTGCCTTCTGGTCGTCGGTGGCCCTGATGACCGGGCGCTATCACGGACAGCCGATGCAGAAGCACGCCCCCCTGCCGGTTGACAGCCGACACTTCAATCGCTGGCTCGCCCTGTTCGAGCAGACGGCGGAGGAGGTCTGCCCTCCGGTGGCGGCAGCCCATTTCGTCGAGCGCGCACACCGCATCGCCGACAGCCTGGAACTGGGCGTTGCGGTGCAGAGCGGCCACTTTCTGAGCAAGGGCGAGCGCCTTCATCGCCCGGACCATGAGGTCGAACTCCCGCCCGCGGCCTAGCGCGACGCCACTTTCACCCGCATTTGGGAGCAGCAGCATGAGCGACCCGAACGATGAGACTCCGGCCGGCTATGCCTCGCCACCCTGCCTGATGCACGAAGTGGACCCGGCCTACAGCGGCCTCGCGAGCGCCGCCGACCCGCGCCAGAAGGCCGACGTGCAGCGCTGGCGCAAGGCGGAGCGCGACCGGCTGGTGAAGGCCCGGCTGGCTGCGCCCCTGGAACAGCGCAAGGCCTGGGGTGCGGCGATCGCCGAGCGGCTGGCCGACGCCATCGGCGATCCGTCCGGTCTGACGGTCAGCGCCTACTGGCCCTTCCGCGGCGAACCGGACCTGCGCGGCCTGCTGAAGCAGGTGATCGCCGGCGGCGGGCGCGCCGCGCTGCCGGTGGTCGTGGCCAAGGCGACGCCCCTGATCTTCCGCGCCTGGGAGCCTCGGGCCCCGCTGGAACGCGGCGTCTGGAGCATTCCCATCCCGGCCGAAGGCGCCGAGGAGGTCACGCCTGACGTCGTGATCTCGCCGGTGATCGGCTTCGACCCCGACTGCTATCGCCTGGGCTACGGCGGGGGCTTCTTCGACCGCACCCTTGCCGCCCTGCCCCAGCGCCCGCGCGTCTTCGGCGTCGGCTTCACCCTGGCGGCCATTCCCACCATCTACCCGCAGGGCCACGACATCCCGATGGACTGCGTGGTGACGGAAGAGGCCGTGGTGCACCCCCGAGAGACTTGAACGCAGCCTTCCTCGCGCCCACAACAGGTCCCTGAAGCAAGACAAGCGTGGGACTGAAGCGATGAAGGTGGACGGACGCCCCTACCGCACGATCTGGAGCGAGCGCGACGGCCGGGTGCAGGTCATCGACCAGACCCGCCTGCCGCATGCCTTCGAGGTACTCACGCTCGAGGATCTGGAGGCCGCCGCCCAGGCCATCGAACGCATGGTGGTGCGCGGTGCGCCCCTGATTGGCGCCACCGCCGCCTACGGGCTGGCACTGGGCCTGCGCCGGGACGCCAGCGATCAGGGCTTGGAGGCCGCCCATGCCCGGCTGCTGCGCACCCGCCCCACGGCCGTCAATCTCCGCTGGGCGCTGGACGCGCTGCGCAGCACGGTCGCGCCGCTGCCGGTGGAAGCGCGTGCGGAGGCCGCCTGGCAACAGGCTGCCGATCTGTGTGACGAAGACGTGGAACTCTGCCGGCGCATCGGCGAAGCCGGCCTGCCGCTGTTCCGTGCCGCCGCCGAAGCCAAGTCCAGCGGCGAGCCCTTGCGGGTACTGACCCACTGCAACGCCGGCTGGCTGGCGACGGTGGACTGGGGCACGGCCCTGGCGCCCATTTACATGGCCCATGACGCCGGCATTCCAGTGGAGGTCTGGGTGGACGAGACCCGGCCACGCAATCAGGGCGCCGCGCTGACCGCCTGGGAACTGGGCCGCCACGGTGTGCCGCACAAGGTGATCGCCGACAATGCGGGCGGCCACCTGATGCAGCAGGGGCTGGTGGATCTCTGCATCGTCGGCACCGACCGGACCACCGCCAATGGCGATGTCTGCAACAAGATCGGCACCTACCTGAAGGCGCTGGCCGCCAAGGCCAACGGTGTGCCCTTCTATGTCGCCCTGCCCTACCCCACCATCGACTGGCAGGTGGAGCGTGGCCGCGACATCCCCATCGAGGAGCGCAACGCCCGCGAGGTCACCCACATCTGGGGCCGCGACGAGGCGGGACGGATCTGCGAGGTGCAGGTCACACCCGACGGCAGCGCCGCCGCCAATCCCGCCTTCGACGTGACGCCGGCAGAGCTGGTCACCGCCTTCGTTACCGACCGGGGCGCCTGCCCCGCCAGCCGCGCCGGCCTCGCCGGGCTCTATCAGCGGGGCGAAGCGGCACAATAGTCGGGCTACTACTCAGCCCTTTATCAGCGCCCGCTGACGCCGCTCCAGCCACCAGCCGGCCTGCTGCGGCCAGCGCTGGAAGCCTTCGGGCGTATCGCCTTCCAGCTCTCCGATAGCCGAAAGCGCCCAGTTCGGGTGCGCCAGCGCCTGGCGGCCGATGGCGATGATATCCGCCTTGCCCTCGGCCAGGGCCGCCTCGGCCTGCTTGGCGTCCAGGATCAGGCCGACGGCCATGGTGGCGATATCCGCCTCACGCCGCACCGTTTCGGCAAAGGGAACCTGGAAACCGGGACCGCGCTTGACTCGCGCCGCAGTGGCGGAGCCGGCCAGACCACCGGAGGAGCAGTCGATCACATCGACGCCGATCTCCTTGAGGCGGCCGGCGAGCCAGACCGTGTCCTCCAACTGCCAGCCCCCCTCGATTCCATCGACGGAAGAAAGACGCACGAAGAGCGGCTTGCCCGCCGGCCAGGCCTTGCGCACCGCCTCGGCCACCTCGAGCGGAAAGCGCGCGCGGCCTTCGCGGTCGCCGCCATAGGCGTCCTCGCGCCGGTTGCTGATGGGTGAGAGGAAGGAGTGCAGCAGGTAGCCGTGCGCAGCGTGCAGTTCGATGACCTCGAAACCCGCCTCCTCGGCGCGCCCCACCGCGGCGATCCAGGCGGCGATCAGGCGCTCCATATCGGCGCGCTCCATCTCGCGCGGCACCAGCCAGCCCTCGTCCATGGGCAAGGCCGACGGCGCCATAGTCTCCCAAGTGCGCTCGCCTTGGGCGAAGTTGGACTCGTCCAGGGGGCCGTTGCCTTCCCAGGGCCGCTGCATGCTGGCCTTGCGGCCGGCATGACCGAGCTGGATCCCCGGCACCGTGCCATGGGCCTTCAGGAACTCGGTAATCCGGCGCAAACCGGGGATCTGCTCGTCCTGCCACAAGCCGAGACAGCCGTGGGTGATCCTCCCTTCCGGCACCACGGCCGTCGCTTCGGTAAAGACCAGACCGGCACCGCCAAGGCCGAAGCGCCCGAGATGAACGAAGTGATACTCACCGGCAAAGCCATCTCGCGCGGAATACTGGCACATGGGTGAAACAGCGACGCGGTTGGACAGCGTGACATCGCGCAGGCGAAGCGGCGAACCGAGCAGACAGGACATAGAACCTCCGGACCGTGAAAAACGGGCATTGCGGCCAGCAGCCGCGCGGCGAGTTTAGCCTTGTGGCCGGACCCTTTACCAGTGCAGGCCCGGCGGACACGCCAGCGCCACTGCTCAGAGCGACAGCGTATCGCTGATCACCTTGATCAGCATCAGACCGGCACCCCCGGCAATGACGCCCAGAAAGAGGTTCTTGCGCGTGAGCAGGAAGACGAGCAGCGCCAGCGCACTAGCCAGCAGGCGCTGCCAGAGCGCCGTTTCCTCCAGGAGGCCTGCGGGCAGGAAGACGATCCGTGCAATCAGCGCCGCCAGCGTCGCGTAGGCCACACAGGCAAGCCAGCGGAACACCGGCTGATCGGTGTCGAGCCGGCCCGAGACGAACACGCCGGCTCCGCGCCAGAAATAGGTTGCCAGGCCACAGGCCAGCACCAGACCCCAGAGCGACCAGTCGCCACTCACGAGCGGCGCTGCCGGGCTTCAAGCAGGACGAAGGCCAGTGTCCCACCCAGTACCCCGGCGAGGATCAGGCTCCACTGCGGCACCAGCAGGTGCAGCAAGGGCCCGGCCAGCGCGCCGCACAACAAGGCCGTCACGCCCAGGCGGCTGCGGGTCTCGCCGCTCAAGACCAGGAAGAAGTACATGGGGTTGAGGAAGACCAGCCCCAGGGTCACCAGTTCGGTGAAGAGGTAGGAGAGTTGATAGCCGACGACGGTCCCGACTGCACAGGCCAGCCAGAGCAGGACGGTGAATCCGAGGAAGTAGGGAAGACGCTCCACGCGGCGCATCTGCGGACAGCGCCGGATGGCCACGGCCCAGCCGGTCATGGCGACGAGGTGCCCGGCCAGGTAATAGTGCGGCTGGCGCCAGCGAGGATGACGCAGGCTGGGCAGCAGCGAGGCGGTCATGGGAAAGAAGCGCGCGGCGGTGAGCATCACCGCCAGGACCAACGCCGGCGCTGCGGTGCCGAGGTTGTAGAGTTCGATCATGGCGATCTGGCCGGGAAGGGCCCAGATCGCGAAGGTGGAAACAAGGCTGAGCAGCAGCGAGAAGTCGGCATCGCGGGCCAAGGCGCCGAAACCGACGTAACCTGCACCGAGCACCGCCGCAGGCGTGCCGCCGGCTTCGCGCATCCCCTGCAGCCAGGCGCGGCGCAGTGCCGAAGCCGTTCCCTCTCCTGAGTCGCTCATAAGCTTGCTGTGGCACAGTCGGGCCGATTGGTCCAGTCGACCAACCAGCCGTACGGTCACGCTCCCGGGCGCACCACCATGCAGTCGCCGCCCCGCCCCTTGAGGCTGCTGCAGGCCTGCCGTGCCTGCGGTTCCGCCAGGTCGGCAAGGCGGGCGCGGTAGAGGGTCTGGCCGTTTATCTGGACCTGCGGCACCGAGACATGTGCACCGGGCAAGGACAGCGCAGATGCAGCGGATGTGGCCGCGTCGCGGGCCATGGTTTCGCGGCTGTAGGCGCCGACCTGCACCGACCAGCTTCCGCCGCCGGATGTGGGCGCCGAACCGGATGTGGACGACCTTTCGGGAGCTTTCTGGGTCCGGGCCGCCGGCGCTGCCCCGCTCGCGCCGGACCCCGGCAAGGGAAAAGCCCCGGCATCCGTCTGGGACACCGAGGCCGTGGCTTGTGGGCGAGGTTGAGGCTCAGGCGCCCGGCTGCTGCTTTGTTGCGGCAGCGGGAAGGCGCCGCTCCGGGTCGCTGGCGCCCTGTCCTGGGGCAGGCTCTGCTCCTGGGCCCACGGGTAGAGCTGCCGTGGCTCCGCGGCCCGTGTCGGAACAACGCTCCTGCTTGGCGCGGATGGCGACGAGGCCGCGGCCGGTGACGGTGGTTCGCGCGGCGCCGCCGAACGGGGCAAGGGCATCACACCCTGACGCGGGGCGGACTGCTGGATACTGGGTTCAGGTGCCGAGCTAACCGGGGATGTGCTGACCCTGGGTGCCGACTGCGCCGGCGCCCGCCAGGCGGGTGTCGCGGCCGGCGCTGCGACACGAGGTGCCGTCCGGGGCGCAACCTGCGGCGCCTCGACACTGGGGGCCGGGACCGGGGCATAGGATGTACCCAGGTCGTTGTAGAAGGAGGACATTCCCGAATTGGGCACCGATCCGCCCCACAAGGGCAGAACGCCGGTGTCCATGCGCACGGCACCGTTCTCGAAGCCATAGAGCAGCGCCTCCGGGGGAACGTCGGAGCCGCCACAGCGCCGATACTCCATTTCCAGCGCTCTCATATAGGTCGGCAGGGTCCGGGTTGGATGCTCGAGTGTCTGCCAGGCGAAGACGCAGCTCTGGTCGCCATGGCGCGCAGTGGCATAGACATAACTGCCGTAGCGGTTGTTGCGCGGTGCTGCCTGGATCTCCGCCCGAATACCAGGAAACTCTTCCTGCAGCCGACGCTGGATCCGCGCCTGGGAATAGCGTGTTCGCGAGAGGCTGTGCCGCTTCATGGTGAACCAGTCCGCCGCATCTGTGGCCTTGGTGAAGAAGCGCAACGACAGGTAGTTGTCACCGGGCAGGTAGCTGTCGCTGGCCAGGCCCAGGCGCTGCTCCATCCCGTTGTCCCAGAGGCGCTGCGACACGCCGATCAGGGATCCTGCTTCCTCCGGCGGCAAGAGGAAGAGCGACTCCGTAATCTCTTCGCCGCTCCACTGATAGGGCGACAGGCGCTGCTCCAGCGTTTGCGGCGGCCCGGACTGGCAGGCTGCAAGCAGCAGCGCCAACAGAGCCAAGGCTAGGAGGGAAAAAGAACGGATCATTTCAGCTCACGTTCCTTGAGGAGCCGCAAGCCCAACTGCGTATCACGGGTGCTCATCTGCTGGTCCAGGCGCTTGAAGGTTGTGCGCGCCCTCTCGAACTGATTGGAATTCAGATAGGCCCAGCCCTGCAACTCCGCGAGATAGCGCGGCAGCGGCGCAACACGCTGATGCGCCTCCATCAGTCGCAAGGACTGCTGATAGTCGCCATTGTCGAAGGCCGCGGATGCCATGTTGGCCATGGCCTGGGAGAAGACCTCCTGCTTCTGCTCTGCGGTCATAGGCAAGGCGTGCATCTGCTGCATGGCCTCGTCCACCTGGCCACGCTGAAGCAGAGTGAGGAGATAGCCGTAGCTAGCCTGGGCATAGGCCTCCTCGTTGCGCGCCTCGGCCATCACCTGTTGGAAGGTGGCCATGGCTTCGGCGGTTCGATCCGCTTCCAGGAGACACCAGGCCCGGATGCCACGATCGCCGGCAGAGAGCGACTGCCCGCTGGTCTGCTGCAGGCAGCTTGCGATCTGGCCGCGCTGCAGGGCGGTGGCTGCGGGACTTGGCGCGCCCCCACCACCATCGCCCAGCATCTCGGCAATGCGCGAGGATCGGCCAGCCCACTCCGCCGCCAGCGCCTCGAACCCGGCCTGGTCGCCCAGTTGCTGCAGGCTCACCGCGAGACCGACGGCCGCATCCTCGCTTTCGCGCCAGTTGAGGGACTGCCGGAACCAGGCCTCCGCCGCATGGGGTTCCTCCAGTTCCATGGCAGCCCACCCCAGGGCCAGGGCCGTCGAGGCGTCGCGATTGCGCTCCGCATACTCGGCAAGCTTCGTGGCCACCTCCAGGTTGACCGGCTTGCCGTCTCCTCCGAGCCTTCCGGTCAGCAGGCCGATGTAGTTGCGGTAGATCGCCGGCGAGGAACTGGCATGGCGGGAGGCCAGCGCCTCGGCATCGCCGGTCCGCCCCAGGCGCATCAGGGCCAGCACCCGCCCTTCCACGGCATCGGTGCCGGCGCCCCAATCCTGGGCGGCCTGGAACCAGGTGTTCGCATCTGCCCACGAACGGCGTTCGGCATAGTACCAGCCGAGAGTCAGGGCGAGCTCCGCATCCTCCCCCTCGCGCGCTTCCCGGTGCAGACTCTGCAGCAGCTCCGGCGCCAGTTCCTCGCCGCCGGACAGCCGCTCGGCAAGACGGCCGCGGCGCAAATCCTCGCGCACACGCTCGGCTTCCTCGGTCTGGCCGAGACGGCTCTCCACCAGGGCGTCGAGCGCGACCAGACGCTCATCGTCCAGCAGTTTGTTGGCCTTCTGCAAGGTGGCCAGCAGCACGCTCTCGTCGTTGCAGGTGGAAAGGATGCCGCGATAGACCTCCGCACTCTGATTCGGGCGCTCAAGACGCACGAAGGCCTCAGCCACCGTCCAGGCGTTGTCGACGCGCTCGCAGCTGATCAATGCCGGCTCTTCGCGCGACAGTTCGATCACCCGGCCCCACTGCTCCGCCTGGGCGGCCGCACGCAGACGCTCCTGCGCTTCAGCCAGATCGAGCTGATCGAGCAGTTCTTCCGAGGGGGAATAGCCCGGGGAGGTCTGCTGCAACTCCGCGATACTCTCGCGCACCTCGGCGTAGCGGCCCTCGGCAAAAAGGTCCCACAGGGGAGACTCGTCGAAGCCGCCACCGGCATCGGGGTCGAAGAGGTCGTCAGGCGGCTGCCAGGTGGGATCGATTGAGCGCAGGCGGCGAATCTCCGCTTCCAGGCGCTCGAGATCGCGCATCCGCGCATAGTAACGCAGCGCCGTTTCGTCCAGCGCGTCGTCCTCTTCCGCCTGTGCCGCGTCACCCTCGCCCGAGCCGTCCGGTGGCTCGGCATCCTCTTCCGGCTCCGCTTCCTCCTGGACTTGCGGCGCCACTGTTTCCTCAGCCGGTCCCGGCTCTTCGCTCTGGGCAAGCAGCTGGCTCGGCTGCCCCAACATGAGAGGCAGCGCCAGAACGCCCATCGCGATCAACCATCGGCACCAGCGTCTCAGCATCCCGGGAACCCGCGGTCTCTGTACAGATTCGACAACAACAGGAGAGTCGCGGGGTAGTAAAAGCTTTCAGGTGAAAGACTCCGCTGCCCCACTCCCTGCTCTTGCCTTGCGCAGGCAAGCAACTGCCGCAATGCATCGTAGGCGGGATCGTCGTTGAATTCTACCTCAGACTCGCCAACCAAGGGCTGGACCACCGGGAAGGGGGCACCCGTGTCGCCCCAGGAAACCGCGTAAGCTTCCAGGACTTCGGCTTCATTCACGCCCGCCGCTAGCAGATAGAGTGGAACACGCAATGCGTTGTAGCCGGATTCCCAAGGCAATTCGTCGGGGGGAGAAAAGCTGCCGTCGGCCTCCACGGTGACCCAGTCCGGTATCAAGGGATAGGTGGCGATGAGGTCGCGCAGCAGCTGGCGGCCGCTGTCGATCAAAGTCTGCCAGACCGGATCAGGGTCGAGTTCCTGCATCTCCTCCAGGCTGGCGAAGAGCCAATAGGAGGGATTCACAACCAGGCCGTCTTCCTGCGCGAATCCTTCGCGCCCGGGTATCAGGAGCGTGTAGGGGCCCACCTCGCGCACCAGTTCGCTGCGGATCGCCAGCGCGAGTTGCTCCGCCTCCTCGCGATAGTCCTGCCGCTGCCAGCGCCGCGCCGCCAGCGAGAGGGCATGCGCGATCAGCAGGTCGCCATCGGAGGCATTGTTCACATCGGTAATCGGCGGCTCCGACTCAGGGTCATAGCGCCAGGCCACCAGTCCGTCATCGCGGATCAGGAGGTTGTTGCGCGTCCAGGTCCAGACCCGGGCAAAGACTCCAGGGCTGTCCAGCTCCGCCGCGAGCAGGAGGGTGTAGCCCTGGCTTTCGGAGTGGGAGATGCCGCCATTGCCGTCATCGACCACGCGCCCGTCCGCCGCCACATGACGCTCCTGGAACACCTCCCAGGAGCGTTGCAGCGAGTCGGTCGCATGGCTCGTAGCGGACAGACCCACCACCAGCACCACGGCACCCAGGAAAGCCTTAACCCAGATCACGACGGCGGCGATCCATCCGCAGCAGCATGTAGGTCACCGCGCTGAGCAGGAATACAATCATGCCCGTGCTCACCAGCAGGGCCAGCACGTTGCGCGACAGCCAGTTGCTGAGAATGAGGCGCAGATTGCCAAGCGACGTGGTCGGCGGCATCACCGTATAAGGCTGTCCCACTGCGCCCGTGCCTAGCGTTTGCGGCTGCGGTCCCCATACCGCCAAGTCTCCCTTCAAGCTCACCCAGTAGTCAGGCTGCACCAGTCGCTTGACGCCAGCAAGCAGAAGCCGGCTGTCGAGCGCGGTGATCAGTGTCACCGTCCGGCCGGGAGTGCTGTGGGCTTCGTACTGCATCATGACCGCGGTCACATCGCCGCTGCTTCCACTCAGGAACCGCTGGGCGGCCTGCTCGGCCTGCATGCCCTGGGCCAGTGCGGGAAGCAGGCTGACCAGGCGATGATACCAGCTCCGCTCCGACCCCTCCTGCTCGTGCGAGCCACGACGCCAGCTCTCGCGCGGCACGCTTTCCTCCGCTTCGTGGTCTTCTTCAAAACTCTGGGCGACAAAACGTTCCTGCGGCACGCCGCTGCGCATCGCCTCGATCCGCTGCAGAAGCGACTCGGTGGCGGTGGTGGCTGCGATCTCACGTTCGTCCGAAACCATTGGATCGATCGGACGATGGTAGCTCCAGGCTGTCACGATGTCCTGCTGGCGCAGGGGCGCATTGGCGAAAACCGTTGGCCGCAGGTTATTGGTCGGCCCCACGGCCAGGAGGTTGCGCGAGGACATGTCCGGGTAGCTGAAGGTGGGCCGCAAGCGCAGCCGGTCGTCCGCCTGTCGAGCCACGGCCGCCGCAACCACCAAGGCCGAGTTGATCGTCTGCAGGTCGCGCACCGCGATGTAGAGATCGCTCAGCACCGGCTGCCCATTGTTCACGTATGGAAAGCCCCGCTTCACGAAGAGGTCCAGGTCCGGCAGATGGCCGAGCCGGGCATAGCTGGGGAAGGTCAGCTCCGTATCCGGATGCAAGACAAAGCGCGGCGGTTGATCGATGTTGATGGTGCCGGGCGGACAGAAGCCCAGGTTGTCGGCATTGAGCGCCGGAAGGCTCACCTCGAACTCGATCTCGTTCACACCCGGCTTGAAGTTACGCAGCGGCAGATTGATGAGCCTGTCGTCCATCACCTCGCCCTGGGGATCGTTCAGGCCGATAAGGGCAGAGCCGGTTCCGTTCACGAAGATGTTGAGCGCGCTGTTCCGGTGCAGCCCCGGTGCGTAGGACGCGTTGAGTTTCAAGGTGACCGCGTCGTCATTGGCCGCGAAGAAGTCATCCGGGAGCAGAAGTTCCGCTTTGATCGAGCGGCGCAGTCCGCCCACCTCGGTCTCCGGGGTCCCGAGTTGGCCCAGAGTCACGGCCTCGCCACCCTGGATGGGTTCTCGCGGTGGCCCGGGGCGTTCCAGGGCCGGTGAGAGATCGGAGATCACGGCGTTCGAGCGCGCCGGCAACTCGAGTTCCTGCGAAACCCAGGCGGCAATCGCATCACTCACCTCTTCCCGATTCTGTCCGGAAAAGATGAGCACCGCGCTGCCGTCGCCGCGTCCCAGATTGTGCACGCCCACATAAGGCCCCGAGACAAAACTCATGATCTCGTGCGGGACCATTCCGCTCAATTCGTTGGCGGTGCCGAAAAGCGCCAGCATGCCACCCGGCAACGCATCGCGATCAAAGACCGGCAGCGCCGTCGCCGGGAGACCAGCACGCTCCAGACTCTCAAGCGACACAAGCTGAAAGTCCGGCAGGTCTCCCGGCACGCGCCGGGCTGCCCCCTGGACCAACTCGAGGGCGTCAGCAACCCATTCCTCGTCCGGGCTGTTGGAGGGTGCCAGCAGAGTGAGGCGGCGCGGCCCGTTGATACCCGAGGCCAGCGCGTAGTCGAAGCTCGCCAGGGAGGGGGGAGCCAGAGGCTGCGCCAGGCGCACCTCGATCCCGCTGGCCAGAGCGTCCACCGCGCTCCAGAGCTCGTAGATACCATTGATCGAACAGAGCACGCGGTGGTTCTGGCGCGCCCGAATGACGACCTCGTTGGGTCCGGGCCGGAACAGCCCCTCAGGCAGATCTGCCCGTATGTCCTGCGCTCCGGAAACGGCACGCGGCGCGAAACTGGCGACCAGGCGACCGTTGACGGCAACATCGAGGCGCGAGGCGGCGGGCAGAACCTCAATCGAGTTCAGATAGCGAATGAAAATGCGAGAGTCGGCGACCACTGCTTCCGCCGGCAGGGTGACCGTGAAGCGACGCTCGGCCTCCTGCTGCTCCAGCAACACCTCGCGATTGTCGTCGGGCAGGTTGCCCTCAAGTGGCAGGAAGCGCCAGGCGGCCCCGCGTTCCGCCTCCATGCGAGGATCGCCCCGCAGGACATAGGGGTCGCGCACGCTCGGTGCTTCACGCTCCGCGTTTGTCTGCACCTCCGGCTCCTGGTCGGCACCGCCCTGCCGCTGCTGTTGCGGCAAGACGCGAAGGTCCGCACCGGGGTCGCCGAGCGCACCAGAGGAGCCAGTTTGCCCGTCATCCATCTCGTTCGCATCGAGTGGCGGCAAGGGAATGAGGGTCTGCGCCTGCGCGTTCAACCCGGCGGCAGAAAACGCCAATGCGCAGAGACCTGCCAGCGCAACACCCAGAAAGGCCGAACGAAGCCGGATCATGCCCCGTTCCCCAAATCCGATCATCCCGCAGCCTCCATTGGATGGTGGGAGAAGCGGCTGTGACCGACATCCTTCTTGCTGACCTCGAGCACCGGATCGAAACCGCGCGGTGAAGGCGCGTCCTGCAGCTTCAGGAGGAAGCGAGCGACGTAGTAGATGGAGAGTGCAGAGCCCAGAAGGAAGCGCAGAACGCCAACCACCACACCCGGGGAACGCGCCCGGCGGCCTTCCAGAAACGCGACCCAGCGGTTGCTGCTGATGAAGATCAGTTCGGCGATCATCCGGAATTCCGAGCCGGTGGGCTCGACAAATTCGGCCCCGATGGCAATGCCTTCTTCCTCTACTCGGATGTTGCGGAGTTGTATGCGCAAGCGGTCTTTGGTCTCCTGGCCCGGTTTGACGAAGGACACCGTGAGCGGATGCGATTCCAGGTCCTCCTTGGAGGCAGCCCCGCGCGGCAGCAGTACCTTCACCCCCATGATGGAGGCGTCGACGATATAGGCCGGCAGGCGACGTTCTTCGCCGATCATCAGGGCAACCGGCTCCTCGATCTGGACCCGCGGCGCCCGCCTGACCTGCTTGCGCTCGCAGACGACGCGCAAGCCCTGGACGGCCAGGAGGAAGCCGAAGAGATTCCAGCCGCCGACCACGAGCACGATGTCTTGCGTGTCGGGATAAGCGAAGTAGCGCCACACCGTTGCAATCAGCCCAAGCGTGAGAAGGCCCGTGATGATGAAGAGCGGTTTGGCCTGCTGGGAAAGCTTGTTCTTGTCGACGGTCTCACCCTTCGCCGTCACGTTGAAGGAGGGCGCGGTCGGCTTGAGCATGACCGAGATCAGCGCCCGGGCCATGAACGTTGCCTGAATGAACTCGTAAAGCTCTGACAAGAGCGGCCAGCGCGTTCGGCCGAAGAGGTAGCTCGACGTCAGCAGCGTCACGCCGATGTAGAAGGTGGTGTAGGCCAGGAACTCCGCCGCGGTGGCGCGGTAAATCGCCAAGCCGAAGAAGAGATAGAACAACGGCATCAGGAAGAAAGTCAGCCGCGCGAAGCCGAAGAACCAGAAGAGATTGCTGGAGAGGTAGCCAAGACGCTGACCAATATCGAGACCGCGCCGGAACAGCGGGTTCTTGAGCAGGAAGATCTGGACCATCCCCTGACCCCAGCGAATGCGCTGGCTCATGAAGGAGCTGAAGGTCTCCGGCTGCAACCCCGCGATCATGGGCTTGTCGATGTAGATCGATTCCCAGCCCAGCGAGTGCAGGTCAATCGAGGTCTCACAGTCCTCCACGATGGTGCGGCCGGAGAAGCCGCCCACCTGCTCCAGGGCCTGGCGCCGCAAGACGGCTGCCGAGCCGCAGAAGAAACTGGCGCCCCAGCGATCGAGGCCGCGCTGAATCACGCCGTAGAACATTTCGTTCTCACCCGGCATGTAATCAAAGGTGTTGAGATTGCGCTCCAGCGGATCCGGGTTGATGAAGAAGTGCGGCGTCTGAACCAGGAACAGCTTCGGATTGGTTGCGAAGTGACCGACCGTGTTCTCCAGGAAGTCCTCTGTCGGCGCGTGGTCGGCATCGAGCACCGCGATAAACTCGCCGCGGGTCTTGGGCAGCGCGGCGTTCAGGTTGCCGGCCTTGGCATGCTCGTTGCGCTCGCGCGTCAGATAACGGACGCCCAGTTCCCTGCACATCTCCTCGAGCAACTGGCCACGCTTGACAGCGTCGGCCGAGGCGCGCCGCTTCTGGTCCGTGCCGCCATCATCGAGAAGGTAGATCGTCAGCAAATGCTTGGGGAAGCGCATCCGCGACGCAGCCGAGAGTGTGGCGGCGAGAATGTGCGGGTCTTCGTCATAGGTGGGGACAAAGACGTCCACAGTGGGCAGCTTGGAAGGGTCGTCGTCCAGGGTGGCCGTCGGCCGTCGCATCGGGTCTATGACGATGAAAAGGCTGATGAAGAACATCAGCATGGCGTAGACTTCGGCCCCGTAAAGCATAATACCGGGCACAAAAGCGTAGATGTCTTCCACCGGCGGAATCGTGTTCTGGCTGCGCCAGATCAGGTAGCGCAACACCATGAAACTGGAGACACCGCAGAAAAGCACGCGGAAGAAGCTGGTGCGTGGGAGCCGCCCAATCACGATCAGGGCGACGAACATGGTCATGCTAAGCGCGATCTGGGCATCGGCGCTCAGGGGCTGGCCAGCGAGGACCAGATGTACAAGGAGGATCAGGACCCAAAGGCCCAGAATGACGAGCATCATTTGCGCTTTCGAAGCTGCCCCACTTCTTGCATCCGCCATAAGCGGATGTTCGTTGTGACACTGTAAGGCAATGTAATGAGAAAAATAAAGATCAAATTGTACCTATCTGTGTCTGAAACGTTTTCTGTCTCTCGGAGCCTTGTGCGACCGACCGACGCAGGGCCGCGACCCCACCTAGCGGCACATTCAGAATGCAAGATTCGCGACCACATGGGTTACAGTAACATGCGATAGCTCACCACTATCTAACCACTCGCTGACGGGATCAAAACAAATTGCGTTGCAATGCGCTCCCGTCGACGCCGTATTCTCGCCAAATTTTTCTACCTGTACATACACTTCGACTAAAAGATGTGGCGTATCGACGATCAAGGTTTACAATGTCTAAGAAAGAAGGCTGTCGGCTTGTAATGCCTCCCCATGAGCCACCTGCGCGTGCAGTCCAAACTATGACACAAGGAACATCCAGTGGCTGACCCGCTTTCAGATAGGTTGGATGAGGCCTGTTCGCGAGAACCAATTCACCGGCCGGACGCAATACAGCCATACGGTTTACTCACGCTGGTCGATCGAAAAAGCGATCGGATCGAGCTGGTTGCAGGCGATTTCAAAGGTTTGCTTGGACAAGCACTATCGGGCGCGGGAGTCACGCTGGCCGACCTTGCCGGTGAGACCCTGGAAAGCCTGATCGAGAGCAGCGGCGAGCCCCTCTCCCATATACCGGTTTTCTTGACCACGCTGGACGACGGCCCGCGGGGCCCCCTGGTCCTGCTGGCGCACAGCCTGGATGCCGGTGCACGCGTCGTCGTCGAATTCATTCCCGACAAGCACCGAGGCGATGATCCCGACGGCCGCGAGCACAGCACCCCGCGCATGTTGTCCCGTCTGCGCAGTACCATTGAGCGCATCGCTTCTGCGGAAAGTCTCGAACAGGCTTTCGAATCGACCACCCAGGCGATCAGTCGAATCACCGGCTATGACCGCATTCTGCTCTATCGCTTCCTCGAGGATGGTACGGGAACGGTGGTGGCGGAATCGAAGGCGGCCGAACTGAGCACCTATCTGAACCATCGCTACCCGGCTTCCGAGATACCCAGACAGGCGCGCGAACTGTATAGAACCAGCAGTTTCCGCCTCATTCCCGACGTCAACTACAGGCCTGCCCCGCTGCGCGCCCTGAGCGGGGATGACAGGCCATCACTCGACATGAGCCATTCCCTGCTGCGCAGCGTTGCACCGGTCCACTTGCAGTATCTGCGCAATATGGGCGTCGGTGCCTCCATGTCGCTGTCGCTATTGGTGGACGGCGAACTCTGGGGCTTGATCGCCTGCCACAACAGCACGGCGCGGGTCATCCCCTACGAGACCCAGGAGGAATGCCGCCACATCGCGGAACTGCTCAGCCGGCAAATCGAGTCTCGGCAACGCGAAGCGGAGTTCGCCAGGAAGGCGCAGATGGATGCCGCCAGCAACGACCTGCTCCGCAGCATCGTGGCCATGGATCAGGATGAGTATGCATTGCTGGGCCGCGGCGCCGAACTCCTGGACGTCGTCCCCGCCCACGGCGTGGCCGTGACTTATCAGGACAAGGTTGCAGCCTACGGAACCAGTCCTGGTGAAGCCGCCGTGCTGCATCTGCGCGACGCCCTTGCCGCCAAACTGGGAGATGAGGGCTTCTATGCCACCGACTGCCTGACAAGCGATCTACCTGCGGCACGCGCCTATGCGCCCCGGGCCGGCGGCGTGCTGGCCATTCGCCTCTCGGTCAACACACGGTCGCAGATCTTCTGGTTTCTGGCGGAGCAGATCGAGGAGATCAGCTGGGCCGGCAATCCGCATGAGACCGACTTTCTCGACGAGAAAACTGGCAAACTGAATCTGCGCGCCTCCTTTGCCGTCTGGCGGGAGACGGTGCGCGACCGTTCTCGCCCATGGCTGGCCGCCGAACTCGCCGCCGCCCGCTCCTTTCAGGAGAGCGCCGCCTTCGTTTTCCAGTCGCGGTACGTTGCCGACCTGAATGAATCCCTGCGCCTGGCCAATCAGGAGCTTGCTGACCTGGCCTCGACGGACGGCCTGACTGGCCTCGCCAACCGGCGGATCTTCCAGGAGCGCCTGCGTTCGGAATGGGCGCGGGCCCTGCGGGAAGAAGCACCGCTCTCCCTGGTCATGCTCGATATCGACTACTTCAAGCGCTACAACGATCACTATGGCCACCCGGCCGGTGACCAGTGCCTGGCGACCGTCGCCCAGGCGATCGACGGCATCGCCAAGCGACCGGCTGATCTGGCTGCACGCACCGGCGGCGAGGAGTTCGCAGTGATCCTGCCCGCCACCGACCTCCAAGGGGCCGAGGCGATAGCAGAGCAACTGCGTCAGCGGATCACTGGCCTGCAACTGCCCCACAGCCTGAACCCGGAAGGCGTCGTAACCGTCAGCCTGGGTGTTGCCACGACTCGGCCGCACAGCAGCGATGCAGAAACCCGGCATCGCCTGGTGCTGGCAGCGGACGTCGCGCTCTATGACGCGAAGAACTCGGGCCGCAACCGCGTCTGCGTCAACGAACTGTAGCACGGTGTCCCCGGCTCCGGCAGCCGGGGGTACCATCCTACTGCCAGCAGAAGCCCCACCAGCACCCGACCGCTGAGGCGCGAGCCTTCCAAAACATAGAGCAGGCCCCAGCAGCCGGCCTCGTCCAGCCGCCGCCGCCGACGTTGCACGGCGGCCGGCCAAACCACGGGAAGGTCGGCGGCAAGATCGGCCAGGTCGCGCCGCAACAAGCCCGCGCGCGGGCGCCAGGAAAAGGTCACGGCTGGCTGCTGCAGCAGCGTCGCCTCCAGGGATGGAACGGCCTGGGCATGGGAGCGCAGGAACGCTACGTAACCCTGCCGCTGCGACAGGTCGAAGGCGGAAAAGGCCGCCTCGGCATCGGCGTGTGCATCCGCCTACGCGCCCTGAGTGCGGCATGCACACTCAAGCCGCTTGGCATCACCGGCTCCAACTCTATCTCACCTCTCCACTCGGAGCTGCACGCAGCACGATCACGGGATCGACGCCGGGGATCTCTTCCATCATCTGCTGACTCATGCGCTCCGCCAATGCGGAGGCTTCGGCCAGTGGGCGCTTGCCATCAAGAAAGAGTTCCATTTCCACATGCAGAGTTTCACCGGCCCGTCGTGTCCGAATGCGCCCGAGCTGCTCGAAACCCTCGATGTTGCGAGCCAGAACCCGGTTGATGGCATGCTGGGCTACCTCCGGCAGGGATCGATCGAGCAGATCCGGCAGGGCATCGCGCAACATGGCCACAGCCGTTCCCACCATGATGACGATCACGCAGAGCGTCCCAATCTGCTCGGCCAAGCGTGCCACGTGCGGATCGGATGTGATCATCGCCACTGCCACGGCGATCACCACGAAGATCGAGGCCGCGGTCTTCACCCAGCGGGCATGGTATTGCGCGCGCACGATGATCGAGCCGCCATCGCGACTGGCTCGATACAGGGAATAGAGTTGCACCCCATTCAGCAGCACATTGAGGAAAACCAGCACCACAGCCGACGTCGCCAGAAAGGGGCTCGGCCGGTGCTGGGGCGCAAGGCCGGAAATGCGCCAGAGCAGCAGTCCCGCCGCCAACAGCAGCAGGCAGGCGATCAGGATGGTGATGGCCTGTTCGAGCTTGCCGGAACCGTATTCGTACCGCCCAAGCTTTCCACGGTGGATCCGGCGCAGGGTGATCAGCGAGACGATGCCCACGATCGTCAAGAGGCTGCCACGCAGGCTTTCGGCGATGATCGGCCAGGACATGGCCATGAAGCCGACGATGAAATAGGGAATGAGAATGAGGAAATCGAGGCCGACGGCCAAAGCCACAGCCCACTCCCGTCGCCGCTCCACCCGCCCTGTCATGGCGCCATCGCCTTCTTGCTGGCTTGCTCTTCTCTCAGCCGGGAAGTTGCGCCCCATTCGAGAACTGCCCCCCAGATCATCTACACCCTATTGGCTTGTTCAACCAGACGCTTGATGTAATTTCGATACCACTGGAATTATTGAATTTCGCCGCACAAACCTCATCTCCTAGGCATGCCCAGCCAGCACCCTGACCCCCCTCCCCCGGCCGATCGCAGTCACTGGCAGACCCTGAAGGACCTGCTTCCGGAGCTCTGGCCCGACGACGAGCGCGCCTTGCGCGGCCGCGTGGTCGCGGCCATCGTCTGCCTCGTCCTGGCCAAGGTCGCGATCGTGCTGGTGCCGCTGCTGTACAAGCAGGCGGTCGATGGGCTCACTGCCTACACCGAGGCGGATGTCGATCTGCGCTCCGAACTGCTGCTGCCGCTGTGGGTCATCCTGGCCTATGGCGCAGGACGCGTCCTCTCCCTCACCTTCCAGGAACTGCGCGACTTCTTCTTCGCCCGCGTCGGCCAGCGGGCTGTGCGTCGCGCGGGCCTGCGCACCTTCCAGCACTTGCACGCCCTGTCGCTGCGCTTCCATCTCGAGCGCCAGACCGGCGGCCTGTCGCGGGTGATCGAGCGCGGCACCAAGGCCATCGAGACGCTGCTGAACTTCGCGCTCTTCTCGATCCTGCCGACCTTCGTCGAGCTGGGCCTGACCAGCGCCATTCTCTGGTGGCTCTATGGCTGGGAGGTGGCCGCGATCACCTTCGTCACCGTGGGCATCTATATCGTCTACACCTATCGGGTGACCGAGTGGCGGCTGCGGCTGCGCCGGGCCATGAACGAGAGCGACCAGCGGGCCAACACGCGCGCCATCGACGCCCTGCTGAACTACGAGACAGTAAAGTACTTCACCGCCGAGAGCCGCGAGTCCGCCCGGCTGGAAGAGGGCTTGCGCGCCTATGAGCGGGCCGCCACCGCCTCCAAGACCAGTCTCTCGCTGCTGAATATCGGCCAGGCGATCATCATCGGCTTCGGCGTCACCGGCCTGATGCTGGTGGCCGCGGTGCGGGTACAGGCCGGCACCATGACGGTGGGCGACTTCGTCGCGGTCAACGCCTACATGATGCAGTTGGCGCAGCCGCTCAACTTCATCGGCTTCGTCTATCGCGAGATCAAGCAGGCGCTGGTGGACATGGAAACCATGTACACCCTGCTGCGTGTGGAGCAGGAGATCACCGATCCGCCCGGCGCCCCGGCCCTCAAGGTAAGCGGTGGCCGGGTTGCCTTCGAGTCCGTGGGCTTCAGCTACAGCCCCGACCGACCGATCCTGAAGGGAGTGTCCTTCGCCATCGAGCCGGGACAGACCGTGGCGGTGGTGGGCTCAAGCGGCGCGGGCAAGTCGACCCTCTCGCGCCTGCTCTTCCGCTTCTATGATGTGGACGAAGGCGCGGTGCGCATCGACGGGCAGGACATCCGCGATGTCTCCCAGACCTCGCTCAGGGCCGCCATCGGCATCGTTCCCCAGGACACCGTGCTCTTTAACGACACCCTGGCTTACAACATCGCCTATGGCCGCCCCGAGGCCACCCGGGCGGAGATCGAGGAGGCGGCGCGCATCGCCAGCCTGGACGCCTTCGTCGACAGCCTGCCCGAGGGTTACGAGACGACGGTGGGCGAGCGGGGGCTCAAGCTGTCCGGCGGCGAGAAGCAGCGGGTCGCCATCGCACGCATGGTGCTGAAACGCCCGGCGATCATTGTCTTCGATGAGGCCACCTCGGCCCTCGACAGCAAGACGGAACAGGAGATCCTGGCCGCCCTGCGCGCGGTGAGCCAGGGGCGCACGACGCTGGTCATCGCCCATCGCCTGTCCACGGTCGTGGATGCCGACGAGATCGTGGTGCTCGACGCTGGTCGCATCGCCGAGCGTGGCACCCACAACGAACTCCTGGCCCGCGACCGCCTCTACGCCGCCATGTGGCGCCGCCAGGCCGAGGGGGCGGAGCTAAACGGGCAAGGGGTGGTGGCGGAGGAGGCATCGGCCACCCCGGAGCGTTGAGCGCGCTACAGCAGCAGCCATGCCGCGATCAGGCCGATGGCGGCAAGAACCATGCTGATGCGCAGAACCCAGCGCATGTGGCCGAGTGTGGCCCCCTGACGCGCCTCCGCAGGGGGAGGATGCTCGGGATCCTCTTCGCGATGGGCTTGGTCGCGGTATTCGGGCGGAGTGCCCTTCATCTGCTCCTCCTTGCTCGTCGCTTGAGACGATACAGCTAACTGATCAACAGGCTCGGCCCGGGCCTTGTTCCAAATCTCCGACCCGTCTTCAGCCGAAACGGGAACCGCGAGCGCTCTTAAACCATTGGGGATGATGGCGGCAGGATCGCGGCCGTCGTTGGCATGGGGAGCGCGTCTTGGCCTGGCTCAAGGGCTTGCACATGGTCACGCTGCTGATCTGGTGTGCCGGGCTGTTCTACCTGCCCGCGCTCTTCGCCGCGCATGCCGACACGGCGGACGGACGGCCCTTCCGCCGCCTGCGGGTCATGACCCGCGTCACCTTCGTCGCCGTGACCTCGCCGGCCGCGGTGCTGGCCATCCTGTCCGGCAGCGCGCTGGTCTATGCGACGGGTGTTTCCGGGGCCTGGATGGCCCTGAAGCTGGTCGCGGTCAGCCTGATGGTTCTCTTCCACCTCTACTGCGGCCGGATGTTGGCGGTGCTTGGCGAAACGCCCGGCTTGCGCTCCAGCGCGGCGCATTTCTCGCTGCTGCTGGCGCCGACGCTGCTGATTCCGACGGTGCTCTGGCTGGTTCTGGGCAAGCCGCTGTGATGCGCTCCGACCCCCTAATCCCCCTCCTGGTCGATGACGGCAACCTGGTGTTCGAAGACCAGCTTGCCGCCCAGCCAGCCGGCGATGGAGACCAGCAGTGCGCCCAGCGCCGAGAGCCCGATGCCCAGCGGCAGCACGGCCGCGCCCGGATCCTCGACGCGCCAGACCCAGTTGGTGAAGCCGACCGACAGCAGCATCACGGCGGCGACGAAATGGTTCCAGGCCGCCGCGCGGCGCCGGATGCCGGATACGGCCAGCAGTTCCACCGTGCCGCTGAGGCCGGCCAGCGCGCCCATGGCCGTGCCGACGCCCAGCAGCCAGAGCGACATGCGTGCCCAGAAGGGATCGCCCGTCCACCAGAAGGCCAGGTCGCTGCCCAAGGCCGAGAGCAGCAGCGCGATGGGAAAGGTGATCAGCATGGGATGCAACGGATGGCCGGCGACCGCCACCTTCGTGACGGTTCCCTCATCCGGCGGCGGCGTGCCCAGCCGCTCCAGCCCGTGCTCGGATGTTTCGCCCGTTTCCGCCATGCCGTTGCGCTCCCCTTCATTCTGCTCGCCGGCTGCACCGACGGTCCAATGTCGGCCCTCGATCCCGCCGGGCCTGCAGCCGAATCCATCGCCAGGGTCTGGTGGGTAATGCTGGGCGGCAGCTTTTTGATCCTCGGCGCGGTGGTCGCGCTCGCACTCTACGCCATCTATGGCCGCGGCGAGCGGCGCAGCGGGATCACCCCGCGACTGCTGATCGTCGGCGGCGGCCTGGTCTTCACCCCTGCGGTGCTCGCCGCACTGCTCATCTGGGGCATCGGTGCCGGTCACGCGCTCCTGCCCCTGCCGGGCGAGCGCGAGGTCTTCCGCGTCGAGGTGCGCGCGCATCAGTGGTGGTGGGAGGTAACCTATCCCGACACCGAGGGCGGAGCGCTGCACGCCGCCAACGAGATCCACATTCCCGCCGGCAGGCCGGTGGACATCACCATCAGGGCCGAAGACGTGATCCACAGCTTCTGGGTGCCACGGCTCGGCGGCAAGATCGACGCCCTGCCCGGCCGCAGCAACGTCATCCGCCTGGAAGCGCCGGAAGCCGGCGTCTATCGAGGGCAGTGCGCGGAGTTCTGCGGCGCCCAGCACAGCCGCATGGCGCTGCTGATCGAGGCACACGAGGCAGAGGCCCTGGAGGAGCGGCTGGCCCTGCTGTCCCGGACCCGGGAGACGGACAGCGCCGATGCGCCCGGGGCGGCCGCCTTCCAGGAGCACTGCGCGGTCTGCCACAGTCTTGACCCGCGGGCGCGCGCCGCAACGCCGGCCCCCAATCTGGCCGACCTGCCGCACAGAGCCACGCTCGGCGCCGGCACCCTGCCCAACGAGGAGGGGGCACTGCTGCGCTGGCTCGGCAATCATCAGAACCTGAAGCCGGGCAACCGCATGCCGCGCCACGACCACCTGGACCCGGAGACGCTCGAGGCCATCGCCGACCACCTGGAGGGGCCAGGGTGAACACGCCGCACATCAGCCCCGTCGAGCGCCACCGCCGCCTCGACGCCGATTTCCGCACGCCCGGCGGGCTCGGTCGCCTGACCTCGGTGAACCACTCGATCGTCGGCCTGCGCTTCATTTATACCGGCCTCTTCTTCTTCCTGGTGGGCGGCCTGCTGGCGATGCTGATTCGCGCGCAACTCGCCACTGCCGACAGCGCCTTCCTGGGGCACGCGGCCTACAACCAGATCTTCACCATGCACGGCACGGTGATGATGTTCCTCTTCGCCATCCCCGTGCTGGAGGGCTTCGCCCTCTACCTGCTGCCGAAGATGCTGGGCGGGCGGGA
The DNA here is from genome assembly GCF_040712085.1 of Aquibaculum sediminis. Taxonomy (NCBI): domain Bacteria; kingdom Pseudomonadati; phylum Pseudomonadota; class Alphaproteobacteria; order Rhodospirillales; family Rhodovibrionaceae; genus Aquibaculum; species Aquibaculum sediminis. The sequence continues at coordinate 274,854 of NZ_JBFCVK010000004.1, forward strand.
CCTCGCCTTCCCGGCGCTGAGTGCGTTTGGCTACTGGTGCTATTTCTTCGGCGGCATGATCCTGTTGGCGGCACTGGTTCTGGGTGTGGCGCCGGACAGCGGCTGGTTCATGTACACGCCGCTGTCCGGCAGCACCTACACGCCCGGCATCAATTCGGACGTCTGGCTGATCGGTGTCACCTTCGTCGAGGTCTCCGCGCTCGCTGCCGGGGTCGAGATCACCGTGACGGTGCTGCGCATCCGCACCGCCGGCATGAGCCTGGACCGCATGCCGCTGTTTGCCTGGTACATCCTGGTGACAGCGATGATGATCGTCGTCGGCTTCCCGCCACTCATCCTGGGCAGCATCCTGCTGGAGCTGGAGCGGGCCTTCGACTGGCCCTTCTTCGAGGTCGCGCGCGGCGGCGACCCGCTGCTGTGGCAGCACCTCTTCTGGCTCTTCGGCCACCCCGAAGTATACATCATCTTCCTGCCCGCCGCCGGCATCGTCTCGACCCTGATTCCGGTCTTCGCCCGTCATCCCATGATCGGCTACGGCTGGATCGTGGCCAGCATCGTCGCCACCGGCTTCATCAGCTTCGGGCTCTGGGTGCACCACATGTTCGCGGTCGGCATCCCGCACCTGGCGCTCGTCTTCTTCTCTGCCGCCTCCATGCTGGTGGCGATCCCCACCGGCATTCAATTTTTCGCCTGGATCGCCACGCTGATGGCCGGGCGGCCGTTCGTGCGCCTGCCGATGCTCTACCTCTTCGGCTTCCTGGTGGTCTTCGTCATGGGCGGCCTGACCGGCGTGATGCTGGCGCTGGTGCCCTTCAACTGGCAGGTCCACGACACCCATTTCGTCGTCGCCCACATGCACTACGTCCTGGTCGGCGGCATGGTTTTCCCGCTGCTCGCCGGGCTCACCTACTGGCTGCCGCTGGCCTCGGGGCGCATGCCCTCGCAACGGCTGGGGGTGGCGGCCTTCTGGCTGATCTTTATCGGCTTCAACCTGACCTTCTTCATGATGCACCTGACCGGCCTCAAGGGCATGCCGCGGCGGGTCTACACCTATGACGGCGGGCTGGGCTGGGAGACGCTCAACCTGCTGTCGTCGGTGGGTGGTTTCATCATGTCGATCGGCGTGGCGCTGGTCCTGCTGGACCTCTTCCTGCACTTTCGCATCGGGCAGCGCGCGCCGCGCAACCCTTGGGGCGCGAGCACGCTGGAGTGGACGCTGCCCAAGCCGCCGCCCAGCTACAACTTCGGCTCCCTGCCCCGGGTCGAAAGCCGCGAGCCCCTGCACGACACCCCGGACCTGCCGCGCGCCCTGGCGGCCGGCGAAGGCCTGCTGGCCACGCCGCGGCCGGGCGCGCGCGAGACCCTGGCCGTCGAGGTGGTCAGTGGCCGCCCGGCGCACATCGTCAACCTGCCGGCGCCCAACTGGATGCCCTTCCTCGCCGCCGCGTTCACCGGGGTCTTCTTCCTCTCCTTCCTGCTCAAGCTCTACCTGCTCTCGGGCGTCGGGGCGCTGCTCGCGCTCGGCACCTTCCTGCGCTGGGCCTGGACACACGGGCGTCGACAGGACCCGGAGCCGCTGCCGGCCGGCGAAGGCCTGATGCTGCTGCCCCAGGCCGCCGTTTCCTCGGCACCGGGCTGGTGGGGCCTGCTCTTCACCCTGGTCGCCGACGGCACCGTCCTGGCCGCATTGCTGTTCGGCTACCTCTTTCTCTGGACCGTGGCGCCGGCCTGGCCGCCGCCGGCCTTCATCGAGTTGCAGCCGCTGATCCCGCTGCTCGGCGCGCTTGCCCTGCTGGTCGCACTCCTTGCGGCGCGGGGCGCCCAGGCCGCGAACAGGCGGGCGGCAGTGGGGATGCGCGGCGTCTGGCTGCTGGTGGTGCTGTTGGCCGGCCTGCTGGCCGCCGGCGCGCTGCTGGCGATCCCGCTGACCGCGCCGGCGCCGCAAACCCACGCCTACTACGCCGTGACCGCGGTGCTGGCCGGCTATGGCGCCTTCCACTGCCTGCTGGGTGTGGTGATCGCCGGCTTCGTGCTGCTGCGCTGTCGCGCCGGCTTCGTCTCGGCCCTGCGCCAACTCGATCTCAGGCTTCTGAGCCTCTGGTGGGACTACACGGGCGGCACGGGGCTGCTGATCCTGGCGGCAATCACCCTGCTGCCGCAGGTGCTGGCGCCATGAGCCCCGCTACTTTCCTACGCCCGCGCGCCCTGCTGGGGCTGATCGCCGGCTACCTGATCTGGGCCAGCTGCTTCGTCAGCCTCTACACGGTGCTGTCGCTGGGCTGTGCCCTGGCGCCCAATCTGCCGGCCGGGCCCTTCGGGCTGAACGTCATCACGCTGGTTCTGGCCCTGGTCTGGTTGCTGCACCTGGCAGGCTTCGCACTGCTGATCCAGCGCACCCACAGCGGACACCCCGAAGATGAGCATGCCGGCTTCATGCGGCGGGTGAGCCTGATCCTGCATTTCTCCGCCCTGGCCGCGACACTGTGGGTCGGCTTGCCCGTGCTGTTCTTACCGCCCTGCGCCTGAGCGCATGCGAATTCTCAGTGGAGGGTTTGGTGACCCAGGCCCCTGGCGGCGATCCAGAAGCCGGCGAGCAGCAGCAGCAGCGCCATGGGCACCCACATGATCAGCCCGGCGAGTTGCTGGTCCGCCAGCGGCGTAAGGCCCCAGGCCAGCGGTCCGCTGCCGAAGACGGGATACCAGAGCCGCGGCGAGAAGGTGAGCAGCGCCGCCAGCAGGCCGCTGTGCAGCATGGTGACAAAGACCATGCCCATCCCCCTGAGCGGCTCGACGGCCAGCGCCGCGCACCAGAAGAGCAGCGCCACGCCGAAGCTGGCGACCAGCAGCAGCAGATGGAGCGTCGGGGAGAGCAGCGCCGCCTCATAGACCGGCGGCGCATGCGCCAGCCAGATCAGGCCGCCAAAGAGCAGCGTGGCCAGAGTCGGCGTGGCCAGAGTGGGCGTGGTCAGCGCCGGCGCGGACAGCGGCAGGCGCACGCGCAGCAGCAGCGGCGCCATGGCCGCGGGGGCCAGCAGGATCACCAACAGATGCTGCACCATGTGCATCGAGGCCAGCGTCGCCGCCAGGCGGCAGAGCGGCGAGACCAGCGCGATGGCGAGCAGCAGGCACCCCAGAAGCCAGGACCAGCGCTCGCCGTTGCCCACGCGCGCACGCAGACCGGGCAGCCAGGGCAGAGCGAGCAGGCCCAGCAGCGGCACCAGCGTCTCCGGCGCCAGCACCCAGGCACGCCAAAGCGTCCCCGGCACCACCGGCGGCAGGCTGGCAAGACAGAGTTCGAAGAGCTCGGACGGACCCAAGCCGAACGCTCCCGTCCGCACGCGGCGGACTGCGGGTGAGAGGGCTTCCTCACAAGGCAACGCGAGCGACGGCGCCCCGGTTCCCGCGCAGAGCCGACCGAGGCACTGGTGCCCTACCTTCAGCCGGTTGAATGTTCAACCGGCTGCCCGGGGAATGGGGAGGTCAGGCCGCTTTCGCGGGCACCTCGGCGAGCCGTCCCGCAAGCCCGATCAGTCTCTCCATGTAGGCGCCGAGGAAGGCGCGGGTGCTTTCGTTCCCAAAGCGCCCCTCGGCGTCGAGCAGGTCCGGCTTGAAGGAGATGTAGGCTTCGCCGCCAATGACCAGGCTGCCGAGGATGCCCAGAATCTGGCGCAGGTGCTGCTGACCGACGGCGGTGCCGATGGCGCCCGGAGAGGTGCCGGTGATGGCGGCGACCTTGTCTTTCCAGACGTTGTTCTCGGCCGGCTTGGAACCCCAGTCGATGGCGTTCTTGAGCACGGCGGGGATGGAGCGGTTGTGCTCCGGGGTCACGACTAGGATCGCATCGGCCGCGGCAACTTCCCGCGTAAAGCGCTGCACCGCCTCGGGGCGCGCGCCTTCAAGGTCGGGGTTGTACATCGGCAGGTCGTCGATCTGGATGAGCCGCGCATCCACGCGATCCTCGACCAGCCCGATCAGGGCGTTTGCGAGCTTGGCGTTGATCGACTCGCTGCGATTGCTGCCCACGATGACGGCCAGATTCAGTTTATCCATTGGCTGAGCTTTCCCTTGCGGTTCAACAGGAGGCCCTGGCCAGACCGCAGCACGGACAGGCTCAAGGCACTTGGCCTTGAAGGTGGGATAGGCGCGGCGGAAGAGAACTGCACGAAACGCAGGGCAGGTCGGAACAACCCGCGCCCGACCATTGGAAAGTCTTCGCGCCTCCGCTGGCAGCGGCGATGCAGGGCCGGAAATCGGCTCCGGCAGACGCGCTCAGGCGCTGGCCGTCGACTCCGGCGCCGGGATCTCGGGGGTCTGGCCGGCGTCTCCCGGCTGCTCATCGGGCCAGGGCGGCAGGACCGCGCTCCGATGGCAGCGCACGAGGCGCTGATCCGGTGCAGCCGTAAGCGACTGCGGCTCTTCGCATCCCGCGGCGGCGTAGCGACAGCGATCCCGGAAGAAGCAGGAGGAAGGAAGGCGCGTGTTGTTCGGGAGCTCTCCGTGCAGATCGGCAGGCGCCAGTTCGCGTCGGCGCGACAGCTCCGGAACCGACCGCAAGAGGGTGCGCGTATAGGGGTGCTGCGGAGCCTCGATCACTTTCTGCGCAGGCCCAGTTCAACCACCTGCCCCAGGTACATCACCGCCACGCGATCGGCCACGTGACGGACGACCGAAACATCATGGGTGATGAAGAGGGAGGTCAGGCCGAACTCCTGCTTCAGCCTAAGGAGAAGATTCAGGATCAGTACGATCCGGACCGTGATCAGCAGTGGTCGCGGGCGGAAAAGCACGGAAGACAGGCCTCGCAGGCGCGCCTGACCGTTTCGCAGTGAGTGAGAACGCCGCATGCGGGCATTGCCGAATTGGCCCCGGTGGCGGATTCAAGTCGCGCCACCCGTCCTTGGCCATGTCTTTTTGAAGCGCTTCAGCGAGGCTCCATCTCGCAACACCGCCTCTACCGACCATCGGTTCGGCGGCCAGCAGCGAATTGAGCACGGCTTCCTGCGTGGCCTCCCCGAACGCCAGTCGCCGGGAAGCACTGCCGATCCCGCCCTTGTAGCCGAAGCAGGTCATGCCGGTTCCGGCGCCCACGGAACCTTGGACGACCGGGCTTGCTGCCGCACTCTCAATGGCCTGCAGCGCGTGTTCTTCGCTGATCGCCAGCGCCTGGATGTCGTTGAGCGGCCCGTCGTTGCACTCCGCAACCACGGGGTTCACGGTCGACGTCGTGCGGCCGATATCGGGGTTCGATGAGAGGGCGTGGCGCACGAGAGCGGTGGCGCAGCTGCCGACCGACAGCGTGTTGGTCAGGAGAATCGGCGTCTCGAGCGTGCCAAGTTCATCGATCTGGATGAGGCCGATGCTCTTGCCGAAGCCGTTGATCACGTGGCTCGCGGCTACAACCTTCTCGCGGAAGAGATTGCGCCCGTGCGGCAGTACCGCCGTGACGCCGGTGTTGATGTCCCCGTCCTTCAAGGTGCAGTGCCCGATCCTGACCCCGGGCACGTCGCAGATGTCGTTGCTGGGGCCGGCAGGCAGACGCCCACAGGCAAGTCCGAACTCGCGACAGGTCGACATGCGCTCCCCCTCTCTTGAATGCCTCCTCCTAGCGGCTGCCGGCCGGAAGCGCAAAGGCGTGGACAATGGCACGTAGTGGCTTTGCGCGGCACCGATAGTGCCGTGAAGAGGGGCCTGTTAATGAGGGGGCGGATTTCGGAGGTGGTGAAGCTATCGGCCGCCTGGGAACGCAAGCGGCAACGTTGATCAGCGGAAAGCTAAGAAAGCACCGGCCGACGTGACGAGTCCGACATGCCAACGCCAGCCATGTCAGGACTCCAAATCACCGATATGTATTGATTTTGCAGAAGAAAATGGTGGGCGCACAAGGACTCGAACCTTGGACCCGCTGATTAAGAGTCAGCTGCTCTACCAACTGAGCTATGCGCCCACGGGTCGTCTTGGCTGCGGCGCGGTAGATAGCAACTGGTCGGCGGCTTGTCGAGGGCTTTTGTGCCGGAAATGTGCCCAAAACTCAGGGCGCGTTGCGCAGGCCGCGGCGGGGGATGTGGTAGTCGCGGTGGATACGCACGTTCAGGATCAGGCCCAGGCTGAGCATGGTGGTGAGGATCACCGTGCCGCCGTAGGAGACCAGGGGCAGCGGCACGCCCACCACCGGCAGCAGACCCATCACCATGGCGATGTTGATGAAGACATAGAAGAAGAGGTTGGCGGTGAGCCCCATGGCCAGCAGCCGGCCGAACTGGCTGCCGGACGAAAGCGCGATGGCGACGCCGTAGACGAAGACCAGCAGATAGAGCCCGAGCAACCCCAGGGCGCCCACGAGGCCGAATTCCTCGGCCAGCATGGTGAAGATGAAGTCGGTCTGGCGCTCCGGCAGGAAGTTGAGGTGGCCCTGCGTGCCCTCGAGAAAGCCCTTGCCGAAGAGTCCGCCGGAGCCAAGCGCGATCTTCGACTGGGTGATGTGATAGCCGGCGCCCAGCGGGTCGGTGGAGGGATCGAGAAAGACCAGGACTCGTCGCTGCTGATAGTCGTGCAACAGGTTCCAGGCGATGGGAACCAGGGCGCCGACACCGGCCAGCACCAGCACGAACTTCCACAGTCTGACGCCCGCCAGGAAGAAAAGCGTGCCGGCCCCTAGCAGCAGCATGGCGGCGGTGCCCAGATCCGGCTGGCGCAGCACCAGCGCGGCCGGCAGCAGCGCCATGGCCAGGGGCACCAGCAGGTAGAGCGGATGACGCAGATCCCGGTGCGCAATGCCATGGAAATAGCGCGCCAGGGCCAGCAGCAGCGCCACCTTCATCACCTCCGAGGGCTGCAACTGCATGAAGCCGAGGTCGATCCAGCGCTGCGCCCCCATGCCGACCATGCCCTTTACTTCGACGATGATGAGAAGCAGCAGGCACAGTGCATAGAAGGGATAGGCGGCGCGGAACCAGAGGCGGATGTCGGTCAAGGCTACGGCCAGCAGCAGCAGCAGCCCGCCGGCAACGCGCGCCATGTGCGCCCAGGCCCAGGGCTCGAAGCTGCCGTTGGCGGCGGAATAGAGCATCGCCGTGCCCACTGCGGCCAGCGCCAGGATCAGCAGCACCAGGCCCCAGTTCAGATAGAGCAGCTTGCGGGCCAGCGGGGTTTCCGGGTTGCGCCGCAGGCGCATGTCGTCGAGGGCGGACACCGAGACTGCCTCCTAGCCCTGGCCGCCGAGCGCCGCGATCGGGCCGGAGGGGCCCTCTCGGCTCGCCGGGTCGCGGCGCTGGGTCTCGATCAGCAGATCGCGGGCAATGGGCGCGGCCACCGCCGAGCCGCCGCCGCCGTGCGCCACCACCACGGCGCAGGCGTAGCGCGGTCGGCCAACCGGGGCGAAGCCGACGAAGAGCGCATGATCGCGGCGGTGCCAGGGCAGGTCCTCGTTGCGGAACACGCCGGCAGCCCGCTCCGCTGCACTGATGCGCCGCACCTGGCTGGTGCCGGTCTTGCCGCCCATCTCCAGGCCCGGCAGCTCGATGCGCGCGCCGCGCGCGGTGCCGCGACGGCCCAGCACGACCTCCTCCATGGCTTCGACCACGATATCCAGGTGGCGCTCGGAAATCCCCAGACTCGGCGGCGGCGCTTTGACCGTGGGCTCGATGCCGCCCGGGCGATGAATGGCGCGGGTGACATGCGGGACCACGGCCTTGCCGCCATTGACCAGGCGTGCCGTCATCACCGCCAACTGCAAGGGCGTCGACAGCATGAAACCCTGGCCGATGGCGGAGATGAGCGTCTCGCCGCCCTGCCAGCGCTCACCGATAGTGGCCAGCTTCCAGTCTTCGGTGGGCACCAGACCGTCGCGCTCGCCCGGAAGATCGATGCCCACCGGCACGCCCAGTCCCAGGCGCCGGGCCATGGCCGCGATCCGCTCGATCCCGAGACGCCGCGCGACGTCGTAGTAATAGACGTCGCAAGACTGGATCAGGGAATTCTGCAGGTTCATGTGGCCGTGTCCGCCGCGGCTCCAGCAGTGGAAGCGGTGGTTGCCCAATTCGTAGTAGCCGGGACAGAAAACGCGCTCGCCCGGATCGATGCCCTGCTCCATGGCTGCCAGCGCGACCACCATTTTGAAGGTGGAGCCGGGTGCGTAGGCGCCGGCGATGCACTTGTTGCTCAGCGGGTTGAGCGGATCCTCAGTCAAGGCGCGCCACTGGGCCGCGGTGAGTCCGCGCCCAAAGGGTTCGGGGTCGTAGCTGGGCACCGAGGCCATGGCCAGGACATCGCCGTTGGTCACGTCCAGCACCACGGCCGAGGCACTGCGCTCGCCCATCAGGCGCTGCTGGGCGTAGTTCTGCAGCATGGTGTCGACGGTCAGTTCCACCATGTGCCCCGGCTGGCCCTCTTCGCGCGCCAGTTCCTGCATCACCCGGCCGACGGCATTGACCTCGACCTGGCTGGTGCCGGCCGCGCCGCGCAGGGTCTCGTCGTGGGTTCGCTCGATCCCGCTCTTGCCGATGCGCAGGCCGGGGAGCTGCAGCAGCGGATCGTTCTGCTCGATCAGGTCCCGCTCGGAGACCGCTGCCACATAGCCCAGGATGTGGGAGAGCACGGCGCCGAAGGGATAGTGGCGGGTCTCACCCACCTCAATGCTGATACCCGGTAACTCCGGCGCATTGACCGCGATGCGGCTGACCTGGTCCCAGCTGAGATTGTCCCGTACGCGTACGGGCACGAAGGAGCGGACGCGACTGACGTCACGGTCGATACGCTCGCGATCGGCTTCGGTGATCTCCACAATGCGGCCCAGCCGGTCCAGCACCCGGCGATAGTTGCGCGCCTGCTCCGCCACCAGGAGGACCTGGTAGTTCTGCCGGTTGATGGCGACGGGGATACCCTGGCGGTCGATGATCTCGCCGCGCGGCGGCGCCAGCAGCCGCATGGAGATGCGGTTGTTCTCGGCCAGCAGACGGTAGCGCTCGGCCTCCACGACCTGGAGCTGATACAAGCGGCCCACCAGCGTGCCCAGACCCAGCAGCATGCCACCGCCCAGCAGCAGGCTGCGGCGGCTGAAACTGCTGTAGCGGGTCTGTTCCTCGTTCCGGGACCTCTCCACGGCCGCTTCGTCCTCCTATGTCTGGGTCACAGCAGCAGCTGCTGCGTCCTGCCGAACAGCCATGCCAGACAGGGGTAGACACCCACCGTCAAGGCATACTGCAGCAGCAGCAAGCGCGCATCCCCCCAGCTCCCCACGAGCAGCGACCCGGCCAGCCAGGCCAGGGTCAGCGCCAGGGCTGCAAAGAGGGCGAAAACCACCCAGAGCAGCAGGAAGCTGGCGTTGACGAAGATCCGCCGCTGGCTCGCCACCAGGAAATAGATCGCCACCAGCGCCAGCAAGCCCGTTCCAAGCGGGGCAGCCGTCAGCAGGTCCTGAAACAGGCCGAGCAGAAAGATCAGCCAGGCCGGCATCAGATCGGGCCGGAAGACCGACCAGTAATAAACCGCGACCACGCCCAGGGCCGGCATTAGCGGCGCCACCTCCGGCGCACGCAGCGGCACCACCACGAGCACCACCAGAAAGGCGGTCAGCAGCGCCGGGATCAGCGTCTTGGCCAGAGTGTTGAGCCGCTGCACCAGATCCGGTGCCATGGCAGTGCCCACCCTATTCGTCTGCTTCTGCCCGGCCGTCCGTCAAGGGAGCGATCAGGCCCGGCAGGTCGTAGTCCACCAGTCGCAGGTAATCCAGGCGCGTCCAGTCCACATAGGGTCGCAGCCGGACGGCTTGTTCGCTCACCGCCGCAACCACGCCCACCGGTATGTCCGGCGGGAAGACCCCGCCATGGCCCGAGGTCACCACCCGGTCGCCCGGAGCGACCTGATGCCCCGGCGGCAGGTAGAGCACTTGCGGCTGGGCGCTGTTGTCTCCGGCCATGACCGCCCGTTCTCCGACCAGCCCGACGCTGACGGGAATGCGGCTGCTGATGTCGGTGATCAACATCACGCGCGCGGCCCGCTCGCCAGCCTCGACCACACGCCCGGCCAGTCCCTCGCCGGAGAGGGCCACGTGCCCCTCCGCCGTGCCATCGTCGGTGCCGGCGGCCACCAGAACCGAACGGGCAAACGCGCCGCTGTTGTCACCGATCACGCGGGCGGAAACATAGCGCGCACCGGGGTCCGGCGGCAGGTTGAGCAGCTGGCGCAACCGCGCATTCTCCGCTTCGAGCTGGCGGGCCTTGTGGTGCCATGCCATGAGGCGTTCGTTCTCGCCCCGAAGGCTTTCGTTGATCTGGCGCACCTCGGCGAGTTCGCGCAGTCCGCTCATGGCCCGCTCGACGCCCTGCACCGGCTCCGAGAGGAGCGCCACCACCGGGGCCATGCTGTCCACCACCACGATGCGGGCGCGTTCCACGAGCACCGTGTCGGCCTTACCCAGGGCCAGGGTGGCGAAGGTGGCGGCGATCAAGAGCAGAAACCCGAAGCGCTGGACCAGAGCCCGGACGGGCGAGGTCAGGCGTGCTACGGTGCCACTGCGCTTGGGCAAAACGTCCTCCGGAAACTAGATCTTCCGATCAAGGCGGTTGAGGACCCGAATCGGTGTAGAAGGCTAAGCAATCACTGCGCCGAGGGGAAGCCCCTGGACTGATCGCTTTTGTCGAGCCGCCACCCTGCGCCGGCGCAATGCCCGGGCCGACCCGCCCGGTAGACGCCCAATCAGAAAACGCCCGTTCAGTAAACGCCCGTTCAGTAAACGGTGGTCAGGACGTTCTTCAGCGCCACCGATTCTTCCAGGCAACGTCCGGTTCCAATAGCGACACAGGACAGGGGATCGTCGGCGATGGAGACCGGCAGGCCGGTCGCCGCACGCAGCACGAAATCCAGATTGCCCAGCATGGAGCCGCCGCCGGTGAGCACGATTCCCTTGTCGACGATGTCCGCCGCCAGTTCCGGCGCGGTATGCTCCAGGGCCACCTTCACCGCCTCGATGATGGCGCTGACCGGTTCGGCCAGGGCTTCCGCAACCTGGCGCTCGGAGATCACCAGTTCCTTGGGCACGCCGTTCATCAGGTCGCGACCCTTGATTTCCAGGGTGCCGCCCTCGCCGTCTTCCGGCGGACAGGCGGAGCCGATCTGCTTCTTGATACGCTCGGCCGAGCTTTCACCGACCAGCAGATTATGATTGCGCCGGATGTAGGCGATGATGGATTCGTCCATCTTGTCGCCGCCCACGCGCACCGAGCGCGAATAGACGATCCCGCCAAGCGACAGCACGGCAACTTCGGTGGTGCCGCCGCCGATGTCGACCACCATGGAGCCGGTCGGCTCGGTAACCGGCAGGCCGGCGCCGATGGCCGCGGCCATGGGTTCCTCGATCAGGAAGACCCGGCGCGCACCGGCGGCCTCGGCCGATTCCTGGATGGCGCGGCGCTCCACCGCCGTGGAGCCCGAGGGCACGCAGATGATGATCTGCGGGCTGGTGAAGGTTCGGCGGTTGTGCACCTTGCGGATGAAATGCTTGATCATCTCCTCCGCCACCTCGAAGTCGGCGATGACGCCGTCACGCAGCGGCCGGATGGCCTGGATGTTGCCGGGGGTGCGGCCAAGCATAAGCTTGGCCTCGTCACCGACGGCCAGCACCTGCTTCTTGCCCCGCACGTCGGCGATGGCAACCACGGAGGGTTCGTTCAGAACGATGCCGCGCCCCTTCACGTAGACCAGCGTGTTGGCCGTGCCGAGGTCGATCGCCATGTCGGCGGAGAGGAAGCCGAGGATGCGGGAGAGCATAAGAAGTCAGGAAGTCCCTACGCGCGGGGAATGAAAACCATGGCCGTAGCGAATAGCGCCCCGACCGCCCGAATGCAAGGGAGGCTTTGTCCGGCAAGCCCTTGCAAGACAAAAGCTCACCCCGTTGCATTCCGGGAAAATACCGTTCAAATTCAGTGCGCTAGTCTTGCAGGTGCAAGACAGGCCCGCTCTGGTCGGCCGGCGCGGACGCTGTGGCCATTCCTGGGCAAGGCGGGGACGCCCTGGTTCCAGGCACACCGGCCCGATTCGACATAACGCAGGGGCCGTTCCCTATCCTCGCGTCACTCGCCAATCTCGTCACGCGCCCGGGCCTTGTGGCGGAGCAACGCCATGAGGTGGCGGTCGCGCCAGCGCTGGCGCTCCTGCAGTTCCGTCTCCGAGAGACGGGCGCGGCGCTCGCCTTCGATGGTTCCCATCACCGGCCCGGCCCAGTCGACGCGGCGCAGCATCGAGGGAAATATACCTTCGTAGAGGCCCTGATAGCGCTCGGCATAGTCGCGCACGCCGCCCGGTGCGTTGAGGTCGATGGTCTCGAAGGGCCCCATGAAAGCCCAGCGCAGGGCCAGGCCCTCGCGGATGCCCACGTCCACATCCTCCGCACCGCAGATCCCGTCGGCGACCAGCCGAAAGGCCTCCTCCAGCAGCGCGCCCTGCATGCGGTTCATGACGAAGCCGTCGATCTCCTTGCGCATGACGATGGGGGCCTGGCCGATGGCCCGCATCACGGTCTCGGCCTTCTGCATGGTCTCGGCACTGGTCCAAGGCGCGGGCACCAGCTCGGTCGCCGGCACCAGATAGGGCGGGTTGATGGGGTGCGCCGTGAGGCAGCGGTGGCGGCCGGCCAGCCCTTCGGTGAAGAGCGACGGAACGATGGCCGAGGTGGAACTGGCCAGAATGGTCTCGGCCCCGGCCAAGGGCTCCATCTCGGCCCAGAGCACCCGCTTGACCTCCAACTTCTCCGGCGCATTCTCCTGCACCCAGTCGGCGCCCTCCAGCGCGGCGGCGATGCTGGGCGCCGGCGTGATGCGGGCGAGCACCGTCCCGGTGTCCTGGCCGCGCAGCATGTCGTTGGCCCCGAGATCGGACAGCAGGCCGGCGATGGTGTCGACGGCCTGGGCCGGCGCCGTTTCCACCGGATCCCAGAGCCGGACCCACCAGCCAGCCCGTGCGAAGGCGATGGCCCAGGCCCGGCCGATCAGGCCGCTGCCGACGATTGCCGTGGTTCCGCTCATGACGTTGCTGCTCCCTGCTTCTCGAATGCCGCCCCTGTCTAGCACAGCTGCGGTGGCGCCGGGGAGCCTGCTCGGCAGATTGGGCACGCCAAGCGGGCGGAAAAGGCGGGTGCCCCCTTGGGTGCGGGACGCTATGGTTGCCGGTCAGAGGGAAAACACAGCAGGCGGAGCGACAGATGCATTTCGAGCCACGGCTTTGGGCCTTCACCAAGGGCTTGCGACTGCGCCTGCTCTGGGCGGTGCTGATCGGCCTGCTGGCCGTGGGTTTCGGCGTGGCGCGGCTCGGCCTGCTGGGCTGGCTGATCGGTGAGGTCTTCGCCGGCAGCGAGTTGGCCGCCCTGGCGTTGCCCATTGCCCTCATCGCCCTTGTCATGCTGCTCCGCGGCGCCTTCGAGCACTGGCGGGTCATGTTGGCGCATGAAACTGCCGCTCGGGTGCAGAAGCGCCTGCGCCGGGCGATCTACGACCGCATCGCTGCTTTGGGGCCGGGCGCAGTCGGCCGGCAGCGCTCGGGCGCGCTAACCGCCTCGCTCATCGACGGCGTGGAGCAGCTGGAAACCTACTTCGGCCAGTACCTGCCGCAGTTCCTGATCGCCCTGCTCACGCCACTGCTCATTTTCGTCGGCATCGCCTTCATCGACCTGGCGGTGGCCAGTGTCATGCTGCTCTTCGCCCTGATCGCACTCTTCGCCCCGGCGCTCTGGCACAAGCGCGACGCCGAAAGCTCGCGCGAGCTGCAGAAGGCCTATTCCGCCTTTGCCGCCGAGTTCCTCGACTCCATACAGGGCCTGGCGACGCTGAAGGCCTTCGGGAAGAGCAGCGCCCGCGCGCAGCACCTGGCGGTCCAGGCCCGGGAGCTGTTTCAACGCACCATGTGGGTGCTGGGCGGCAATGTGTTGGGGCGAGGCATCACCGACACGGCCATTGCCTGCGGCGCGGCCGCCGCCCTGGCCCTGGGGGCCTGGCGCGTGCAGACCGGGGCTTTGGAGCTGACCGGCCTGCTGATCATCCTGATGCTGGGGGTGGAGATCTTCCGGCCCATGCGCGAGGTGCGCTCGGTGCTGCACCAAGGCATGGTGGGCATGGCGGCGGCCCAGGGCATCTACCGCATCTTCGACGAACAGCCGGAGGTGGAGGATGCCCCGGCAGGCCGGCCTGCGCCGCTCGAGCCCTCGATCACCTTCGAGGCAGTACGCTTTCGCTATCCCGGCACCCGCCGCATCGTCCACGAGGGCCTGGACTTCGCCGTGCGGCCAGGCGAGCGGGTGGGCCTGGTCGGCCCCTCGGGCGGCGGCAAGTCCTCCATCGTCCGCCTGCTGCTGCGCTTCTACGACCCCGAGGCCGGACGGGTGCTGCTTGGCGGGCAGGATTTGAAGGAGCTGCCCTTCCACGAGATCCGCTCACTCATCTCCGTCGTCAGCCAGGATGCCTTCCTCTTCCACGGCACGGTGGAGGAGAACCTGCGCATGGGCGCCCCGGAGGCGAGTCAGGACGAACTGGAGGCCGCGGCGCGCGCAGCCAACATCCACGACTTCATCGCCGGGCTGCCCCAGGGCTACCAGACCCTGGTGGGAGAAAAGGGCATCAAGCTCTCGGGCGGGCAACGCCAGCGGCTCGCCATTGCCCGGGCGCTGCTACGCGACACGCCGATCCTGGTGCTGGACGAGGCGCTTTCCGCCGTGGACGCCGAGAACGAGGCGGTGATCCAGGAGGCGCTCGACCGCCTGATGCGCGGGCGCACCACGCTGATCCTCGCCCACCGCCTTTCCAGCGTGATCGACTGCGACCGCATCCTGGTGCTGGACGGCGGCCGGGTGGCGGAAAGCGGCCCGCACGACAGCCTGATGCAGGCTGGTGGCGTCTATGCCCGCCTGATGGCCGAACAGGCCCGGGAGGCGGAGAGCAGCCTGACCTTCGAGACCGGCGAAGGTGCATCCGAGCCTGCACCCGCGGCCGGTGAAGCCCTGGCGCAGGGCGGCGGGCCATCGAGCGCGCCCACCGAAGGAATCATCAAGGCCGAGGGCCTGACCTGGTATCAGCTGGTGGGGCGGTTGATGCAGCTCATCCTGCCCTGGAAGGGTCGCCTGGCGGCCACCTTCTTCTTCGGCGTCACCCGGGTCTTCGCCTTCATCGGCGTGGGCGTGCTGAGCGCGCTGGTCGTCCTCAACCTCAAGAACGGCGAGCCCTTCGGGCACCTGCTGTTGGCGCTGGCACTGGTGGCGCCGCTGGCGGGGATACTGCACTGGCTGGAGTCCTGGATCGCCCACGACATGGCCTTCCGCCTGCTGGCGGAGATGCGCGTGGCGGTGTTCCGGAAGCTGGACGCCCTGGCACCGGCCTATCTGGTGCGCCGGCGCACGGGCGACCTCACTGCGCTGGCCACCCACGACATCGAACTGGTGGAGTATTTCTTCGCCCACACCGTGGCGCCGGCCTTCGTCGCCATACTCGTGCCGGCCCTGGTACTGGTGATCCTGGCCAGCGCCAGTCCCTGGGTGGCGCTTGCGCTGCTCCCCTTCCTGCTGGCGGCCGCCCTCAGTCCCTTCCTGCTGCGCAAGCGGGTGGACCGGCTCGGCTCCCAGGCCCGCGAAGCAGCCGGCGAACTGGGCGCCTTTGCCGTCGATTCCGTCCAGGGGCTGGGCGAAATCGTCACCTTTCAGCAGGAGCGGGCCCGGGGTGATGCCCTGGACCGGCTTTCGGAAGACTATATCCGCCTGCGCCTGCCCTTCTTCGGGGAGCTGACGCTGCAGCAGTCGCTGCTCGAGGTCTTCACCGGCCTGGGCGGCCTTGCGGTGGTGGTGACCGGTGCGGCACTGGCCACGCAGGGGAGCCTGGATCCCGGCCTCCTGCCGCTCCTGGCCATCCTGGCCATGGCCGCCTTCCTGCCCGTATCGGAGATCGCGCAGATTGGCCGGCAGCTTGCGGACACCCTGGGAGCCACCAGGCGCCTCCATGCCCTGATGGAAGAGCCGGTGCCGGTCACCGACGGGCCGGGGGTATCGGCACAGCCCGGGCCGGCATCCCTCAGCCTGGACGCGGTCACCTTCGCCTATCCCGGCAGCCACACGCCGGCCCTTTCAGCCGTGGACATCGACATTCCGGCGGGAGCGACCGTGGCCCTGGTCGGGCCCTCCGGTGCCGGCAAGACCACCACCGCGCAACTGCTCATGCGCTTCTGGGACCCGGACAGCGGCAGCATCCGGCTTAACGGCCATGCCCTGCCGGAATACCGCCTGGACGAGCTGCGCCGCAACATCGCCCTGGTGGCTCAGGACACCTACCTCTTCAATGACAGCCTGCGAAACAACATCCTGATCGCCCGGCCGGAAGCCGACGAGCAGGCGCTGTCGCAGGTGGTCGAGCAGGCGGCTCTGCAGGACCTGCTGGACTCCCTGCCCGAGGGACTCGACTCCTCGGTTGGAGAGCGCGGCACCAGCCTTTCCGGCGGACAGCGCCAGCGGGTCGCCATTGCCCGTGCCTTCCTGAAGGATGCGCCGGTTCTGATTCTCGACGAGGCGACCTCCCACCTGGATGCCGTAAATGAGCAGGCAATCCGCCGGGCCCTGACCCGCCTGCAGGCCACACGCACCACCATCGTCATCGCCCACCGCCTGTCGACTGTCCGCGATGCCGACCGCATCCTGGTGCTGGACCAGGGCCGGGTCGTGGAAAGCGGCGCGCATGAGGCGCTGCTCAACCGCGGCGGCCTCTACGCACGCCTGGTCTCGCGCCAACTCGCGGGCGCCCAGGGTGTGGCCGCGCAGTAGGGAAGACGTTACCCAGAAGGTCGAATGGAAACAAAAAAGGGGCGGGCCGGGTTTGCCAAGTACCCGTGGACTCGAACCTCCCGAGCCACGGGCCCTCTCCCTGAACTCGGCGAGGCCGGAACAACCCGGCCTCGCCGCCTTTCGTAGATCGCCCAACCGTGACGAACTCGGAGCGGAATTCCCGGTTTATCCGGCTGCGACTTGTGCCTGTTTGTGACGGCGGCGCAGCCAGCCGATGATCGACAAGGCCCAGATGCCGAGCACCACCACACCCAGTCCGGCGGCGATGGGGCGCTCGAAGAAGAAGAGCAGCGAGCCGTCACCACGGATCATGGCGGAGATGAAGCGATCCTCCAGGAGCGGGCCCAGCACGATGCCCAGGATGCAGGGCGCGATGGGGATGTCGTTCTCCTCCATGAAGAAGCCAAGCACCCCGAAGACCAGCATCACCACAATGCCGTAGACCGAATTGTTGGAGGCGTAGGCGCCCACCATGCAGAACGCCAAGATCAGCGGCATGAGAATGCGCCGCGGCGCCTGCATCAATCGCTTGGTCAGCTTGATCACGAACCAGCCGAGCGGGACCATGATCAGGTTGGCCATGATGAAAATGAGGAAGACGGCGTAGATCGTCTGAGGATTGAACAGGAAAAGAGTCGGCCCCGGGTTCAGGCCTTTCACGTAAAGCACGCCGATCACGATGGCGGTGATGGTGTCGCCGGGAATGCCGAAGACGAAAGCCGGAATCCACGCACTGGAAACAGCGGCATTGTTGGCCGACGTCGCTTCGACGATGCCTTCCACATGGCCGGTGCCGTACTTCTCGGGCGTGCGGGAAAAGCGGCGGCTGATCGCGTAGGCGACCCATGCGGCAATGTCGGCCCCGGCACCGGGCAGGGCGCCGATGGTGGTGCCCAGGACATTACCTCGGATCTGCTGCCGCCAATAGGTGCGCAGCAGCGTCCCCCAGGAACGGAAGATGTTGCCCATGCTCTTCTGCGCCACTTCCCAGGCCGGCGCCCCGGCGGCCACGGTGCGCAGCACGGTGGAGACGGCGAAGAGCCCGATCATTGCCGGAATGAAGTCGATGCCGGCGAGCAGGTCGGACGAACCGAAAGTGAAGCGCGGCACGCCAGCCGGATTGTTGAGCCCGATGGTGGCGACGAACAGGCCGATGAACAGGCTGATCAGCCCTTTGAGCGGTGAGGAGGCGCCGATGAATACCGCACAGGTGAGGCCGAGCAGCGCCATCCAGAAGTATTCAACCGACGAGAAATTGAGCGCGATTTCAGCGAGTGTCGGCGCGGCAAAGATCAGGACCGCTGTGCCGAACAGCCCGCCCAGCGCCGAATAGAGCAGGTTGGCGCCCAAAGCCAGTTCGGCCTGGCCGCGCAGGGTCATGGCGTAGCCTTCGCCGGCATAGGCCGCCGAGGCCGGCGTTCCGGGGATGCGCAGCAGTGTGCCCGGGATGTCGCCGGCAAAGATCGCCATGGCCGCGCAGGTCACCATCATGCCCACGGCCGGGACCGGATCCATAAAGAAGGCAAAGGGGACCAGCAGCGCCGTGGCCATGGTCGCCGTGAGACCGGGAATGGCCCCGACCAGAAGGCCGAACGTTGCCGCGGCAAGAACAGCACCAATGACCTGCCACTGCAGGACGAGGTCGAAAGCTTGGCTGATGGGGTCCATCGTGTCTCCGGACGGCTACCAGGGCAGATAGGGGACGATGCCGTAAGGCAGGGGAACCATCAGCAGGCTGCGGAATATGAGGTCCAGCAGGAAAGTGCCGCCGATGGCGAAAACCAGGGTCTGCCACCAGGGAACCTGGAGCAGACGCAAGAGTATCAAGATCATGACCGCCATGGTCGGCAGGAAGCCGAGCGGTCGCGACAGAAGGATGTAGCCGATCATCAGGCCGATGGTGACCAGCACCGCCATGATCGCGCCCGGCTTCTGCGTCCAGTCCGTGCGCGCCACCAGGGGTTCGCGGCCCGCGTGCGGACTGCGCAGGTGCTGGAGCACCAGTGCGATGCCACAGCCGGCAAAGCCCAGCGCGATCAGCAGCGGAAAGAGTCCCGCCCCAAAGCGCTGCCCGGGAATGGCAGGAAAGGTCGTAGCAAACCCGGCGAGGACTACGGCAAACGCCAGCAGCACCGCACCGAGCATCATATCGTTAAAGCGCATGCGCGGGTATCCGATCAGGCCACCGCCGCCGAAGCGGCGGTGGTCCTTGTCTCGATCAGTCCTTGCGGAGGCCGACGGCGCCCATGATATCGCCCATGCTCTGGTTGCTTTGATCCATGAACTCGGCGAAATCGTCGCCCGCGGCCCAGCGGATGCCGTAACCCTGCGAGGCCATGAACTCCTGGTAGTCGTCGCTGTTATAGACGGCTTCCAGAGCGGGGATCAGGGTATCGACCACCTCTTGCGGCAGGCCCGCCGGGCCGACGATGCCGCGCCAGGCACCCATGGTCCAGTCGCTGTCGGTCTCTTCCTTCAGCGTCGGGAGGTCCGGATAGAGGTCCGCACGCTCATTCGACATCAGGGCGAGCGACTTCACGCGCTCGGCGTCGATCAGGGAGCGGGCTTCCGGCAGGGAGCAGGGAACCAGGTCCACGCCGCCCGCGACCATGTCCTGCAGACCGGAAGCTGCGCCGTCGCTCGGAACCCAGCCCACGGCGTTGGGCTCGTAGCCCAGATCATACAGCATACCGGCGAGCGCCAGATGCCAGATGCCGCCCTGGCCGGTGCCGGAGGCCTGGAAGCCGCCCGGGTTCTCTTCGATGGCATCCAGGAGGTCCTGGAGGGTCTCATAAGGAGAATCAACCGGAACGTTCACGGAGGCCGGATCCTCGTTCATCAGCGTGAGGGGGGTGTAGCCCTCCCAGGTCAGGTCGGTCAGGCCCTGCCAGTGCATCATGTTGATCTCGACCGTGGCGAGACCGAGGGTGTAGCCGTCCGGGTCCGCTTCGGCGATGGCAGTATGGCCCACCACGCCGGAACCACCGGTGCGGTTCACCACGTTGACCGAGGTGTCGAGTTCACCCTCGAGCACCGAGGCGATGATGCGGGCCGTGGCGTCGGTGCCGCCGCCGGCGCCCCAGGGCACGATGATGGTGATCGGACGATCGGGGTAAGCCTCGGCGGGCTGCGCCATCGTCACCGTGGCGGCGACACCGAGCGCCAGCGTACCTGCAAAACCGAGCATTGTTCTCCGGAGCATTCCATACCTCCCGTGTGTTGGTCTTTCGAAGGCGCGCATGCTTCCACGAAAAACCAGTGGCATGCAAGAAACTCTGGTACCAGCCGGTAAGAATGACGCTAGAGCCAATCATCCCGGATCGGATTTTCGAAGCGATCCGAACATGGATATGAATCGGCTCTATCCCATTGATGTAGGCCGGATTCACACATCTAAGCTGAACCCGGGGTGGTTCAGCTTAGATACGATCCGGTCTACCGCGTGCTCCGCCGCGCCGGGCTGGGGGCAGCACCGACGGGCATGGGCAGGACAAACGCCCGCTTGCTCCGCTGCCGTGCCGCCAGCGGCCGCACGGCATAGAGTTGCTTCTTCGCTTCCAGCAGATTGACCCCGGCGACCTGGGGGAACCAGCGCTGGCCGAGCCGCTCCCACGCCGGCGCCGTACGCAAGAGCCAGCGCCAAGAGGTGGGGGGCACATAGAGAGCCTCGCGCGCCTCGAGGGGCGTGAAGAGGTGCTCGCGCAACAGACGCGAGAGTTGGGAAGGACTGTAGGGCCGGCCATGACCGAAGGGCGTGCGATCGAAGCGCGCCCAGAGCCCCCGCCGGTTGGGGGCAACCACCAGCAACCGCCCTTCGCCATCGAGCACCCGCCAGGCCTCGCGCAACAGCGCATCGAGCGCCTCACTATGCTCCACCGCGTGAACCAGCAAAAGCCGATCCACCGAGCAGTCGGCCAGGGGCAGCATGCCTTCCTCCACCAGAGTGCTGGAGAAAGGGCCTTCGACCGGCCAATGCATCACACCCTGACGCGTCGGCATGAAGGCGAGAACCCGATCGGCCTCGTCGCGGAACTGCCGCATGTAGGGCGTCGCAAAACCGAGGCCAAGCACCACGCAGCCGGAGACATCGGGCCAGCGTTGGCGCACCTGACGGCGAATCAGATGCCGCGCCACCTGCCCGGTGTGCGTCCGGTAGAACTCAGAAAGGGCAAGGACATCGCTGGACATGGAACAAGGCTAGCACGAGCACGGCGCGGGTTGGAGCGGCGCGGTGGCTTTGCTATCTATGAATCATGACACAGCTTCAGATCCACCAAATCCCCGTCCTCAACGACAACTACATCTACCTCGCGCACTGCCCGGCCAGCGGCGCCACCGCCGTGGTCGACCCTGCCGTTGCCGAGCCGGTGCTGGCGGAAGCCGAGCGCCTCGGCTGGCAGATCACGCATATCCTCAACACCCACCATCACGGCGACCACGTGGGTGGCAACCTGGAGATCAAGGACGCCACGGGCTGCACCATCATCGGCCCGGCCTACGATGCAGAGCGGATTCCCGGCATCGACATCGAGGTCCGCGAAGGCGACCAGGTCACAGTGGGCGAAGCGGAAGCAGAGGTGTACTTCGTTCCCGGCCACACCCGCGGGCACATTGCCTTCTGGTTCGCCGACTCCGATGCGCTCTTCTGCGGCGATACGCTTTTTGCCCTTGGCTGCGGACGCCTCTTCGAGGGCACACCGCCGCAGATGTGGCAATCCCTGAAGAAGCTGCGGGCCCTGCCCCGCACGGCAAAGGTCTACTGCGCCCACGAATACACTCAGGCCAACGCGCGCTTTGCCCTGTCGGTGGAAGGCAACAACAGCGCCCTCAAGGCGCGGGCGGCAGAGATCGACGCGGCGCGCGCCCGCGGCGAACCCACCGTGCCCTCGACACTGGGCGAGGAACTGGCCACCAACCCCTTCCTGCGGGCCGATGACCCGGCCCTGGCGCAGGCACTGGCGATTGCCGACGGCGATCCGGTGCAGGTCTTCACCGAGGTACGGGCGCGCAAGGACGTCTTCCGCGGATGACCGAAAACACAATTCCCGACGCCAATCTGCCGGAAGCGGCGCGCGAGCTGGCGCGCGAACTCGACATGCAGCCCCATCCCGAAGGCGGTTGGTTCTGCGAAACCTGGCGCGACCAGCCGGCCAAGGGCGGGCGCGGGGCCGGTACCGCGATCTACTACCTGCTCGCAGCAGGCGAGGTCAGCCACTGGCACCGCGTCGATGCCACCGAGATCTGGCACCATTACTCCGGCGCACCGCTGGAACTCGGCCTGTCCGATGACGGGATCACCAGCCAGCGGCTGGTTCTGGGGAAGGATCTCGCCGGCGGCCAGCGGCCGCAGATCGTCATCCCCAAGGACGCCTGGCAGAGCGCGCGCAGCCTGGGCGACTGGACGCTGATCGGCTGCACCGTCTCCCCGGCCTTCGAGTTTTCCGGCTTCGAGCTGGCCCCGCCGGGCTGGGCGCCGCAGGATTGGGCACAGCAAGGCTGAGCCCGCGCCGGCCGAAGCTTTCCGTTATTCCGCCGCAAGGCGCGACAGGAGACCGCCATGTGGGATGAGCGCTACGCCGGCGAGGAATTCCTCTTCGGCACCGAACCCGCCGCCTTTCTGCA
This sequence comes from Aquibaculum sediminis, assembly GCF_040712085.1. Classification (NCBI taxonomy): domain Bacteria; kingdom Pseudomonadati; phylum Pseudomonadota; class Alphaproteobacteria; order Rhodospirillales; family Rhodovibrionaceae; genus Aquibaculum; species Aquibaculum sediminis. Next base: position 297,280 of record NZ_JBFCVK010000004.1, read on the forward strand.
GGCGCAGGCCCATCTGCTGGTGCCAAGCCAGAAGGCGCTGGCGGTGGCCGACGGCGAAGGACGCAACTCGGTCTTCCTGGCCCAGAAGGGCCTGTCGGTGACGGCGATGGACAACTCCGAGGTCGGCGTCGCCAAGGCGCGGCGCCTGGCGCTGGAGCGCGGTGTCTCGGTGGACTTCAAGGTGGCAGATATCCTGACCTGGGACTGGACACCGGAAGCCTACGACCTGGTGGTCGCCATCTTCATCCAGTTCCTTGCGCCGGGCGACCGGGAGAGCGTGTTCGCCAGCATGAAACGCAGCCTGCGCTCCGGCGGGCGCCTGCTTCTGCATGGCTATCGCCCGGAGCAGGTGGACTATGGCACCGGCGGACCGCCGCACCGCGAGAACATGTATACCGAAGCGCTGCTGCGCGCCCAGTTCGGCGACTGGGAGATCGAACGGCTGGCGAGCTACGAAGCCGATATCCAGGAAGGCCGCGGTCACGCCGGCCGCTCGGCCCTGATCGACCTGGTGGCACGCAAACCCTGATCGCGTGATCCGCCGGGGCCCCCAGCAGCGTATAGCCTTCATTCGGCACGTTGCGCGCTGACCACAGCTCCATGCTGCCCGCCGCGCCGATCTGTGCTATACTCCAGCCAATGGGAGGTCCGTCATGTGGATCAAGCGCCGTCCCGACTGGGACATTCCGGAATCTCAGGTCACCCCCGAATCGATCTATCGCCAGCGCCGCCGCTTTCTCACGCAGGCAGGGGCGGGAACGGCCCTGGCCCTGACGGCCGGCCTGATGGGCCCCGGCGCCCGGGCACTGGCGCAGGAAGGCAGCCAGGATCCCTCGGCCGGCCTCTATCCCGTGCGCCGCAACGAAGTCTATGCGGTGGAACGCGAACTGACTGAGGAACGGCTGGCCACCACTTACAACAACTTTTATGAGTTCGGCTCCTCGAAGAACATCTGGCGCCAGGCCCAGAAAATGCAGCTGCGCCCCTGGACCGTCACCGTCAGTGGACTGGTCGAGCAGGAGCGCAGCTTCGACATCGACGAACTGCTCGCGCACATGCCGCTGGAGGAACGGGTCTATCGCTTCCGCTGCGTGGAAGCCTGGGCCATGGTGGTGCCCTGGTCGGGCTTCGAGCTGTCACATCTGGTGGCACTCGCCCGGCCCAAGGCGGAAGCGCGCTATCTGCGCTTCACCACGGCCGAGCAGCCCGAGGCCATGCGCGGTCTGCGCGCGAGCTGGTATCCCTGGCCCTATCAGGAAGGGCTGACCCTGGCCGAGGCGCGCCATCCGCTCGCCTTCATGGCAAGCGGCATCTACGGCAAGCCGATGCCGGCGCAAAATGGCGCGCCGCTGCGGCTCGTGCTGCCCTGGAAGTACGGCTTCAAATCGATCAAGTCGATCGTGGCCATGGAGTTCCTGGCCGAGCGGCCGACCACCTTCTGGGAGACAATCGCAGCGAACGAGTACGGCTTCTGGGCCAACGTCAACCCCGAGGTGCCGCACCCACGCTGGTCACAGGCCGAGGAAGAAGTGCTGGGCACCGACGAGAAGGTGCCCACCCGGCTCTACAACGGCTACGAGGAGCAGGTGGCCGGGCTCTACGCCGACATGGATGCCGAGGCCGAGAAACTGTTCATGTAGGCCGCGCCGTGCTTTACTGCAGCCATGGTTGGATTTCTGTCACGACTGTTCGGCGGCGGCCCGGCGCGCGAGCCCGCTGCTGCCGCCTCGGAAGAGGCTGAGCCTCTTGACTACAAGGGCTTGACCATCGAGCCGGCCCCGGTGCAGCAGGACGGGCAGTGGCGCGTCGCCGGCACGATCCGCAAGGACGCCGGCACCGACGGCGAGATGGAGCGAGTCTTTCAGCGCGCCGACTGCTTCCCCTCGCGGGAGGACGCGGTATCCTTCACCGTGATCAAGGGCAAGCAGATCATCGACCAGCGCGCCGATCTCTTCGCCGACGGGGAGCCGAAGGGTCGGGCCTGACCCCCGGCGCCCTCGCGATAGGCGCCGAGGGTCGATCCGGGCCTACTCGATCTCGGCGACCGCATCCACTTCGACGGTCACGTCCAGCGGCAGGCAGGGCGCCGCCACCGCTGTGCGGCAGTGCCGGCCGGCATCACCGAACACCTCGACCATCAGGTCACTGGCACCGTTGACCACCTTCGGCTGGTCCACGAAGTCCGGTGTGGAGGCAACGAAGCCGCCCAGCCGCACAACGCGCTTCACCCGATCGAGGTCGCCGTCACAGGCGGCCTTGAGCTGGGCGATGATGTTGATGGCGCAGTTGCGCGCCGCTGCCTGAGCCTCCTCAGCGCTCTGTTCCGCCCCGGCCTTACCGGTGTGGCTGGGCTTGCCACCGACCAGCGGCAGCTGTCCGGAGAGGAAGACGAGGTTCCCGCTCTTCACATAGGCAACGTAGTTCGCCACCGGGGCCGCCGGCGTCGGTAGTTCGATTCCCAGTTCGGCGAGGCGTGCGTCGATCTTTCCGGCCATGGGCTCTTGTCTCCTCCTGAAGAAGCCGTTTGTGAACAAGGCCCTGCTATAGCGGCCCTGCGCTTGCGAGACCAGCGCCGCCACCGACGCCCGCTTGTCCGAGCGCGACTTTCCGGAGGTGGAGGATCGCAACCACATGCGCCCTCAGCCGCCGCAGAAGAGCCAATCAAGGGGCGCCGCACGCGTGACAACCAGCTTGTCCCAACAAGGTCATAGAAATGCACACCGGCGCCACGCCATCTTCGAGTAGCGGGCGGAGTGGCCGTTTCGTCCAGATCGGGGACGGAGCCGGACCGCCCGCTTCTGTGTTCCATCACCTGAACATTTTACGCAGCAACAACCCATGGGATTCAACGCAACTGCATGAAACCACCCATTCCCTATTCACGAGCCCACGCGCCCTTACGCGAGCGACTGACCCTTCTTGGCGTGGAGGCTGCCGTTGATCAGGCAGCACTCCAGGAGCGGATCGAGCGGCAACGCTTGGCCGGCGAGAGCTTGAAGGCTGCCTATGAGCGCCAACTCCTGGAGTGGTTCGACGCCCAGGCCGTGCGCTTCGATGCGCCGACCACGGCCGGGACCGCGCGCAGCGTGGCCGCCGCCGAAGCCGCCGTTGCCTTGAGCGGTGTTGCCGCACGCTGGCCGGAACGCTTCCTGGCGCCACGGCCGCTGCCGGTCGAGGACCTGCGCCGGCTCTATGCCGCCCTGCCCGATCCGGCGCCGCCGATCCGCCCCCGCGCCATGCCGGAACAGCCGCTCCAGGCTTGGAGCCTGCGCGACCTGCTGCCGGCACCCGCCATCCCGCGCCTGCCGCAACGCGCCCGGGCACGGTTGAGCTGAAGCCATGGAAACGCGCGGCTTGGCAATCACAGCCGCCCTGCGTCGTCTGGCGGTGCTGGGCGGCAGCCTAGCGACCACGGCACTGGCGGCCGCCGCTTTCCAGGAGGCGCTGGGCTTCGCCGAGCCGGGACCAGCCGAGTGGCTCTACACCGCGCTTTTCGCCTTTCTCACCTTCTGGCTCGCGCTCTCCTTCTGGAACGCGCTGGTGGGCTTCTTCGCCGCGCTCACACGCTGGCCGCAGCCGGGTCTGGACCCGGGCGCGCCGGACGGTCCGCTGCCGGCACGGGTGGCGGTGCTGATGCCGGTCTACAACGAGGATCCCAACCAGGTCTTCGCCAACATCGCGGCGATGTACGAGGGGCTGGCCCGCCAGCCGGAGGGCCGGCGCTTCGACTTCTTCATCCTCAGCGACACCACCGACCCGCGGATCTGGGTGGCGGAAGAGGCCGCCTGGTTCGCGGTGCGCCGGCTGCTCAAGGGTGCCGGCACGCTGCACTATCGCCGCCGCAGCCAGAACCTGGGCAAGAAGGCCGGCAACATCGCCGACTTCTGCCGCCGCTGGGGCGCGCACTACGAGGCCATGGTGGTGCTGGATGCCGACTCCCTCATGGCGCCCGACACGCTCGTCGCCATGGCACGCCGGTTGGAAGCCAACCCAAGGCTTGGTCTGCTGCAGGTGCCGCCAACCCTGATCAACCGCTCCAGCCTCTTTGCCCGCCTGCAGCAGTGGGCGAGTCTGGTCGCCACCCCGGTGCTGGCCCAGGGTCTGGCCTTCTGGGGCCTGGGACAGGGCAACTTCTGGGGCCACAACGCCATCATCCGCACCCGCGCCTTCACCGAAAGCTGCGGCCTGCCCGAACTGCCGGGGCGCAAGCCCTTCGGCGGCCACGTGATGAGTCACGACTTCGTCGAGGCCGCCTTGCTGGTGCGGGCCGGCTGGGAGGTGCGCATGGCGCCCGACCTCGGCGGCAGCTGGGAGGAGCCACCGCCCACGGCGCTGGACCATGCCATGCGCGACCGGCGCTGGTGCCAGGGCAATCTGCAGCATGCCAAGGTGCTGCCGGCCCGCGGGCTGCATTGGGTGAGCCGCCTGCATCTGGCGCAAGGGATCATGGCCTATCTGGCCTCGCCGCTCTGGCTGGCGTTCCTGCTGCTGGGCCTGGGCATCGCCGCCGGCCTGTCGCTGAGCGGTGGCGCCGCAGCGAGCGCCGATGCCGCGCCGACGCTGTCGAGCGCCCTGCCCCTGGTCAGCGTGATTGCGGTGCTGCTCTTCGCGCCGCGGGTCCTGGGTCTCCTGCTGCTCCTGCTTTCGCCGCAGTGGCGCCTTGTGGGCGGGCCCCTGCGCGCGCTGCTCTCCACCCTGCTGGAGATGCTGTCCTCGATCCTGCTGGCGCCGGTGATGCTGGTCTGGCATGTGCGTTTCGTCTTCGAAGTGCTGAGCGGACGCGACGGCGGCTGGAGCAGCCAGCACCGCGAGGACGGTGCCATGCTGCCCTTCGGCCTGGCCTTCGCCGCCACCCGGGCGCAGTTCCTGGCCGGCCTGGCTGCCACGGTGGTGTTGGTGTTGCTGCCCCTCGGCCTGGCGCTCTGGTTCTCGCCCATCGTGCTCGGCCTGCTTCTGGCGCCCGTGACTCTCTGGGTGGGTTCGAGCCCGGGCCTGGGGCGGGCGGCGCGCGCGCTGGGTCTCTTTCTCATTCCCGAGGAAAGCGCCCCACCGCGGGTGCTCCAGCGGGCGCGGGAACTGGACGCCCATCCACTGGTGGATCTGCCGGACGGCGGGTTGCAGGCCCTGCTGCACGACCGGCGCCTGTTGCTGTTGCACCGCGCCCTGGTTGCCGCAGCCGACGACCCGCCCGCCCCCGACCTGCTGCGCCGCGCGCTGGCCAAGCAGGCGACGGGCCAGGCCCTGGAGCGGCAGGAAGAGGCGGCTTTGTTGGCCGATCCCGTGTCGCTAAGCCGACTGCTCCGGCGGCCCGAGCACTCGCCTCAGGGCTGAGAGACCGGCGCCTGGCGCTCGCCTTTGCGGACAAGCAGGCGTGCCAGCTCCTCCGCATCTTCGGCGATCCAGCCGGCGCCCGCAGCGCGCAGGCGTTCGCCCTGGCCCGGCAGGCTGTGACTGGCACCCAGGAAGCCGATCACCGCAATGCCGGCCGCCCGCGCCGCCTGCACCCCGGTCACGCTGTCCTCGATCACCAGAGACTCCGCCGGCGCGAATCCCATGCGCTGGGCGGCGTGGGCGTGCAGATCAGGAGCCGGCTTGGGCCGGGGCACATCCTCGGCGCTGAAAACGGCCTCTGCCGCAAAGCTGTCTGACAAGCCCGCCAACCGCAGAGTTTCGCGCAGGCGTGCCCGGCTGGAGTTGGAGGCGACACAGCGCGCCCCCGCCAGATCGCCCAGCAATTCGGTGATGCCGGCAATGGGCTGCAGCTCGCGCGCGAAAAGGCCGAGGCTGTGGTCCAGCACGCGCGTGAGGATATCTTCGGGCAGCGTGACACCACGTTCCCGCGCCACGGCCTCGGCCAGCATGGCATCGGTGTAGCCGGTGTAGCGCGCCGCCATCTCGGTCTCGTCGTAGGCCACACCACAGGCGCCCAGCACCTCGCACCAGGCACGGGCCGACAGCGCCTCGCTGTCGATCAGCACGCCGTCGCAGTCGAAGATCAGCAGGGAAGTGGTCATGCAGGCGTCACACCGTCGCCCGCGTGCGCAGGACGGCATGCTGAAGCGCTTCCGCAAGGGATATGCGCTCCGCCGGTGCCAGGAAGCGCCCGATGATCAGGCGACGGCCGTGGCTGGTCAGCGCAAGCTGCGGGTCCGGGCCGTGCGGCGGTAGCAGCTCGACGCGCAGCCAGTAAGGCTGAAAGCTCCAGGACTGCGCCCGACCGCGGTGATCGATCCGGCGCACCTCGAGGCGGTCGCGCGTCAGCGCCAGGGTCTCGCAGCTGCTGCCGCGGCGATAGTTGACCCGGAAGGCCAGGAAGAGCAGCAGGAACTCCAGCCCCATGAAGCCCACCACGGGCCAGGCTCCGATGAGGAAGAAGCCCAGTCCCAGGCTGAAGCCGAGCAGGGCCACGGCGGCCATGAGAAGATAGAACCCCCGCGGCGAGAGGGAGCGGTGCGGTGTCAGCACGGCGTCGAAGATCAGCTCTTCTGCAGCCGCGCCGTCTGGCGAATGCTGGCTCATGTCGCCTAACATAGGCCCGGCTCGCCCAAACGGCAAAGCCGCGTTATCGTGCGCAGCCGCGCGTTTCATCTCGCTTCGATTCACCTCGCAAAGTTCGTCAGCAACACCGGAAGCCCCCATGCGCAAGGCCGATATCGTCGCCTTCTTCGACCGCCTCGCCGCCGCCCTGCCCGAACCCAAGGGCGAGCTGGAGTACAGCAATCCCTACACCCTCCTGGTGGCCGTGGTGCTTTCGGCCCAGGCGACCGACGTGGGGGTCAACAAGGCGACGCGCGGCCTCTTCGCCGTGGCGGACACGCCGGAGAAGATGCTGGCCCTGGGCGAGGAAGGGGTAAGGCAGCACATCCGCACCATCGGCCTCTTCAACACCAAGGCCAAGAACGTCATCAAGCTCTCGCGCATCCTGGTGGAGGAGCACGGCAGCGTGGTGCCGCAGGAGCGCGCGGTGCTGGAGAAGCTGCCGGGCGTGGGGCGCAAGACCGCCAATGTCGTGCTCAACATCGCCTTCGGCCAGCCGACGATCGCCGTGGACACCCACATCTTCCGCGTCGGCAACCGCACTGGCCTGGCGCCGGGCAAGACGCCGCTGGAGGTCGAGCGCAAGCTGGAGAAGGTGGTGCCGCCCGACCGTCGCCTGCACGCCCACCACTGGCTGATCCTGCACGGTCGCTACGTCTGCAAGGCCCGCAAACCCGACTGCCCCACCTGCATCGTGAACGACCTCTGCGCCTACAAGGCGAAGACGGTGGCGTAGACCCCGCTCAGGCAGCCGTCACGTTTTGCCCGGCGAAGGGGCTGCGGGCGAAAACGCGGCGCACCATCGGCTCGAAATGCTCCAGCGGCAGGTGGTCGTAGGCCGGATCGAAGCAGTTCTGGTCATAGAGCGCGCAGAACTCCACCGTGCGCTCGTAGCAGGGGTGATCGCGGTAGCGCTCGCGCTCATTGCGGTCGCCGCCCAGGTGGTGGAAATAGTAGTAGCCCTGGAAGATGCCGTGGTGCTTCACCATCCACCAGTTCTCCTCGGAGACGTAGGGGCGCAGCACGGAAGCGGCGAAGTCGCTGTGGTTCCAGGGCGCCAGCATGTCGCCGATGTCGTGCAGCAGGGCACAGACCACATATTCCTCGTCCCGGCCGTCGCGCGCGGCCCGGGTGGCGCTTTGTAGCGAGTGGGTCAGGCGGTCCACGGGATAGCCGTCGAAGGAGCCGGCGAGACCGCGCAGCGACTCGAGCACCCGGTCCGGCAGGGCCGCCGTCTGTTCCTCGGCCTGGCGGTCGAGCAGTTCGTAGTCCTCCCGCGTTCCGTCTTCCATGCGGGTGAAGCTGACTGTGCGCGCGGATGTCATGGGCGGCTCTCCGATGGCGGTGTCTCAGGTGTCCGACTTGTAGCAGCCCCGGCGCCCGCGGTCATGACCGGGAGGGGCAGCGCCTTGTCGACGACAGCCATGCGCCACATCGGACCCGCACGCTGCCTCCGCGCTGCTATACTGCGCCCATGCGTATCGCCACCGCCGAAAGCTGGTACGAGACCCGCAGGCTGCCCGACGGCCTGACCTGGATCTACGAGCCCCACATCAAGCCCTTCTACCGCTGCAACATCTGGCATCTGCGCGGGCGCGAGCGCGACCTGCTGATCGACAGCGGCAGCGGCCTGGTGTCCTTGCGCCGGCAGGTGGCGCTGCTGGCCGAACGGCCGCTCCTGGCGGTCGCCACCCACACCCACTTCGACCACATCGGCAGCCATCACGAGTTCGCCGAGCGCGCCGTCCATCCGGCGGAAGCCGCGCTGCTGGCCCGGCCGGAGCGCAAGGCCACCCTGGCCGACCCCTATGCCACAAAGGAGATGTTCGACGCGCTGCCGCCCGGCGGCTGGGACGAGGCGGCCTACCGGATTACCCCGGCACCGGCGACGCGTTTGCTGGAGGAAGGCAGCGTGATCGACCTGGGCGACCGGCGCTTCGAGGTGCTGCACCTGCCCGGCCACTCCCCCGGTTCCATCGCGCTCTGGGAAGCGGCCAGCGGCATCCTCTTCTCCGGCGACACCATCTACGACGGACCGCTGGTGGACGACTGCCGCGGCGCCGAGCTTGCGGCCTACCGCCGGTCCCTGGAGCGCCTGCTGGCGCTGCCGGTGCGTGTGGTTCACGGCGGTCACTTCCCGAGCTTCGGCCGGGAGCGGCTGCGCGCGCTCACCCGCGCCTGGCTAGAGGGGCGGCCACCGCCCGAGGCGGCAGCAGGATCGTAGCCGCTGCGGCCAGCACCAGCGCCAGGCCCAGCCAATCGCCCAGCCCCGGGCGCTCGCCCAGGAAGATCATCGAACCCAGCACACCCACCGCCGGCACCATCAACGTCCCCATGGAGGCCGCCCCCGCCGGCAAGCGGGGCAGGACGCCGAACCAGATAAAGTAGGCCAGCGCCTGGGCCAGGATCACGTGATAGCCGAAGGCGAGCAGCGTCGCGCTCTGCAGCGGCGCGGGACGCGGCACGCCCTCGAAGATCAGCATGCCGACGCTGCCGCAGAGCCCGCCCAGCAGGAGCTGCCAGGCGGCCACGGTTATGGCCGGCGCCGAGACGGGAAAGCGCTTCAAGAGCACCGTGCCCGCGCCCCATCCGATACCGGCGATCAGCGCATAGAGCAGGCCGAGCGAGAGCCCGCCGCCGGTGATCAGCGGCCAGCCCAACGCGGTCAAGCCCGCCAGCCCCAGGCCCAGGCCCAAGAGGCGCCGCCGGTCCAGCGCCTCGCCCAGCACCAGCGCGGCCAGCAGCGCCGCCCAGATCGGCATGGTGAAGGTGACGATGACGATGCGCGAGGTGGGCGCCACGAGCTGCGCAAAGGCGAGCAGGATGTTGAAGGCGGCGATCGAGAGCAGGCCGGTGACGATGAGCTGCGGCCACTGGCAGCGCGGCACCCGCAGCGAACGGCCCGTGAGAAGCGCCAGGACGACCAGAAAGGCACCGGCGCAGAGCATGCCGGCCGCCCGCAGGGTCCAGGGCGCGATCTCGTCCAGCGCGATGCGCACCGCCGGCCAGTTGAAGCCCCAGAGCAGCCCCAGCAGCGGCACCAGCGCCAGGGTGGCGCCCGAGGGGCAGCTTTCGCTCTCGCCCGCCATCAGGGCGTCAGGTCGTAGGTCACCCAGTCGGTGCGCCGGGCCAGACGGTCATAGACGGCCCGGGCGCGGTAGTTGTCCTCCTTGGTGATCCAGCGCACCAGGTTCCAGCCGCGCTGACGCGCAATCTCCGCCACCGCCTCGATGAGCGCCTGGGCCGCGCCGGAGCCGCGCGCCGCCGGGTCGACGAAGAGATCGTCCAGGAAGCAGCCGGTCGAGGCCATCAGCGGCCGGCTGTAGGGCCGAAAGTGGGTGAGGCCGATGGGCTCCCCCGCCGCATCCAGCGCCAGCCGCCCCTCCACCGGGTGGTCCGGATCCTGGATCCAGCCCCAGACCCGCGCGCGCATCTCGGCGCTCTGCTCCACCTGATAGAAGGCGGCATAGCCGGCATAAAGCCGTTCCCAGGCCGGACGGTGCGCCGCTTCCGGCGGCACAATGGTGATCTCGCTCATGCCTCGCTCCCGCTGTTGCAGGACCCTGGTTAGCCCGGAAGCGGTCCGGCCGAAAGGACCGCCGGAGCCCTTTCCCTGGTGCCAATTTCGCCCTGGATTACGCCGCCTCCGGCGGCGTCTCCCGACCGAGGTGGAAGAGGCAGTCGCCGCGCTCGGCCCGGCCGGGGATGCGCCGGATGAGCGTAGGGGAGCAGATCACCCTGGCATCCCGCTCGTTCAAACCAGTGACGGAGGACGCAGATGCAGCGTGCGGAAAAGCGGGGTCACGCCGCCCACCGGTACCGCTTTCAATTGGACTTGGTCGTGGTGGCGACGGCGACATCAAGCCAATGCCGTTGAATGCCATCGGCGAACGCGACAGAGAACGCAATTGTAGACTTAGTCAATAAATCGGCGGGCTGATTGTAAAAATAGCCTGCGTCATGGTTCTTCCGGTGTTCTCGTAGCGATGTGGTGTCGTACTCTGGAACGAAAAGCTGTCCCCTGGTTCGAGATGGTACCTTACTCCGTCCAGCCAGAGGTCCAATGACCCAGCTAGAATGACGGCACTTTCGCTCCCCTCGTGAACGTCATGCTCGGGTCCAGAACCTGAGCCCGGAGCGATGTATGAGTAGAAGGTCTGTATACCAGGGAACCCTGTCGGCGTCAGAAGCTCCATGGAGGTGCCTGAATCATCAAGATAAAACACGCGTCGACCCGCCTGTCGTATGACGACGTTCGAAGCAGAGCTTTCGTCCGGGCCACCATCGGAGAAGAAAGCTTCCACGCCCACTCCCAGACCTGCGGCTAGTTGCCGAAGGGCGCGCAGAGAAGGGGCATTTACCCCACGTTCTACGTGACTGATTTGAGATACAGACAACCCAGACAGCTCAGAGAGATCTTTAAGAGAAAGTTTTTTGCTCTTCCTAATTAAGCGAATTTTCTTGCCCGACCCATCTGTCAGGAGCGATTGCTTGACGCTGGTTGCGTGTTCTTCCCTGTTTCTGCCGTTCACAGTGTTTGTTGACATTCGAGTAAGGCCCTTTGTGTAGATGTCACTGTGTTTTCGTAGCCTGTTTGGGAAATATAATTAATTCATGTTCCTGCGCGAGCACTTGGTGTGAAAGGTGCCAAATGGTGCCCTGTTATTTACAGTGTTTCCGTTTTTCTGGCCCAAACCGACATGGCTTGTTCGTCACATTATGCAAGCATATCGGTCGGAGCCACGTATGCCAACGATTGGTGCTATAGTGGCGATGTCAATCGGAGCGAGCGAATGCTCCGCAGTTGCATGGTCTATTGGCTTGCAGGCAATTCCCGACAGGCCGGCATGCTCATCCAAGAACCACTCTGCCCTTGGTTTGAGGTGGTCACCAAGTCGCGAGCGTTCGCTGAACGCGGGCGTCCAGCGAAGCGCGCAACGGACCGTTCTATCGCTACCACTCTTCAGTAACACAGTAATTTGGTTGAACTCCTTTGTCGACGTGTGTGCCGTTGAGCGCGCCGTCCATGAGCGTGGGTAGACCGTCTCGACATCCCATTTCCCCCATTTCTCCGTGCGTTCTATCCTGCCTTGAACTGCTGGATGCCTCTGGAGTGGGGTGGCTGCGCAACCCCTGCAGTGACCCTCGCAGTATCCTATTGCAGTCTCACTGAAACACTACTAGCGTGCCCTCAACGCATAAAGATGGTCGGGAGTTTCATCCATGGGGGCGGCTGGGACGCTAGTGACGGGGGGCGCGGGCTTCATAGGGCTCGCGGTGGTCGAGCAGCTTCTGCTCGCTGGGGAGCGGGTGGTCATCCTGGATGTCCTTTCCCCGCCTGCTGAGTTCATTTCCTATGCAGATCGCCTTCCTGGCACCCTGCGCTTTGAGCGCGGTGACGTCACCGAACCCGTTTTCCTGACGGAACAGTTCGCACGGCACAATCCCGCCGCCATCGTTCACGCTGCGGCGATAACTTCCAATGCGGCACGCGAGCGCGACGACCCTTTTGGCATCATGGAAGTGAACAGCACGGGCACCATAAATGTGCTTGAGGCGATTCGAAATGGGCCAAGCCGACGCCTGGTACAGCTCAGCACAAGTGGCGTCTATGGAGACATAGCAAATCGACCAGGATTTGATGAAGCCACGGTCACCGAAAGCGTCCTAGGCCATCCCACCAGTTTGTACGCCATCTCAAAAGCGGCCGCTGAGAGGGCGGTGCTGCGGTATGGCGAACTCTTCGAGATGAACGTTGTCTGCGCCCGGATTGGAATTGCTTGGGGACCGTGGGAGTACGATACCTCCGTCAGGGATCCTCTCAGCGTTCCGCTCCAGCTCCTACGCGCGGCCAGTTCTGGCCGCCATGCAGCGATGCCACGAGATCCATTCAAGGATTGGGCATACAGCAGGGATATCGGAAGAGCAGTCGTAACGTTGCTGCAGCGCCCAGACATCCGGGGCCAAGTTTTCAATATCGGGTCGGACTGGAGTTGGCACGCAAGCGACTGGGCCGAACACCTTGCCCAAAACTTTGAAAACTTTGCCTACAGCGTGGGTGATTCGGGAGGCGAAGGTGCAGTGTTTATAGATCCATATATGGATAAAGACCGCCAACCCTTAGACGTTTCAGCCTTAAAAAAGGAGGCAGGGTTCGCGTTTTCCTTCAACAAGAACAAAGCGTTCGCCGACTATCTGTCTTGGGCAGCAGAGTTTTCGATCTGGAGATAGTGGTCGTTCTTATGATGGGTTTGGATAAGTCATTCGATTTTATATCCAGGGCTCTGTCGTTAATAGCAGGTGCGGCATTGTTCCTTATGCTGGTCCATGCCGTTGCAGACATAGCGACAAAGTATTTTCTCGGATATCCTATACCCGCAACCATTGAAATCACGGCGTACTACTACATGGTGGCCGCCGTGTTCTTGCCGCTTCTAAGATTGGAGCTTCTTGGACAGCATGTGGTCGCAGAGGTCGGCTATAATCTAGCAGGCCCGCGCCTAAAGAAAGCAATGCGTCTGTTTGCGCACGCTTGCGTACTGATCTTCTTGTCCCTTCTCGCTTACCGCACCGGGCATGACGCAGTTCGCTCATATTCCATTTCTGAAATTTCAATGGGCACACCGCCTATACCGCTTTGGCCTGCCAAATGCTTGCTGCCACTCGGCTTCGGCGTGGCCGCGGTAGGTACGCTGTTTCGCATCTGCACTGAGATTATCTCAGCGCAACCCTCCGATGATTAAAGACGCTATGGGCACGTAAATGGATAGAACGACGATTGGTATAATAGGCGTCGCCGTTGTTCTGCTGATGATCCTTCTCCGCGTGCCCGTTGGTATCGCGCTAGGATTGGTTTCGATTGCAGGGATTTTCGCCATACTTGGGCTAACTCCAGCCCTCGGAGCAATCACTGCCATCCCGTTTAATTTTATTGGCGACTGGTCATTAAGCGCCATTCCGATGTTCCTCTTAATGGGTGCCATTGCATCCAAGAGCGAAATCACAGCAGATCTGTTCCAGTTCATGCGGATGTTGCTCAACCGCGTGCCCGGTGGGTTGGCGTCGGCGAGCGTAGGAGCTTGCGCCCTTTTCTCCGCCGCCTCGGGATCCAGCCTCGCTACGGCAGGGGCTATGACAAGAGTGGCGATCCCTGAAATGTTGCGGGCCAACTACAGTCCTGCGCTCGCAACTGGCACCGTCGCAGCAGCGGGAACTTTGGGGTCTTTGATTCCGCCAAGCATCTTGATGATCATCTATGGCATATTTGCCGAACAATCGATCAGTATGCTGTTTGCAGCAAGTTTTCTACCGGGTGTCGTGTCCGCGCTTCTGTTTGTGGCGATGATCACGACTCGCTCATACTTAAACCCCAGTATCGCGCCACCGGACAAAACAGTTTACACCTCACGGCAAAAGCTCCAGGCCCTCAGAGGGGTGTGGCCGTTCCCGCTTATTATCATTGCAATACTTGGGGGAATTTTCTCTGGAATATTCTCCCCGACTGAAGCAGGAGCTGCAGGCGCTTTCTTTGCGCTCCTTTTGGCGATGTGGAGAAGGACGTTTTCAATAAGAGATTTCTATAATTCCCTCATTGATACGGCCAACACAACGGCAAGCATTTTCATAATCGGAATTGGCGCCATATTATTTACTAGATTTATGGCAATTGCGGGAATCCCCAGCTATCTCAGTCAGGCGTTGGAACCACTGATTCAAGAGCCTACTCTTCTTATTATTATGATCGGGATTATGTTCATAATTCTGGGAATGTTTGTTGATTCAATTGGACTTCTTCTTCTGACATTGCCCATCCTTCTTCCAATAGTAAAACAGGCCGACATCAATCTGATATGGTTTGGTGTGGTGGCCGTAAAGCTACTGGAAATAGGGATGATTACACCACCCTTGGGATTGAATGTTTACGTTATTAAGGGCGCAATAGGAAAAGCGATATCGTTAGGGACGATATTTAAAGGTTGCTACTGGTTCATTGTAATGGACCTTCTCTTGTTCGCGGCTTTCATAGCGTTTCCGTCTTTGGTGATGTTTGTACCAAATTTGTTGATGCGCTAGCCACTCAGACAAATGGAGGAAGGCGTCATGACACGTCCACCGGAAATTCCAATCATCGACGTCAGCGACATGCTGGCAAATAACGATGCATCAGCCCGGAGCAGGGTGGCTGCTCAGATTGAGAATGCGTGCACGGGGACGGGATTCTTCTATGTCTCAGGGCATGGCGTTCCGGGCGGCCTCATCAAGGAAGCCTTTGAAGCGAATGTCCGGTTTCATGAGAAGCCGATGGAAGAGAAGCTTCGCATTAAACAGAACAAGTGGCACCGAGGCTATCAGGCCTTCGCCTCTTCAACGCTAAAGTCATCGGCTCGCTTCCCTGCAGCGCGCCATCCCAACCAACTGGAATCGTTCTTTCTGCGGCATGAGGTGGCTGAGGACCATCCGGACTTCATGAACAAGCCGCTCCAGGGGCCAAACCAATGGCCAGATGATCCTTGGTTCGTGGATGTGGTTAAGCGATATGATGAGGCCGTGCGGCGGCTCGGCCATCAGCTGCTGCCCGCTTTCTCGTTGGCGGTTGGAGAAGACGAGGGCTTCTTTGGCAAGCTCTTTGACCCGCCGTCCACGACTCTTCGACTCATTCACTATCCGCCCGCACCGGAAACGCGCGAGGAGGACCTCTATGGCATCTATCCGCATACCGACTACGGATTCCTGACGATCCTATCCCAGGACGATGTGGGGGGGCTGCAGATCCAGAGAGTGGACGGAACGTGGATCGATGCGCCGTATATTCCAGATACCTTCATCTTGAACATTGGCGACATTCTGGCGCGTTGGACCAATGACAAGTTCAACTCAACGCCACATCGCGTGATCAACAAGTCGTCAAACCGAGACAGATACTCGGTGGCTATGTTCTTTGACCCGAATCTGGAGTCAACAGTGAGCACGCTGCCGCGATTCGCGGATGCGCAAACCAACAAGTATGAAGACATTCGCTACGCGGACTACTTCACTCTCAGATTGGACGCGAACTACCCAGACCGCGCTGGTCTAGAGAAAACAGCTTAACAAACTTTAACGAGCAGGAGGCAATAGTGAAAAAAGCATCATTCCTTGCGAGCGCGGGCGCGCTTGCCATGGTTCTCGCATCTGGTCAGGCGGTGGCGGACACCTATTCCCTGATCAACTTCTTGGGGCCGAACCATGCTACCACGCGCGGTCAGCAGGTTTTTGCCGACAAAGTAGAAGCGGCTACTGATGGCCGCATTACCTTCGAGGTGTTCCCTGGTGGATCCTTGGTCCCAGCGGCAGCTTCGCTGAGCGGCATACGTGACGGCATGGCCACTGGTGGCTATGTGGCAGGCACCTATACGCCCTCGGATTTGCCACTCACCAACACCATCGCCGATCTCGGATGGCTGAACCCCGATCCCCTGCTGATGGCCATCGCATCCACGGACTATAACATCAACAACCCTGACCTTCAGGATGAGTGGGCTCGCCACAACGTCGTGTTCTTGGCTGGATACGCGAGCAACCCCTACCGCCTGATGTGCAGGGAAGAGGTTGTCACCCTCGATGACATCTCGGGCAAAAAGATTCGCATGCCTGGAGGTGCCTGGGACCGTGTGGCCACAGCGCTCGGCGCCACTTCGGTGAACGTGCCTTCCTCGGAGATGTACACTGGACTGGAGCGTGGCTCCATCGATTGCGCCGTTAACGGTGCCGATGCCCTGTCTTCGTTCAGCTTGTGGGATGTCACCGACACGCTGAACATGATCGCGTTTGGCACCTATTTCTCGGGTGTCAATGTGAGCGTGAACTCGTCCTTCTGGAACGACCTGAGTGAAGAGGACCGCCAGATTCTGATCGATGAGTCAGCCCGCGCTCTCGTGATGACCCAGCACTTCTACGATGAGGACGAGCACAGCACGCTTGCGGAAGCGGAAGAGAAGCCGACCAAGATCGTAGAGCCGAGCGAGGATCTGTCGGAAGCAGTGCACGAGTTCGCGCAAGCGGACATCAACACGATCCGCACCAACGCTCAGGAGCGCCTGGGTGTTGACGATCCGGATACGTACATCGATGGATTCAATGAGGTGGTCGCTAAGTGGGAGAGCCTCCTCGCAGACGTGGATCGAACGGATACTGATGCCGTCCTGGCGTTGGTGAAAGAAGAAATCTACAGCAAAATATCGCCCGAAACCTACGGTACGCGGTAAATACCTCCGCCGAATTGTCTGATACGTGGCTTATAAATCAAGTGTGCGGGCACGTTTGTTGCGTTGGGGGCAGCAATTTTTCGCTCCATAGATGCCGGAACGGCCATCTTGTTCGGGGTTACCTTGAGCAGGATGGCCACCCGCCCGGATTGAGCCATCTCCTCTAGTCTCCATGCTCAGCTAGTGGGCTCTCGGCTTTGCGAGCATGTTCCACTCGTATGGCGGATCAATTGAGCCCTGACCCCAGTGCTCACCCGGCCTCCGGCGGCGTCTCGCGGCCGAGGTGGAAGAGGCAGTCGCCGCGCTCGGCCCGGCCGGGGATGCGCTTGCAGAGCACGTAGCCATCCGTGTCGAAATAGACCGGCACTGCCTCGCGCCAGGGGGTTTCCACTGGGTGGAGCCAACCGGCCAGCGCCCCGGCTTCGACCCGGCTGCCGAGTTCCCAGAGCGGCTCGAAAAGCCCCGGTTCGGGCGCCCAGACGAAGACAGCCGGATCGTTGGCCCAGACCACGCGGGTTTCCTGCGCCGGCGTCTCCACCGGCTGCCCGGCCATCACGCCAAGCTGCGCCAGCACGTTGCGCACGCCGCGCCGGCAGATGGCGAGCGCCTCGGGCGAGACGCGTCCGGCCCCGCCCATCTCCGTGGTGAGGTTGCGCACGCCCTGGCGCGCAGAGGCGGCGGCACAGCTGCTGCCGCCGTGGCCGCCGCCGAACCAGCAGGCGAAGGGGGCGCCGAAGCTGCGTGCCAATTCCTCGTCGCGCGCCCGCGCCGCCGGCGCCTGGTCCCAGTCCAGCAGCACCGTCGGCACATACTCCAGCGAGCCGCCGCCACTGTGCAGATCGAGCACAAGATCGGCGCGCGGGATCAAATGATGCTCGATGTAGTCGGCGATCTGCCGGGTGGGCGTGCCCTCGGCCGCGCCGGGAAAGGCGCGGTTCAGGTTGACCTCGTCCAGCGGCGAGACCCGTCGCCCTGCCTTGGCCGCCGGGAAGTTGGCCATGGGCAGGATGATGAGGCGCCCCTGCACCTCCTCCGGCTGGAGCAAGCGGATCAGTTCGCTCAGCACCACCTGCCCCTCGAACTCGTCGCCGTGCACGCCGGCGAGCAGAAGGACCGTGGGCCTCTCCCCCTGCCCCACCACGGCGATGGGGATGGGCAGCCAGCCATAGGCCGAGCGGTCCACCGAATAGGGCAGCCGCAGAAAGCCGACCTGCCGGCCCGGGCGTTCCAGATCAACCTCGCAGTGGATCGTGGTCATGGCCCGCCTCGCCCTACAGCGTCGCGTAGTCGATGGGCGCGTGGCGGTCGAGGCTGCGGGTCACCTCCGGCAGCGGGTATTTGAGCCCGGTGGCGCAGTTGAAGAGCACGGCGCGTTCGCCCGGCTGCACCCGCCCGTCGGCCCGGGCCTGCTTCCAGGCAGCATAGGTCGCAGCCCCCTCGGGGCAGAGCAGCAGGCCCTCGGCCTCGGCGACCTCGGCGCGCGCCGCCATGATGTCGGAGTCGTCGAGGGCGATGGCGAAACCGCCGCTCTCGCGCACGGCGCGGAGGATCAGGAAGTCGCCCACGGCCACGGGCACGCGGATGCCGGCGGCAACCGTGTGGGCATTCTCCCACAGCGGCGCCGTCTCCTCGCCGGCCTCCCAGGCGCGCACGATGGGCGCGCAGCCGCTGGCCTGCACCGCCACCATGCGCGGGCGCTTGCTGCCGATCCAGCCCATGGCTTCCAGCTCGTCGAAGGCCTTCCACATGCCGATCAGGCCGGTGCCGCCCCCGGTGGGATAGAAGATCACGTCCGGGACCTTCCAGCCGAGCTGCTCGGCCAGTTCCAGTCCCATGGTCTTCTTGCCCTCGATGCGATAGGGCTCCTTCAGGGTGGAGACATCGAACCAGCCGGCTTCGGCCTTGCCCTCGCCGACGATCTTGCCGCAATCGTTGATCAGGCCGTTGACCCGCCAGACCCGGGCGCCCTGGGCCGCGATCTCGCGCACATTGATCTCCGGCGTGTCCTCCGGACAGAAGACCGTGGCGCGCTGGCCGGCGCGTCGGGCATAGGCGGCCAGTGCCGCGCCGGCATTGCCGTTCGTGGGCATCGCCAGGTGCTCGAGACCGAACTCCTTCGCCATGGAGACCGCCAGCGCCAGGCCGCGGGCCTTGAAGCTGCCGGTGGGCAGGTGCCCCTCGTCCTTGACCAGGAGCGTGCCGGCCTCGCCGCCGAGCGTCGGCAGGTCGATCAGCGGCGTCACCACTTCGCCCAGGCTGATGCGGTTTTCGGCCTTCTCTACCGGCAGGAACTCGCGGTAGCGCCAGAAGCCCTCGAAGGGCCGCGCCGCCAGGTCCTCCTTGCGCACCGCCCCCTTCAAGCGCTCCAGGTCATAGCGCACCAGCAGGGGCTTGCCCGCTTCGGAGAGGTTGTGCGGGCGCCCGGCCTCGTAGCGCTTGCCGGTCCAGGAGCACTCCAGGTGGCTGACGAAGGTCGGCGTTTCGGGCGCGGTGGGGCTGGTCATGGCGTTTCCTCGTGCATTCTTCTCCGCTCTTGGTAAGGGCTGCTTGCGTCGGCGGCAAGTGGGGCTTCTTATCCCCCGGCAGCGGCAGTAGGATGCGCCCGGCGTCGCTGGTGAAGGAGTCTGTGGGTGCGGCTTGAGACCATAGGACATGCAACCCTGCTGCTGCAGGATGCGGCCGGCGCGCCGCTGCTGGCCACCGACCCCTGGCTGACTGGCTCCACCTACTGGCGCAGCTGGTGGATCGAGAACTACCCCGGCCCGGCCGAGATCGCGCGGCTGGCCGCCTGCCCCTGGCTCTACATCAGCCACGAGCACCCGGACCACTATCACCCGCCCAGCCTGCGCCTGCTGCGCGATCAGGGAGCCGACCCGCAGGTCCTGCTGCCGCCCTTCCTCTCGATGGGCATGGAGGGGCACCTGCAGGAGTTGGGCTATCGCACCCGGCGCCTGCCGGAAGAAGGCTGGCTGCGCCTCGCCCCCGACCTGCAGGTCCTGTCGATCGCGCTGTGGAACAACGATTCCATCCTGCTGCTGGACACGCCCGAAGCGCTTATCGTCAATCTGAACGATGCCAAGCCCGATGACCGCAGCCTGCGGCGCCTGGGAGCCCTGCGCGCGGCTCTCGGCAAGCGCTGCGTGCTGCTGCGCAGCTACTCCCCGGCCAGCCCGATGAACTCCTACTGGCAGGACGGCAAGCGGGTCGAGCGCGGCGGCAAGTGCGGCTATGTGCGCGCCGCCGCCAAGGCCTGCCGCCTGATCGGCGCCGACGATTTCGTCCCCTTTGCCAGCCAGGTGATCTTCCGCCGCGCCGACACCGACTGGGCCAATGATTTCAAGGTGCGCTATGCCGATCTGCGGCGCTTCTGGGAGGCGCCGGCCCGGCTGCACCAGCCCTACAGTTGCTTGGAGCTGGCCGAAACGGCGGTCACGCGCCAGGATCCGGCGACCTTCGACCCCCACGTGACTGCCCGCACCCGGACCCTGGTGGCCGAGCAGGAAGAGGCCAACCGGCAGGCCCGCTTCACGCCCAAGGATCATGCCAGGCTGGAGCAGAGCCTGCGCCAACTGCGCAGCCTGCTGCGAGTCTGGCTGCCCAAGGGCTTCTCGATCGAGGCCGATGGGGTGCGGCTCTTCTGGAACAGCCTGCGCGGGCGGTTGGAGCAGCGGGAAAAGCACGCCGAAGCGGGGCATTTCACTCTGAGCCTGCCGCTGCTGCCGCTGAAGGAGGCGGCCGCATTCGGGCACCTGGGCGACCTCTCCATTCCCATGTTCACCCGCATCGAGCTGCACGGCCGCACCCGGCCGCGCCGCGTCGATGTCTTCTTCATGCTGCTGATCCTGCGCGACTACGGCTATCTCGGCTCGCCCGGGCGCACGCTGCGCTGGCTGCGCTGGGCGGCAAAGCTCGCCCTGCAGGCCCGGCGACCGCTGCTGCGGCCCGATGCGGCGCCGACTACTTCCGCAGCCGCGCCGCAGGCAGGCGGCCTCGCACCCGCTCGCGGAAGGTGATGTAGAGCCCGCTGGCGACGATGACGACAATGCCCAGCCAGGTGATACGGTCCGGGAAGTCGCCGAAGATGAAAAACCCCAGCGCCGTCGCCGCCACGATCTCGGAATAGCCGAAGGGCGCCAAGAGCGTTGCCGTGCCCTGCTCGAAGGCCTTGATCAGCAGGAAGTGGCCCAGCGCGGCACAGAATCCCATGGCGGCAAAGTAGAGCCAGTGATGCGGCTCCGGCATGGTCCAGACGAAGGGCTGCAGGAAGACCAGCACCAGGGCGCCCACCAGCGTGGTCACCGTGAGCGTGGCCAGGGGCGGCCCTGAGCGTGAGAGACGCCGCGTCACCAGCAGGAAGAACCCGTGCGACACGCCCGCACCGGCGGCCAGCAGCATCGCCAGGTCGATCGATCCCAAGCCCGGCCGGATGATGATCAGCGCGCCGGCAAAGCCGACCCAGACCGCCGCCCAGCGGTGAATCCCGACGCGCTCCTGCAGCACGAAGGGCGAGAGCGCGGTCACCACCAGCGGCGCGATGAAGATCAGGGCCAGCGCATCAGCGATGGGCGCCATGGAAATGGCGCTGAAAAAGAACAGCGACGAGGCGGCGGTGAGCAGGCCGCGCAAGAACTGCAGCGCCGGCTGCTTGGGACGAAAGGTGACGCGCGGCCCGTAGCGATAGAGCGCGATGGGCAGGATGAAGAGCAGGCCAAAAACAAAGCGCGCCCAGGCCACCTGCTCCACCGGCAGGTCCCGGCTCAGCAGCTTGGCAAAAGCGTCCATGAAGGGCACGACGGACATGGCGACGACCATCAGCAGGATGGCCACCGCCGGCCGCTCCTCGGGCCGCTCTTCGCCGCCTGCGTCCCGTCCCCCCGGCTGCTCCGCGCCCCCGTCCGCCTCGCTCATGCGGCCCGCCGCAGCGCCGCTGCCTGAATGGCCTCATAGGCCTGGTCCAACACCTCCGGGCCGGCGCCTGCCGCCGCCCCCTCGCTGAGGCACCGCCGCCAGGCCCGCGCTCCGGCCACGCCGTTGAAGAGGCCGAGAATGTGCCGCGTGACCGCCTTGACCGGCACGCCCTGGCCATGCAGCGCCTGCAGCCAGGGCCGCAGGGCGGCGACCACCTCTTCCCGGTCGGGACAGGGGTCGGGCGCGCCGAAAAAGCGGGAGTCCACCCAGGCCAGGATCCAGGGATCCTGATAGGCGGCCCGGCCCAGCATAACCCCGTCCAGGCCCTGCAGATGCGCAGAGGCACTGTCCAGGTCCTGCAGGCCGCCGTTGAGAATGAACTGGAGCTGGGGAAAATCCTGCTTCAGCCGCGCCACCACCTCATAGCGCAGCGGCGGAATCTCCCGGTTCTCCTTGGGGCTGAGGCCCTGCAGCCAGGCCTTGCGGGCGTGCACGATGAAGCGTTCGCAGCCCGCCGCGGCCACCAGATCGACGAAGCGGTGAAGGGCTTCGTAGCTGTCCTGTTCATCGATGCCGATGCGATGCTTCACCGTCACCGGCAGCCGCGTCGCCGCCTGCATGGCCGCGACGCAGCGCGCCACCAGCTCAGGCTCGGCCATGAGGCAGGCCCCGAAGCGCGCATTCTGCACCCGGTCGCTGGGGCAGCCGACGTTGAGATTGACCTCGTTATAACCCCAGTCCTCGGCGATGGCGGCGCATTCCGCCAGCGCACCCGGATCGGACCCACCCAGTTGTATCGCCAAAGGCCTCTCGGCGGGGTCGAAAGCCAGAAAACGCTCCCGCTGCCCGCGCAGGATCGCGCCCGTCGGCACCATCTCCGTATAGAGCAGCGCCCGACGCGTCAGCAGCCGATGAAATCCCCGGCAATAGCGGTCGGTCCAGTCCATCATGGGGGCGATGGAGAGGCGGGGATCCAGTTTTTCCATGGTGTTCAAAGTTCTATCAACGCCTGCCCTTGCCGATTGACTGGTAAACTGGATCAGCTTTGCTCATCCGGCAAGAACATCAGTACCATGGCATGACTGACATCCATGAATCGCATCAGCTACTGCAGCCTTCATCGCTGCCGGAGTCACGGTGTCCCGCTCCCGAATTCCGGAGGAAGCGCCGAAGCACCCACCTTGGCTTGCGCAAGCAGCGGCGCGCGAGCGCATGGAACGCGAGCGCTCGATCCCGGCGCGCAGCCAGGATCAGGGGCGCTGCCGAGCCATAAGGATCAAAATAGTTCACGGATCGTGTTCCGTTGTCGGGCCGGCGGGACAAGCGTCGGCGAAGGCGTATCAATTCGACTGCGCGGAACATGAGTTGCGGCGACTTCCACATGACGCCCTATCAATCGCGCCACCTCGTCCGGGTGGGTTCCGAGCATGAAATGCGACGCCTTCGCAATGACGACACCGGTCGCTCCGTCGACACTCTCGCGAATCAGCGCGTTGGCGCGCTGCATGGCCGGATGGCTTCCTCCGCCCCAGATGACAAGCAGAGGGAGGTCGAGAGTCCCGAGCGCCCCCATCGACAGCGCTTCACCGTCGGCACTTGCCCAATCGAGGATGTTGACCGGGGTGGTTGCAACCACATAGTCGCGGACCCTCCGTGGCCAGGCCGCGAAAGTGCCCTGGCCGCCGTAGAAATCGATCATCACCTTGATCGCTTCCGCTTCACCTGCCCTGTGCGCCGTGAAGTAGGCTGCCTTCATTGCACAGAAGGCCGCATAGTGGCGCGCTTCGCCTGCGTTTCGCAGAAGATCCCCGGCTGGCGCTTCCAGGACTGTGATGCTGGCCAGGGGAGCCTGGCCGCGCAACGCGACGGCAAGCGCGACCAGGCCGCCGAAGGAGTGACCGACCAAGTGGACGCGGCCGCCAGCGCGCGCAATGACCGCCTCCACCATCTCGCTTTCATGGCTCATGGCGGTGTCGTTGGCGCTTCGGCGCTCAGCCGTTCCGCCATAGCCAAGCAGGCTGGTGGTCACGCAGCGGAAACGATTCTTCCATGCAGCGATAACGGGGCGCCATACGCCGCCGGTGCTGCACGAGCCGGGCAGCAGCACCACCGTGGGGCCGCCTCCCTTCGCCTCATAGTCAATGCGGCCCTTGGGGTCGTCGATCATAGCGATGGCTCCTCAATGCACGCCTCCCACGAGGAGAGGCGTGCATGTCCTGAGTGCGATGGTGCGGATAGCGACCGCGCGTCACTGCCGAGCGATCACGACTTCCAGGTACTGGCTCGGCACAACCATCGTCCCGTCCTCCGCTCGGTTGAAACGTCCGATCAGGTCGAGCAGGTCCTGCTGGAGTGCCGACTGCGCCTGAGGTTCGAGCGCACCAAAGGTCTTGTGGAGCGGGCCATAGAAGGTCCTGAAAACCTCCAGCCAATGGTCGGGCGAGCGATAGCGGAACACGAAGTCACGTTCCACGGACTGGATCGAGACGGCGCCACCAGCGAACAACTCCTCAAGTCGGTGCCGCGTGCCCCACAGCGCCGGCGACTTGACCCCGGCCGGCGGAGGCATGTGCCTGCCGATGGTCTTGAAGAGGTGGCCGATGAAGCCCTCGGGCGTCCAGTTGGCCAGGCCGATCTTGCCTCCCGGCTTGCAGACCCGAAGCATCTCGGCTGCCGCACGCTCCTGGTCCGGCGTGAACATGACGCCGAAGGTCGAAACGACGGCATCGAAAACGCCGTCCGGGAAGGGCAGTTCTTCGGCATCGGCTTCGCGGAATTCGATATCGAGCCGTTCAGCTTCAGCCCGCTCCCGACCACGCACCAGCAAGGCCGGCACATAGTCGGTGGACACCACCTGGCACCAACGCCGCGCGGCGGCCAGTGACACATTGCCGTTGCCGGCTGCCACATCGAGAACCTTGTGGCCCGCGCGGAGATCAAGCGCCTCGCAGAGCTCCTCACCCACGATCTGGAGGGTGGTGCCGACGATGGCATAGTCGCCGGAGGACCAGGCACCCTGCTGACGACTCTTCACTACGGTGAGGTCGACCGGAGTGCGAGGGCTCAGCGTTTCAACTGTAGATGCGATTGACATCACTTCATTCCTTTGGAGCGGTTGATGCTGTATACTGTCGGCCGTGCCCATCCGGCGGCAGCCGGCCCCGACGCCCTGTTGCGCCGCAGCCTCAAGTACAAAGCTAGCGAACGCGCGTGGTGCGACCGTGGGAAGCGGCATGGGAACGATCATGGAATCGGAAACGGCGCTTCCGAATGGCGCCCACTCCTTACGGGTCCGCCTTCTCGGTTCGCTGGCCATCAGCCGCGACGAACTTGCTTTACGGCTGCCGGGATCGCGCAAGGTGCGCGCACTCTTTGCCTATCTTGCCCTTGCCGAGCGCGCCGTCACACGCAGCCACCTGTGTGAGCTGCTATGGGATGTTCCGAACGATCCGCGAAGCGAGCTTCGCTGGTGCCTCAGCAAGATCAGGGGCGTGATCGAAGAACCCGGCCGGCGGAGGATAGAAGCCTGTAACGACACGATCCGGGTCGACCTGTCGGATTGCGCTGTCGATGCAGTGGAGGTCATCCGTGCAGCGCACGAAAACCCTGCAGCCCTCCCGCCAGAGCGGCTGCGCAAGCTGATCGGTTTGTTCGCCGGCGATTTCGGCGAAGGCCTGGAGATCGACCGCAGTCCCGCCTTCAACGGCTGGCTGGTGGGACAGCGGCGACGCTTTCGCGCCATTCACGCGTCGCTTCTGGAAAGCCTCATCGCAAAGACCTCCGACGGAGAGGCCTTCGCCTACTTCGATGAGTGGCTCAAGATCGCACCCTACGACGAGCACGCTCACGAACTGCTTCTCCGTGCCCTCGCGAGACAGGGCCGGATCAGAGAAGGCGAGGAGCATCTGGCGGCGACCAGCCAGTTGTTTGACGCCGAGGGCCTGGACAGCAAAGCCCTGCGCACTGTCTGGCGAGCTGCGAAGGCAGGCCCGCAATCCACCACCGCAATTACATCGCGCCTGGTGACACTTCCGCCCGCGCCGGAGAGCTCCACGCTGGACGGCGCAGCGGTGCTGCCCTCCCGTCGCGCTTCCATCGCAGTGATGCCCTTCTTCGATCTCGGCATTGACGATGGATTTCAAGTCAGTCCTGCCGACGGCCTTGTCCACGACATCATCACCAGACTGGCCAAGCTGCGAAGCCTCTTTGTCATCGCGCAGGGCACCGTTTTCGCCCTGCGGGACAAGCGGATCGGTCCGGAAGAGGCGGGTCGCGTGCTGAATGTGCACTATGTGGTCAGCGGGTCGCTGAAGCAGGACAGCAACCGGCTGTCGGTATCGGTCGAACTCACGGAAACCCGCAGTGCGCGTGTGGTGTGGGCTGAGGTCTTCATCAACAAGCGGGACGAGACCTTCCTGGTGCTCGACGAGATCGGCAACCGGATCGTTGCCTGCATCGCGAGCGAGATCGAGACTGTCGAGCGCAACCGGGCCATTCTGTTGCCGCCCAGTTCACTGGATGCCTGGGAAGCCCATCACCGGGGGCTTTGGCACATGTACCGGCTCAACAAATCGGACAATGAGCACGCCCGACATTTCTTCCAGACTGCGGTACGCCTCGATCCCACCTTCTCAAGAGCTTACGCCGGCCTTTCCTTCACGCACTGGCAAAGCGCCTTCCAAGGCTGGGCAAAGCGCGGACCTGAGATCGATCGAGCTTTCGAAGCGGCCGGTCAAAGCCTCATGGCCGACGATCGAGACCCGGCGGCCCATTGGGCCATGGGTCGCGCACTCTGGCTGCGGGGGAGCCAGAAGCAGTCTCTCATGGAGTTCGAGCGATCCGTCGAGCTGAGCCCGAACTTCGCCGTCGCCCACTACAACGTCGCTTTCGTGAACGCGACGGCGGGAAGCTCAATGACCGCAATAGAATCCTCCGATCACGCGCAAAGCCTGAGCCCCTTCGACCCGATGCTTTTCGGCATGCTCGGCGCCACCGCCATGGCGCTTGTGCGTCTCGGCCGCTTCGAGGAAGCAGCCGAATGGGCCATAAAGGCGGCCGCACGCCCCAACGCCTTTGCCCATATCCTGGCGATCGCCGCCTTCTCGTTGGCTCTGGCAGGGCGCGTGGACGAAGGCCGCGCCTACCTGGACACCATTCACAGGCTGCTGCCCCACTACCGCGTCGGCGATCTGATCACCGCCATGCAGTTCGACCAGCAAGGGGTCGTACTTTTCCAGGAGGGCGCACGGCGCCTCATGCAGGCCGGTTAGACCGGATCCGGTCTACATAAAAGCGGCAGGGCCGATTCACGGCTCTAATCCGAACCGTAAGGGGCTTATAAAGGTCCTCAGGCCAGCCAGCGCTTGCGACGGCGGTAGTGCTTCACCGCGTGGTAATCCACCTTGCCACCGCCACCGAGGTAGAATTCCTGCACGTCCGGATTCTGCTTCAGAACCTCGGCAGAGCCGTCCATCACGATCTGGCCGTTCTCGACCAGATAGGCATGGCGCACGATCTCCAGGGCAGCGTTGGCATTCTGCTCCACCAGCAGAACGCTGACGCCCTCCCGTTCGTTGATCTCGCGGATGATGGCAAAGATTTCCTGCACCAGCAGCGGCGACAGGCCCAGGGAGGGTTCGTCCAGCATGATCAAGCGCGGCTCGGTCATCAGCGCACGGCCGATCGCCAGCATCTGCTGTTCGCCGCCGGAGAGGTAACCGGCCTTGGCGCGTCCGCGCTCCTTGAGGCGGGGAAAGTAAGTGTAGACCCGCTCGCGCAGTTCAGTGAAGCGCGCCGAGCTTCTGCCGCTCGGAAAGGCGGCAAGAAGGTTCTCCTCCGGTGTGAGGTGGCCGAAGATGCGCCGCCCCTCGAGCACATGGACCAGCCCGGCCTCGACACGCTTGGGCGGGCCGAGCGAGAGCAGGTCGAGGTCACCGAATGCGATCTCGCCTCGAGTGACCGCGCCCCGCTCCGGCCCCAGCAGACCGCTGATCGCTTTCAGAGTGGTGCTCTTGCCTGCGCCGTTGGCGCCCAGGAGGGCGACAATGTCGCCCTCCTCGACCTCCAACGACACGCCCTTGATCGCCAGGAAGACCTTGTCGTAGACGACCTCCACATTGGACAGGGCGAGCCGGGGCATGATCAGTTGCCTTGCCGGAAGGCCTCGGCGCCCTCTTCGATCTCGGCTTGCACGACGTCCTGGTAGGCTGCCGTCCAATCGGAGATCGGCTCCCAGCGTTCGCCGTTCCACTGGGACACACGACCGGCACCACCGCCCTGATGATCGCTCGACGTGATGGTGATGGGCGGCATCAGCCCCTCCGCATCGAAGTCGGAAATCATCTCGAATCCCGCCTTCAGTTTCGGACCGGTCAGAGGCGCGCCCTCGGCTTCCAGTGCCAGCCGCGCGGCTTCCACGGCCACCGCCATGGATGCGACACCCACGTTGTAGTAGCTGGTGCCCACGTTGTCGGCATCACCCGCGCCGAGGTCGGCGTCGATCACCTTTTCCTGAATGCGCTGCAGGATCGGGGTGTCGGTGCCGCTGGCCGTGGCCTCGAAACGCTTGACGCCGCTCATGGTGTCGGCGCCGACGTTCTCGGCGTCGGTTTCAGCCAGCCAGACGACGGAATAGATGTTTTCCGGCGAGATGCCGTTGCGGATGGCCTCACGCACCGAGACCGGCTGGCCTCCGCCGGCCCCCCAGATAAAGACATGGTCCGGGCGGAAGTGGCGCACCTCGGTCCATGTGGCGGACTGTTCGTTTCCGGGGCTCGGATAGGGGAAGTTGCGCAGTTCGAAGTCCTCCTCCTCCGCCAGCGCCTCCAGGACCGGAAGCGGCTCCCGGCCGAAGGGGGAGTCGATGTGGACCAGTGCGATCTTCTTGCCTTCGAGTCCGCCCTCGTTCTCTTCGATATGGTGGGCCAGCACCGTGGCCTGCGACCAGTAGGTGGCCATCATGGGGAAGACATAGGGGAAGGTTTCCCCGTCGCTGGCATCGCCGCGACCGTGCAAGGCGGTGATCAGCACGACCTCGTCTTCCAGCACGCTGTCCACCAGCGCCCGGGATACCGGCGTGGAGAAGAAATCGAAAAGGACGGCCCCTTCCTCCTTCGCCCGGTTGTAGGCCTCGATGCCACGCTGCGGCTCGTTGCCGTGATCGCGTACGATGGCCTCGATCATTGTTCCGTCGAGGCCGCCTTCCTCATTGACCAGAGTCAGGTAATCGCGCTGTCCCTGGTTGTACTCACCCGAAACGAAGGTGTAGACGGCCGTGAAGTCCTGCAGGAGGCCGAACTTGATCGCGTCCTCCTGTGCGGCGGCACTGCCGGCCGTCGCCATCGCTGCAGCCAAAGTCGCTGCCATGAGTCCGTTCTTGTATCTGTTCATCGGCTTTTCCTCCTCTTGCTCATCCCCATTTTCTTTCGTGGGCTCCGGATCATGGGGTCTTCAACTCCTGGAATGGCGGAAGGGCCAGACCAGGAAGTATTTGCGGATATTGTCATAGATCTTGGCGAGGCCCAGAGGCTCGAACAGCAGAAAACCGATGATCAGGGCCCCGTAGATCATCAGGGGCACGTGGGCGATCAGATTGGCCGAGATCGCTATCCAGCCCGCGCCGGCAAGCCATGCCACCAGATTGGTCAGGAAAATGGGGATCAACAGCACGAAGCCGGCCCCCAGGAAACCGCCCACCGCGCTCCCCAGGCCGCCGACGAGAACCATGGCGACCAGTTGGATCGAGACGTTGAAGGAGAACTGCTCCGGCGTGACGGCACGGTAGTAGGCAAAGGCAAGGATCGCCCCTGAGACCCCGCCCATGAAGGACGAGGTGAAGAAGGCCACAAGCTTGGTGCGGAAGGGATCGACCCCGATCACCGCTGCGGCGAAATCCTTGTCCCGAATGGCGACCAGCGCCCGGCCGAAGGAGGTGCGCTTCACATTGAGAAAGAAAAGCGTCACCAGCACGACCCAGAGCAGCGCCAGATAGTAGCGGGAAACCAGCGAGTCGACCGGCACGAATAGGAAAGAGACGGAGGGCGTGCGCAAGGTGGCCTGGGCGCCGCCGGAAATTGCCGGCACATTGATGATGACCCAGTCCACCAGATACTGCATGGCCAGGGTGGCCATGACGAGATAGAGCCCCTTGACCCGCAGGGCCGCCATGCCGAACAGCGAGCCGATGACGGCAGCCGTCAGTCCGGCGCCGACAAGGGCAATTTCGAAGGGCACGCCAAAGCGCACCAGGTGGATCGAGCTGTAGGCGCCGATGGCCATGACGGCGGCAAAGCCGAAGTGGAGCTGGCCAGCGGTGCCCATCAGGAGGGTCAGCGAGAGCGCCGCGGCGCTCCAGATCAGCCAAGGCAACATATAGCTGCCCAGATAGAGGTTCGAGAGGAAGAAGGGCGCCGCGACAGCCAGCGCCAGCAGAAAGAGCACCTGCCAACGGTCGGCCGGGATCGGCCAGAGCCGCCGGGCGCTCTGGTAACGTGTGTGATGGACGCCGGCCAGCCGATAGAACAAGGCTCAGATCCTCTCGATGTCTTCGCGACCGAAGATGCCGTAGGGGCGCACCATGATCGTGATCAGGATGATCAGCGAGGTGACCACGTCGCGGGTCCCGCCGCCCACGATCTGGTCCACGTAGCCCGGGATGATGCTGCCCAGCATGCCGACGATGAGGCCGCCCACCAGCACCCCCAGGATCGAGTCGATCCCGCCGAGGATGACCACGGCGACCGCCGGGAAGAGCAGCATCGAGAGGGTCCAGTCCACGCCCTGAACGGAGCCCCAGAGCACGCCCGCGGCAACGGCGGCGATGCCGGCAAGCCCCCAGGAAACGCCGATTGCCCGCTCCACCGAGATGCCCACCGCCCAGCTCGATACGTGATCATCGGAAACCGCGCGCAGTTTGGTCCCGAGGCGCGTGCGGAAGAAGAGCAGCGCAGCACCGATCATCAAAAGCGCCAGCGCGCCGCCGACCAGGTAGGAGCGGTTGATGAAGATGTCGCCCACGATGATCGGAGCGAGCCCGATACCCAGATCGAGGGGCTTGGGGGCGGCCCCCAGGAGTCCCGGACCCAGACCGCGCAGCAGGATCTCCAGCCCCAGGGTCAGCATCACCACCATGATGATCGGCTGGCCCACCATGCGGCGAAGCAGCAGGCGTTCGATCAGCAGGCCGAGCCCGAACATGATCGCCAAGCCGACAGGGATGCTGACAAACAGCGGCAGCCCATAGCTGGACAACAGCCAGACCATGTAGGCCCCGATCATGACCAGCGCGCCTGCGGCGAGATTGGGAACGCCGGAGGATTTGTAGATGAGCACGAAGCCCAGGGCGACCAGGCTGTACATGAGGCCGGTCAGCGCCCCGTTGATCACGAGCTCGGCGAAGTAGTACATCACCCGCCCCCCTCTGTCGTCCGGATGGCCAGCCTGCGGGCGATGACGCCGGTCTGGCCGGTCTCGTAGGTGATGCGCGCCTCGTAATCGACTTCATCCCGCCCGTCGTAGATGGCGGCGATGATGTCCGCGTAGCGCTCGTCGATCAGCTCCCGGCGCAGCTTGCGGGTGCGTGTCACCTCCCCGTCGTCGGGATCGAACTCCTTGTGGAGATTGACGAAGCGGGCGACGTGAAGGCCTTCGGGCATCTTCCCATTCACATCCTGCGCAACGCCTTGGATCAGGTCATAGACGCTGGGCTTCTGGGAGAGGTCCGCGTAGGAGGTGTAGGAAATGCCATTCTCCTGTGCCCACTGCCCCACGGCTTCGAAATCGATGCAGACGATGGCCGAGATGAAGGGGCGAGCGGCACCGATCACGCAGGCATCCTTGATGAACTGGCTGAACTTCAGTCGGTTCTCAATGTAGGTAGGGATGTATCGGCGGCCGTTTGCGGTATGCACGATCTCCGATACGCGCCCCAGAACGACCAGGGCGCCGTCCTCCTCGAACTGTCCGGCATCTCCGGTGTGCAGCCAGCCATCGCGCAGCGCCTCGGCGGTCGCGGCCTCGTCCCTGAAATAGCCATCGAACACATTGTCGGCGCGGATCAGGATCTCGCCTTTATCGTCGATCTTGACCTCGATACCCGGGAAGGGGCGCCCCACCGAGGTCAGGCTTATGTCTTCGGGCGACTGGGCAACGGCCAGGGCGCAGGTCTCGGTCTGTCCGTAGAACTGCCTCAGATCCAGGCCGAGAGCTCGAAAGAAGAGAAAGACATCTTCACCGATTGCCTCGCCGGCCGTGTAGGGCCGTTCGACACGGGACAATCCGAGTTGATCCCGGATGGGACGATAGATCAGAAATTCACCCAGGCCGCGCCTGAGGCGTGCCATGACCCCCGGCTTTCGCCCCTTGAGACGCGCGCGCTCCAGCTCGACGGCGAAGGGCATGAAGACATGATAGAGCCAGCGCTTGAAGGGGGTCGATTCCGCAATCCCGACCTGGACCCGTGTCAGCATCGACGACCAGGCGCGCGGGCTGGAGAAATAGAGTGTCGGCGCGATTTCGCGCAGATCATGCAGCGCGGTTTCCTGGGACTCGGGAATGTTGACGATGAAGCGCAGCTCCAGCCCCGCCACCACCGAGAAGGCGAAATCCCCGACCCAGGCAGTGGGCAGATAAGCCATATGCACCTCGCCCTGCCGGAAGTAGCCGGCCGCCGCCGCATTGCGTACGCCCGCGAGCAGATGTCCATGCTTCAGCGGCACCCCCTTGGGCGTGGCGGTCGTGCCGGAGGAGTGCAGAAGAATCGCGACGTCATGGACGTTCGGCCGTGCGAGAAGGGCATCCCGCAAAGCCGGTTCCTTCTCGAGGCGCTCCCGTCCCGCAGCCGCGATATCATCGAAGGCTGCCGTTCCGGGTGGTGGCGACGTCGTCAGGCCGCGCGGGTCGTCGTAAACGATCAGGCGCAGCGCGGGATGCTTCTCACGCGCAAGAAGCAGCTTGTCGACCTGCTCCTGGTCCTCCCCCATGGCCAGCTCAATGTCCTCACGAGCAAGCTGGTCTGCGATCTCACCGGGTGGCGTATCGGGATAGGCCGGCGATGGGATGGCCCGCAGGACGATGGCGCCCAGCATGGCGAAGTAGAGGTTCGGCCGGTTGTCGCCGATCACCATCATGATGTCGCCGGGTGAGACACCCTCTGCTTCCAGGCCCGCGGCAAAGGCCAGCACGATGTCGAGATAGTCGGCCCAGGTGTATTCCTGCCAGATTCCCTGATCGCGTTCCCGCAAGGCCACTTCGTCCGGATACTCGCGTGCGTTGTGTGCGAGCACGGCGATCAGGTGGTCATCCGCCTTCCAGTTCGGATGCAGGTTCACCGCCGACCGGGTTTGTTCCGCATCAAGCAACATCTCGCGCCTTGCCGATGTAGGCTTCCACCACCTGCGGATCCGCGATCGCCTCCCGGGCCGGCCCTTCGGCAATCGCCGCGCCATTGTTCAGCACGAGGATGCGCCCGCAGATCGCTGTCACGACATCCATGTGATGCTCGATGATGAGGACCGTCAGCCCGAGCGCCTCCTGCGCATCGAGGATGAAACGGACCATGTATTCCTTTTCTTCCTGATTCATGCCGGCCATGGGCTCGTCGAGCACCAGAAGCCGTGGCTCGGCACAGAGCGCGCGCGCCAGTTCCACGCGCTTCTGCAATCCCAGGGGAATGACGTCGACATGCTCGTCGCGCACGCTTTCCAACTGCAGAAGGTCAATGACCTCCTCCACTTTCCGCCGATGCGCGATCTCCTCGCGCTGCGCCCACCACCAATAGAACAGGGACGCGAGCGGATTGGGATTCATGAAAATGTGGCGGCCCATCAGGATGTTGTCGAGCACACTCATCCCGCGGAAAAGCGCAACATTCTGGAAGGTGCGAGCGATCCCGCAGCGGGCGATGCGATGGGGCTTCAGATCGTTGAGCCTGCGCCCTTCGAAGGTGATGGACCCTTCTTGCGGGGGATAGAAGCCGGTGATGGCGTTGACCAGGGTGGTCTTGCCAGACCCATTGGGTCCGACGAGACCGAAGATATCCCCTTTGCCGATTGTCACCGACACGTCCTTCAGGGCATGAAGACCCCCGAACCAGCGGCTGACATTGCTGCAGACGAGAATCGGCTCCTGCCCGGACGCCATCGTCAACCGTCACGCCCGCAGATGCGGCTGCCACCCGAAGCGGTGACAGGAAGTGCAGTCGGCGAGTGCGTCACGCGTGCCCCTCCCACAGCTTGCATGAAAATCGGCTGGCCGACGCATCTTGCTGTGCGTTCCTTCGGACAGCCCGCTTCATCATAATACGGAAGAAAGTCTACAGCCGCTTCGCGAATCTTGTAAACGGGGCAGTTGCAACGCTTGCCCAAAACGCAACAAACGCCCACGGCGTCAGGACGGCAGCGACGTCCCCTGCACCAACTCCTTCGCAGAGACGTCAGGCGTGCCCTGGAACCAGCGCTGCACCTTCTCCGCCGTTCCCTCGGGCAGGTGCAAACCCAGCTTAGAGCGGCGCCAGAGCACGTCCTCTGCGGTGGTCGCCCATTCCTGCGTCGCCAGGTAATTCAACTCCGCTTCATAGAGACCGCCGCCGAAGTCCTCGCCCAGATCGGCGGGCGTGTCGGCGCCCTGCAGCAGGCTTTCGCTGCGCGTGCCGTAGGCCCGGGCCCAGCGGCGCAGCAGGTCCGGCGGGAAGGCCGGATGGCGGCTCTGCAGCTCACGGAGATAGGCGTCGAAGTCCGCGCCGGGCATGTCGCCGCCGGGCAGCGGTGCCTGCGCGGTCCAGGCGGCTGCCTCGACGCCCAGCATCGGCTGAAGGCGCTCGAGTGCGTGTTCGGCCAGCTTGCGGTAGGTGGTGATCTTGCCGCCGAAGATCGAGAGCAGCGGCGCCCGCTCCTTGCTGTCGCCATCCAGGTCGAAGACATAGTCCCGGGTCACCGCCGAGGCGTTGGCGTTCCGGTCGTCGTAGAGCGGCCGCACGCCGGAATAGGTCCAGACCACGTCGGCGGGGCTTACGCTGCTGCGCAGGTAGCGGTTCACCGCCTCGCAGAGATAGCGCGTCTCGCCCTCGTCGATCGCGACAGCCGCCGGATCGCCCTCGTAGGGAATGTCCGTGGTGCCGATCAGGGTGAAGTGACGCTCGTAGGGAATGGCAAAAACGATGCGCTTGTCGGGATTCTGGAAAATGTAGGCGCGGTCGTGATTCTGGATGCGCCGCACGACTATGTGGCTGCCCTTGATCAGGCGCATGCCGCCCGGCCGTTCCAGGCCGATGGTCTCGCCGAGCACGCTGTTGACCCAGGGGCCGGCCGCGTTGACCAGCGCGCGGGCGAAGACCTGCTGGCGCCCGGCGGGCCCCTCCAGGATCGCCTCCCAGCCGCCCTCGACGCGGCGGGCATGGATGCAGCGCGTGCGCACCCGGATCTCGGCGCCGCGCTCGGCAGCGTCGCGGGCGTTCAGCACCACCAGGCGCGCATCCTCCACCCAGCAGTCCGAATATTCGAAGGCCTTGCCGAACGCGGGCTTGAGCGCCTCGCCGGCCACATCGCGCCGGAGGTCGAGGCCGCGCGAAGCAGGCAGGCGCTCGCGCCCGCCCAGGTGGTCATAGAGGAAGAGGCCCAGGCGGATCATCCAGGCCGGCCGCTGCCCCGCATCGTGCGGCAGGACGAAGCGCAGCGGCCAGACGATGTGCGGCGCCGCGCGCAGCAGCACCTCCCGCTCGCGCAGGGCCTCGCGCACCAGCTTGAACTCATAGTATTCGAGATAACGCAGACCACCGTGAATCAGCTTGGTGCTGGCCGAGGAGGTGGCGCCGGCCAGATCCCCCTGCTCGCACAGCAACACACGCAGGCCACGGCCGGCCGCATCGCGCGCAATGCCCGCGCCGTTGATGCCGCCACCGATCACCAGAAGATCGAAGGTCAGGGCCTCTGCCACTTGTTTCACACCCAGCAAGGTTCGCCACCACGCGCCAATTGCGCGTCTTGCGGAAAACGAAATCTAAGCGAACACAAGTCTGTTCGAAAGTGAAAACACTATGACAGCCGAGGGCCCGGCCAGGGCAGGAGTGCAGGCGGGAGCGAGGCGGGAGATGGAATGGTTGACGCCCGCCTTTCGCTATCGAAGATAACGGCAGGCAAAGACCGCGCGGGATGCGCCGGCAAGCAAGGGACGAGGGTGGCATGGCGGAAGACTGCATTCTGGCAATCGACCAGGGAACGACCAGCACACGGGCGATCGTGTTCGACCGTGACGGCCGGCCGCGGGCCAGCGCCCAGCGCGAGTTCCGGCAGATCTATCCCGCCGACGGCTGGGTCGAGCACGATCCCGAAGAGATCTGGGCCAGCACCCTGACGGTCAGCCGCGCCGCCCTGCGCGATGCCGAGGCCAAGGGCCTGACCGTCAGGGCCATCGGCATCACCAATCAGCGGGAAACCAGCGTGGTCTGGGAACGCGACAGCGGCCGCGCGATCCACGACGCCATCGTCTGGCAAGACCGCCGCACCGCCGCCGTCTGCGACAAGCTGCGCAGCCCGGAGGTGGAGCAGATGGTGGCCGAGCGCTCGGGCCTGCGCATCGACCCCTACTTTTCCGCCACCAAGATCGCCTGGATCCTGGACAATGTGGACGGCGCCCGGCTCAAGGCCGAGGGCGGCGACCTGGCATTCGGCACAATCGACAGCTTCCTGCTCTGGCGCCTGACCGGCGGCCGGGTGCACGCCACCGACGCCACCAACGCCTGCCGCACCGGCCTCTACAACATCCACGACATGGCCTGGGACCCCGAGCTGCTGCGCCTTTACCGGGTGCCGGAAGCGCTGCTGCCGCGGGTCGAGGACTGCACCGCCGACTTCGGCACGACCGACCCGGAGCTCTTCGGTCGGCCCATCCCCATCCTGGGCATGGCGGGCGACCAGCAGGCCGCTGCCATCGGGCAGACCTGCTTCAGCGAAGGCTCTATCAAGTCGACCTACGGCACCGGCTGCTTCGTCATTCTCAACACCGGGGAAACGCCGGTGCTGTCGCGCAACCGGCTGCTGACCACCATCTGCTATCGCATCGGCGGCAAGACCACCTACGCCATCGAGGGCTCGATCTTCATCTCGGGCGCGACGGTGCAGTGGCTGCGCGATGGCCTCGGCATCATCAAGCGCGCCTCGGACACCGAGGCCCTGGCCCGCAGCACGCAATCGAACGCCGGGGTCTATCTCGTCCCGGCCTTCACCGGCCTGGGCGCGCCCTACTGGGATTCAGCTGCGCGCGGCGGGCTCTTCGGGCTGACGCGCGACACGGGGCCGGCCCAGATCGCCCGCGCGGCACTGGAATCGGTCTGCTACCAGACCCGCGACCTCTTCGAGGCTATGGCCGAGGACGGGGTGCGCCCCAAGGCGCTGCGGGTCGACGGCGGCATGGTGGCCAATGACTGGATGCTGCAGTTCCTGGCCGACATCCTGGCCATCCCGGTGGACCGGCCGGAGGTGCCGGAAACCACGGCCCTGGGCGCGGCCTACCTGGCCGGCCTGCAGGCCGGGCTCTACGGCTCGCTGGAAGAGATCGCCGGGCAGTGGCGCCACCAGGCCCGCTTCGAGCCGCGCCTGGCCGAACAGGACCGCAAGCAACTCCTGCAGGGCTGGGACGCCGCCGTGGCACGGGTGCGCACCGGCTAACGGGTCATCACTGCACCAGTGACTCCCAATCCAGCGCCTCAGCTGATGGCGCGGGTGAAGTCCGCCATCCAGCCCAGGCCGTCTTCCGTGCGCCCGGCAGGCCGGTACTCCGCCGCCAGGGCATCGTCGTAGCCCGTGGCCCGCAGGGCGGCGATGGCCGAGAGCAGGTCCAGCGTGCCCGTCCCTGGCTCATGCCGGCCCGGATTGTCGGCAAACTGCACATGACCGATGTGGGGCCCGGCACGGGTGATCGCCTCGTTCAGCGACGGCTCGGTGATGGCCATGTGGTAGAAGTCGAACTGCAGTTGCAGATTCTCACGCTCCGCGCGGGCCAGCGCCTCCAGCCCGGCATCGAGAGAATTCAGGAAGAAGCCCGGCACGTCCACTGGGTTGATTGCCTCCACCTGCACGGCCAGGCCCGCTTCGCCCAGGCGGTCGGCGGCCAGGCGCAGATTGCCGGTCAGGGTCTTCCAGATCTCCTCGCGCGGCGCATCGGCCGGCGGCTTTCCGGCCAGGACATTGATCTTGCGCGCGCCCAGGCCGCGCGCGTAGTCGAGGCAGGTGTCGACCGCCGCTCGGAAGTCGGTCTCGCGGCCGGGCAGGCTGGCCATACCGGCTTCGCCCGCTTCGGGATCGCCGGCCGGCACGTTGATCAGGACGATGTCCACCCCCGCCGCATCGCGCGCACGCTGCAGTTCCTCCAGCGGATGGAAGTGCGGGAACTGGATCTCGACGGTGGAAAAGCCGGCCGCGGCCGCGGCGCCGAAGCGCTCGCTCATGGGCCGGTCATCGAACAGCATCGACAGGTTGGCTGCCAGGTACACGGAAACGCCCTCCTCCCTCTTGTTCACGGCCGGCACCACGGCCGCCCATTGCGTATCGGCCAGGCGCTGCGCCCGGCCGTTCATCCCCGCCGGCGCGTCACTCCAGGTCTTCAGCCAGGATTGAGATGTGCAGGTCGTAGGAGACCTCACCGTCCTCTTCATCGCGGTGCAGGACGCCGACAAACTCCTCCCCGGAATAAACTTCGATGGGCGCGCCAGCCTTGGCGGGCGCCTGAATGGAGATGCTGTCGCTCTCGAAGGTGCGGCGCAGATAGCTCTGCACCTTGGCGATCTCATTCGGGGTCATGAACACACTCTCCTGATACTTCCACTCTGATACTTTTGTACGGGAGGTCGGCGAAGCCACCTCTCCCCACGTTTCGCCTACATCCCGTCTACGATGCTTCACGAGCGCAGTGTCTGCATCCCGCGCCGGAGTCGGGGCCCCTGTTGTGGGACCGCAGACTGCCGGACGCAAGGCCTGGGCCAGCCCTGCGGCCGTCAATCGGCGCGCTCAGGGCGCGGCGCGCCCAGCTCATAGGTCAGTTCCTGCTCCGCCAGGGACAGCGCCTCGGGCGTGCCCACATGATACCAGGGGCCCTCATGGCGCAGGCCCCAAAGGCGCTCGCTCTCCAGCGCGCGGTCCCAAAGCAGATTGAAGGAAAAGGCGCCCGACGGCGCGTCCCGGAGCAGGCGCGGATGCACCAGTTGCACTCCGGCATAGGCGAAGGGCGCCACCTCGCGTTCGATCCGGCGCCGCACCCGGCCATCCGGCGTGAGGAAGAAATCCCCCAGCCCCTCGAAACCAAGCGCGGAGACCGTCGGCTGCAGCAGCAAAAGCGCGTCCATCTGCGCTTCGTCCCAGGCCGCACAGAGACGCTCCAGCGCCGGCTCCGCCCCGTCGAGCCAGAGCGCATCGCCGTTGACCACGAAGAAGGCTGTATCGCCCAGCAGGGGAAGCGCCTTGGCCACGCCGCCGCCAGTATCAAGCAGGTCCAGCTCCTCAGAGAAGATCACCTGAGGCCGATTGCGCTCCGCAAGGCAGCGGCGCAGCTCTTCACCCAGGTGATGCAGATTGACCACCGCCTGCTCCACCCCGGCCTCGGCCAGTCGGTCTAGCGCCCGTTCGGCCAGGGAGCGTCCTTGTACGGGCAGCAGAGGTTTGGGGGTCTTGTCCGTGAGCGGACGCATGCGCTCGCCGCGGCCGGCGGCCAGCAGCATGGCGCGGGTGGGTCGGATCATGCGGCGGCTCCCCTGTCCGGTACCCGGCGCAGCTCACCGGGCAGATAGCGCGCAAACCAGTCGTTGAGCGGCGCCAGCTCCGGCCGCTCCAGGGCTCGATCCAGCAGGCGCCAGAGGCGCGGGACGTGCCTGAGATAACTCGGCTTGCCGTCCCGGCGGTCGAGCCGCACGAAGACCCCTAGGATGCGCACGGTGCGCTGGGCGCCGAGCACCCAATAGGCGGCTTCCAGGGTCTGCGGGTCGATCTCGCCGGCGAAGGCCACGCAGTAGCGCTCGAACATGGCGCGCTCGACCTCCGCCGGCACGTCGCGCCGGGCATCCTGCAGCAGGGAGACCAGATCATAGGCCGGCGACCCCAGGACCGCGTCCTGGAAATCCAGCAGCCCGCAGGCCGTTACCCCGGGCCGCTCGGACAGGACCATCAGATTGTCCACGTGGTAGTCGCGCAGCACCAGGGTGGGCGGCAGGGCGAAGGCCGGCGGCAGCACCGCCTCCCAGGCTTCGCGGAAACGCTCGCGCATCAGGTCGTCGGCGTCGCGGCCGGTCAAGGCCGGCACCATCCAGTCCAGCAGCAGCTCCGCCTCCAACGGCAGGGAGCGCGCGTCGAAGGCCGACAGACCGGCGCCCAACGCCGGATCCCAGCGGCGGTGCAGCACGATGAGGGTGTCGGTGGCCAGTTGATAGAGCGCGCTTTCATCCGCTCCCTCGGCCAGGGCCCGGGTGAAGGTACGATCGCCCAGATCCTCCAGCAGCAGGAACCCCTGCTCCAGGTCGGCCGCCAGTACGC
Source organism: Aquibaculum sediminis (assembly GCF_040712085.1). Lineage (NCBI taxonomy): Bacteria > Pseudomonadati > Pseudomonadota > Alphaproteobacteria > Rhodospirillales > Rhodovibrionaceae > Aquibaculum > Aquibaculum sediminis. The sequence goes on from NZ_JBFCVK010000004.1 coordinate 337,481, forward strand.
GTGGGGCTGAAAGCTCCAGGGCGGCCAGTATCTCCGCCACTTGCCGGAATGCCTCGGGCTTTTCCCGATCCGGGGGCGCATCCATCAAGACGGCTTGTCGCGTTCCCGACGTCACCCGATGATAGCTGCGAAAAGAGGCATCGGCGGCGAGCAGCCGGATGTCGGCGCCGGTCCAACCAGCCGCACCGAGGAAGTCCCCGGCCGCGGCTCTGCGCGAGGGTGTCACGCCGGCCCCTCCTGCCAATCGCGCAACCGCGCCTGCCATGCCCCACTGCCGCAGAGACTGGCCCGTCGGCCCTCCTCCGCGTGCTGGAGGTGCACCTCCAGGCGCTCAGCGGGCAGGGCTGCGCCCAGCCGCTCCGGCCATTCGATCAGGCTCACGCCCTCGGCCAAGGCTTCCTCCAGTCCCAGTTCCCAGGCTTCATCGGCCGCTTCCAGTCGATAGAGATCGAAATGCCATAGCTCCAGTTCCCCGCGGTGATAGGTCTGCACCAGGGTGAAGGTGGGGCTTGGCACCTCCTCCACCGGCCCGGGCAAAGCATTCACCAGGGCGCGCACGAAGGCCGTCTTACCGGCACCCAGGTCACCGAACAGCGCGATCACGTCACCGGTCCGCAAAAGCGGCGCCAGCCGCTGCGCGAGCGCGGCCGTGGCTGCCTCGTCGGGCAGATCGAAGGTGAGCGCGTCCGGTGCTGACGACTGCGGCATGGAGCGGTTCTACACGGGGCTTCAGCGTCATCGCAACGCCCAAGAACGACTTGCGCGTCGGCCCGCACCACGAGCATGCGCGCCGGCGGAGTTGCATCCCCGGCTCCGCCCGGCCATCTTCCGATCCTGCGCGGGCACCCCCCGCGCCAAACCCTTTCCCAGTGCGACCCCGCTTCGGAGTGCTCATGCCCGCGCAGCCCTTGAACAGCGATGTTGCTATCGTCGGTGCCGGACCGGTCGGTCTTTTCGCCGTCTTCGAATGCGGCATGCTGCGCATGCGCTGCCAGGTGATCGATTCCCTCGATGTCATCGGCGGACAGTGTGCCGCGCTCTATCCCGAGAAGCCGATCTACGACATTCCCGGCTATCCGCGGATCGGCGCCGGCGAACTCATCGAGCGCCTGCGCGAACAGGCCGCGCCCTTCGAGCCGGGCTATCATCTTGGGCAGAGCGTGGTCGGCCTGGAACGGCGGGACGAAGGCTGGCGGCTCACCACCTCCAAGGGCCAGGTCATCCAGGCCAAGGCGGTGATCATCGCCGCCGGCGCCGGGGCCTTCGGGCCCAACCGACCGCCGCTGGCCGATCTGGAGCACTATGAGGACCGGTCGGTCTTCTATGCCGTGACCCAGCCCGAGAACCTGCGCGGCAAGCGGGTGGTCATTGCCGGCGGAGGCGATTCGGCGCTCGACTGGTCCATCCTGCTCGCCGACATCGCCGAGAAGGTCTACGTGATCCACCGCCGCGCCAAATTCCGCGGTGCGCCGGAGTCGGTCGCCCGGCTGCATGCCCTGGCCGAGGCGGGCAAGGTCGAGCTGGTGGTGCCCTGCCAGCTCCACCGTCTGGAAGGCGATACCGAGGCGGGACAGCTCTCGGCCGTGGTGGCGCGGGACCTGGACGGACAGGAGCGGCGGCTGGATGCGGACACCCTGCTGCCCTTCTTCGGGCTGTCGATGAACCTGGGGCCCATCGCCGAGTGGGGGCTTGCGCTGCACAAGGGGCAGGTCGCGGTGGATCCAGCCACCTGCGAGACCTCCCTGCCCGGCGTCTTCGCCATCGGCGACATCGCGGACTATCCGCGCAAGCTGAAGCTGATCCTCACCGGCTTTGCCGAGGCCGCGAGCGCCGCCCACGCCATTCATCCCCTGGTCCATCCTGACGAGGAGCTGCACTGGGAGTACTCGACCACCAAGGGCGTGCCAGGGTTCTGACCCTCGGCGATTGGACCAGGCCTCTCAGCCGTTCCAACGATGGTCCCGGCGCCCGGCGCTTGCTTGCCGGTTCGCGGGCGCTATGCCATTGTGCAGTGCCGTTACTGCGGACAAGGTCCGGCGCCGGCAAGCCGAGTGATCGCGAGCCCTGTCTTGCCGATCCGGGCTGTGCTGCGAGCGCCAGGCAAGAAGACCCATTCAAGGCCAATCATCGACGGAGACCCGCGTTATGAGCCCAGCCGCCCAGCCGGCCCAGGACAAGATCAAGAGCGACACCGCCACGCCTTTCGTCTGGGAAGATCCCCTCCTGCTCGACGAGCAGCTTACGGAAGACGAGCGCATGGTGCGCGACGCAGCCCGCGACTACTGCCGCGACAAGCTGATGCCGCGGGTCCTGGAAGCCAATCGCCATGAGCGCTTCGATCGCGAGATCATGAACGAGATGGGCGAACTGGGCTTCCTGGGCGCGACGCTGCCGGAGAAGTACGGCTGCGCCGGCGTCAACTACGTCTGCTACGGCCTGATCGCGCGCGAGGTGGAGCGGGTGGACAGCGGTTATCGCTCGGCCATGAGCGTGCAGTCTTCCCTCGTCATGCACCCGATCCACACCTATGGCACCGACGCGCAGCGCGACAAGTACCTGCCGAAGCTGGCCAGCGGCGAGTGGGTGGGCTGTTTCGGGCTGACCGAGCCCGACGCCGGTTCCGACCCCGGCTCCATGCGCACCACCGCGAAGAAGGTGGACGGCGGCTATGTGCTGAACGGCACCAAGATGTGGATCACCAACTCGCCGATCGCCGACGTCTTCGTGGTCTGGGCCAAGACCGAGGACGGCAAGATCCGCGGCTTCGTGCTGGAGAAGGGCATGAAGGGCCTTTCCGCGCCAAAGATCGAGGGCAAGTTCTCGCTGCGCGCGTCGACCACCGGCGAAATCGTCATGGACAATGTCGAGGTGCCGGAAGACGCCCTGCTGCCCAACGTCTCGGGCCTGCGCGGGCCCTTCGGCTGCCTCAACCGGGCGCGCTACGGCATCGCCTGGGGCGCACTGGGCGCGGCCGAGTTCTGCTGGCACGCCGCGCGGCAGTACACCCTGGACCGCAAGATGTTCGGCCGCCCGCTGGCCGCCACGCAGCTCATGCAGAAGAAGCTGGCCGACATGCAGACCGAGATCACCATCGGCCTGCAGACCTGCCTGCGCATCGGACGGCTGATCGACGAGGGCAAGATGATGCCCGAGGCCATCTCCCTGGCGAAGCGCAACTCCTGCGGCAAGGCGCTCGATATCGCCCGCGTCGCCCGTGACATGCACGGCGGCAACGGCATCGCCGACGAGTTCCATGTCATCCGTCACGTCATGAACCTGGAGGCCGTCAACACCTACGAGGGCACCCATGACGTCCATGCCCTGATCCTGGGCCGGGCCCAGACCGGCATTCAGGCGTTCGGATGAGCGAGGTCGACAGCGTTCAGTCGCTGCGCGAGCACTACGGCGAGCCCAGCGAAACGGCCCAGCGCAAGCAGATCGACCGGCTGGATGAGCACTGTCGCACGCTGATCGCCGCTGCACCCTTCGTGATCATCGGCACGGCAAACGCCCGCGGGGAGCAGGACGTCAGCCCCCGCGGCGACCCGCCGGGCTTCGTCAAGGTGCTGGACGACCGGCACCTTCTGATTCCCGACCGGCCGGGCAACCGCCGCGTGGACAGTCTCTCCAACCTGCTGGAGAACCCGGGCATCGGGTTGCTGTTCATGATTCCGGGGATGAACGAGACCCTGCGGATCAACGGCCGCGGGCGCATCGTCACCGAGCCGGAGGTGCTGGCGGACCTGGCAGTCCAGGGCAAGCCGGCGGTCAGCGCCATCCTGGTGGAGGTGGAGACGGCCTACATGCACTGCGGCAAGGCGCTGATCCGCTCCAAGCTCTGGGCACAGGAAAGCCAGGTGGACCGGAGGTCACTGCCGTCACTGGGTCGGATTCTGGCGGACCAGATCCAGGGGCTGAACGCGCGCGAGCAGGAAGAACGCCTGGAAGAAGCCTACCGCACACGGCTCTACTGAGAGGGGAAGAGCGCCTGTCACCCGGCCTTGGGAAACGGCCCGTCACGCCTTTCCTATGACCGTGATGTGCAACTCCTTGATGACGGACAGAAGGCACGCGAGTTCAGGGAGATTCGTTGCCGGGCTGTCCGCGTTGATGCTGCTTGGCACGGCGCGGTCATAGATGGCGACGCACTGCTTGTTGGTGATGCGCGACATGTAGACCACTCCGTCTACGTCGGTTTGGTCGTAGAGTTCTTGACTGAAGCGCCTGCCCGCAGCCTGCGCCTTTGCACGCACGGCGTCGGTTGTGACGCCCAAGAGCGCTCGCACCATCGAACCGCAGGTCAAGCAGGAACAGCGATAGTCCTATTAGTGCCGTCTGTCCACTTTGTCCCATTCACCCAATTTGCTTCGCGCCATCGCCTGCTCGGCCGACCTCTCCGTATGAATCTTGATGGAGATCATGGGTGGGCAGAACCGAGAAGCGGCAGAAACCGATAAAGCTGCGGACCCTGTGGCCTTCACCCCCAAACATCGATGTACCCTAAAGCTCTCAACCCTCATTCTTGAAAATACACCATAGTGGTGCTAAATTGCGGTATGGCTGAGAAGCGAAAGCCAACCTACGACCTGGCTGCGATCCAGGAGGCCTTTTGGTCCGCCGATCGCCTGGTGGCAACGAGCACGGCCATCCGAACCGCAGCTTCGCTTGGTTTCGGTCGTCGTGAGATTGTCGCGACGATTCAGTCCATGGAACGGCGGCAGTTTGTGAAGTCCATGACCTCATACGCCGATCATCGCGTCTGGCAGGATGTTTATCATGTGCCGTCGGAGGCCGGGGTTTTGTACGTCAAGTTCACGGCGGACGTGATGACCGAGTTCTTGCTGCTCTCATTCAAGGAGAAAGGCGATGGCTGAACAAATCTGTCCAAAATCCGGACACCCTATGGTGCGCGACATCCGTCCAATGACAATCGAGTACCAGGACCACTCGCTCGAAGTTGATATGCCCGGTTGGTATTGTGAGCACTGCGGCGAAGGTGTTCACACTGGCAAGGACATGATCGTTTCCGACCGGGCACTCAATCGCTTGAAGGCTCAGGTCGAGGGCCTGCTTTTGCCTGAAACGGTCAAGCGCATTCGCAAGCGCTTGAAACTCACACAGAGAGAAGCCGGGACGATAATCGGTGGTGGCCCCAACGCTTTCCAGAAATATGAAAGTGGGGAAATTCTAGTGAGTAAAGCAGTCGCAAGCGCCTTACTGCTTCTAGACAGAAATCCCGAGAACCTGGCTATTCTGAGGTCCCGAAACGAGGACCATCACGCAGCCGCCTGAATTTTACTGATCCCAGCTCGTGCAGCGAACTGACACTGTCGTCCCTGGAACTCTCACACAGTGAGTCAGATCGGGCGGGCACCGTTTAAGGGCGCAGCGGCCGCGACCGGCGGCGCCAGGAGGGCTTCGGCCAGACGAAGCAGGTCCGCCTGATCCAGCGCGCGGCAGTTGGCGTCCAGCATGGGGCGGTTCTCCGGCGCCAGGGTCTGGGCGACCAGCGCCCGGGGCACCAGCCCGCTGCCAGAAAGATCCAGATCGACTCCCAGGCTCTGCAAAAAGGCTTCGAAGGCCTGCGGCAGGGCAGCGGCCAGGCCGGCCTCATCGCTGCCGTCGAACCCGAAGGCCCGGGCCACCTCCGCATGAGCCGCGGGTGCCGCAGCCGCATTGCCGGTGAGCGCGACCCGCAGGCTCATCGCCACTGCGCGGCCGTGGTGCACATGTCCCAAGACCCCCAGCGCGTGGCCCAGGGCATGGGCAACGCCAGTCCCGGCCAGATCGATTGCCTGCCCCGCCAGCCAGGAGGCCAGCAGCATCTCCCCGCGAGCCTCCAGGTCGTCGGGCACTGCCAGGGCGCGTGGCAAGGCGCGGCGCACCAGGCGGATGGCCTGCAGGGCCGGTGCGCCCACCAGAGGATGGCTGCGCCGCGAGGTCACTGCCTCGATTGCGTGCACCAGGGCATCGACACCGGTCGCGGCCGTAAGCGCCGGCGGGAGGCTGAGGGTGAGTTCCGGATCCAGCAGCGCAGCGCGGGCGCGCAGGCCCTCTCCCCAGGCCCAAACCTTGGCGCCGGATGCCAGAGTGAGGATCGCCGTGCGCGTGGCTTCCGAGCCGGTGCCGGCGGTGGTGGGGATCAGCACCGTCGGCAGGGCGCCCTCGGGAAAGGCGCGCGCACCGAGGCAATAGCCAGCGACCCCATCAGGCGCAGGCGCCGTTGCGGCCACCAGCTTGGCCATGTCCAGCGCCGAGCCGCCGCCCAGGCCGACCACCGCTTGCGCGCCGAAAGCCCGCGCTTCACCCGCAGCGGCATCGATGTCTTCGGCCAGGGGGTCGCTGCGCACATTCGCCATCACCGCAACCTCATGGCCGGCCTGGCGCAGCGCTTCGGCCGCTCGCTCCCCACTGGACGCAACTCCCGGGTCCACCAACAGCAGAACCCGCGCCACGGGACCGCAAGCCTGCGCCAAAATGGCGGGCAGCCGCTCCAGGCAGCCGAGGCCGAAGTGCAGGCGCGGAAAGGCAACCTCGATGGGCATAACGCTCGGTGGTTCGGACATGGGCGGGTTCCTCGGTGTGCCGTTGCGGAGTCACGGGCTTGATCCGCACCAGGGCGGGACGGTGCGACGCCGAAAGGCGCCTGTCCAGTGCCGGCCGATGCGCGATGCGGTTGAAAGTGCGTTGACCCCCGCCCCGCCACATCGCAGGCTTCACAAAGGCGCGGCAAACCGGGCTGCAAGGGGGCAAGGCCATGAAGATCACCCGCATCGAACAGAGCCGGCATCGGCTGGAGCTGGATCCGCCCTTCCATCCCTCCTGGGACACGCGGGTGCGACGCCATTTCGACGTCCACCTGGTCCGCATCGAGACCGACGAAGGCTTGGTGGGCGTGGGCTCGGGCGATGCCATGGCGGGCTTTGCCGGCCACGAGGAGCTCTTCATCGGGCGTGACCCGCGCGACCTGGAGCGTCACTTCCGGGTGATCGAGAACCTTTCCTTTCACTACGGACGCTGCTGGCCGCTCGACATCGCGCTCTGGGACCTCTTCGGGCAGATCACCGGGCAGCCACTCTGGCGGCTCCTGGGCGGCCGGTCGGATGGCGTGCATGCCTATGCCTCGTCGGGCAGCCTGCGCGACCCCGAGGAACTGGCCGACCTGGCGCAGCTTGTCGCCGAGGAGGGCTTCACCGCCCTGAAGATCCGCTTCCAGCGCAAGCGCTGGCGCGATGACATCGACGTGCTGGCCGCGGTGCGCGACGCCGTGGGCGACTCCCTGGCCTTGATGGTCGACTGCAATCAGGGTTGGCGCATGCCCTGGGACACGGCCCAGCCCTGGAGCCTGAAACAGGCCCAGGCGGTGGCGCGCGAGCTGGAAGGCCTGGACGTCTACTGGATGGAAGAGCCGCTGCACCGCGGCGACTACGAGGGCATGCGGCGCTTGCGCGAGAGCACCACGATCCGCATCGCCGGGGGGGAGATGACCCGGGAGCTGCACGAGCTGCGCGAGTTGATCGACCGCCGCTGCCTGGACGTGCTGCAGCCGGACGCCGTGGTGACCGGCGGCATCACCGGCCTGCGCCGCATCGCCGATCAGGCACTGGCGTGCGGACTCGAGTTCACGCCGCACACCTGGGGCAACGGCATCGGCCTGCTGGCCAACGCCCATCTGGCCGCCGGCTGCGCCGGCTCACGCTATCTGGAATTCCCCTTCGACCCGCCTACCTGGACGCCGGAACGGCGCGACTTCCCGCTGGTCGAGCCGCTGATCGCCGGCGAGGACGGGTGGCTGCAGCTCAGCGAAGAGCCCGGGCTCGGCCTGGAATTGGACGAGGACCATCTGGAGTCCACGCGCATCGCATAGGCCGCAGCCGGAACTCAGTCCGACTCCGCTGCTTCGCGGTGCTCGGGGACCGACCAGGTGGGCCAGGGTTCGCCCAGGTCGGTGAGGTGGCAGCGGATGTCCGCCATCTCCAGGCGGATGCGCGCATGGTCCGAGAAGTGCAGCGTGATGCACTTGGGCTCGCTGGCGATGGTCAGGAGATTGAGGAACTGGTCGCGGGCCGTCAGGTCGACGCCCAGCGCCTGCACCCGGCGCACCTTGTCGAAGACCAGGGCGGCATTGCTGCGCCAATTGACCGGCCGGGCGTCCGCATCCTCGAAGCTGGCATCGCCCCCCAGTTCATCGCCTCCCGACGCATCGGCACCAGGCTCGCCCGAACCCGGCTTGGCTTGCGCCGGGCCATCACCCTCAGACCTGCTTTCAGATTCCAGCGCGTCCTTGCCCGCCCGCTCCCACAGGAAGCGGTTCAGCACCATGACGAAGCGCTTCTCGCGCTTCATCCAGCGGACATCGCGCAAGGGCACCAGCGCATCCTGGACGCAGGCTGCGATCACATCCATGTCCGCCACGTCATGCGCGCGCAGCTTCAAGGGCGCCGGCGGCGCCTCTCCCGTCCGAGTGTCAGTCAGCTCGTTAATCGTTCAATCTCCGCCCCGCAAGCGGCCAGCTTGGCCTCGATTCGCTCATAACCTCGGTCGAGATGATATATCCTGTTGATCACAGTTTCACCCTCTGCGGCCAATCCGGCCAGCACGAGGCATACCGAGGCGCGCAGATCCGTGGCCATCACCTCGGCCCCGGTGAGGCGTCGCTGCCCGCGTACGAGTGCGGAAGCCCCGTGAATCGTGATGTCCGCGCCCATGCGGATCAGCTCCGGCACATGCATGAAACGATTTTCGAAAATCGTTTCCGTGATCATCGACGCGCCCTCGGCAGTGGTCATCAACGCCATGAACTGGGCCTGAAGATCGGTGGCAAACCCCGGAAAGGCCTCGGTCATCACGTCGCTGCCGCGCAGCCGGCCATTGCGCCGCCGAGCCAGCAGGATCCCGTCGCTTTCCTCCACGGTGACGCCCGCCTGCCGCAGCACCGCGATAGGCCGCTCCAGATGCGCTGCCTGGGCGCCGTCCAAGCGCAGTTCGCCATCGGTAATCGCTGCGGCCATCAGGAAGGTTCCCGCCTCGATGCGGTCGGCGATCACCGGGTGGCTCGCCCCCTGCAGGTTGTTGCACCCGCGGATGGTGATGATCTCGCTGCCCTCCCCTTCGACCTCGGCTCCCATGGCGCGCAGGCAGACGGCAAGATCGCTGATCTCGGGCTCGCGCGCGGCATTGACCAGGCGGCTTTCCCCCTGGGCCAGGGCGGCCGCCATCATGGCGTTCTCCGTTGCGCCGACGGAGACGGTGGAAAAGACCACCTCGGCGCCGGTCAGCCCCTTGGGAGCGCTGGCATGGATGTAGCCGCCCTCGATGGCGATCTCTGCACCCATGGCCTCCATGGCCGAAAGGTGCAGGTCGACCGGCCGGGTGCCGATGGCGCAACCGCCCGGCAGCGAAACCTCGGCCTGCCCGAAGCGGGCCAGCAGCGGCCCCAGCACGAGCACGGAGGCGCGCATCTTGCGCACAAGATCATAGGGCGCGCGCAGGGAGGCAACATCGCCGGCCTGAATCTCGAGCACCAGCCCCTGCTCCCCCGCCGCGGGCCGCACTTCCGCAACCTCCGCCCCCAGGCCGGTGAGCAGTTGGCGCATGGAGGCGATATCGGCCAGGCGCGGCAGGTTGCTCAGGCGCAGCGGCTCAGGCGTGAGCAGGGCGGCCGCCATCAGCGGCAAGGCGGCATTCTTCGATCCACTGATCTGGATCGCGCCGTTGAGCGGACGGCCACCGCGAATGAGAATTCGGTCCATGAGTTCCGGGCAGGTTGTTGATCGGTGGTGCCGCGCGGGCTGCGGTCAGGATTTCCCCTCGTCCGAGGCCGGGGCCCGCTCGACCCGCGCACGGGCCTGCGCCTTGCGCTTGCGCAGGTTCTCGCGCAAGGCGGCGGCCAGCCGCGCCTCGCGCTCCTGCTGCTTCGCGCCCTGCGCCGACGGCTTGCCCTTCGCCGGGGAGCTGGTCTCGTCCTTCGACATGGCCGGCAATCTCAATCGGGAATGGGGCGAGGTCAAGGCGCCGGAATGGACGAGGTGGCACAAAGCTGCCCTGCTTGCTCTTGACCTTGGCGCGTGCGAGCCGATCTCATGCAGCATGATCGCACGCAGACCCTTCCTCCTCGGCCTCGCCGCTACCGGACTGTCGGCGCTGATGCCGCCTGCAGCCTGGGGCACGGTGCCCGAGGTCGAGGTCGTGGACGAAACCTATTTCGCCATCCGCCTGGGTAACGCCACCATCGGCCAGCACTTCCTGCGCGTGCGCCGGCAGGGCTCGGAGGTTGTCGCCCAGCAGGAGGGAGAGGCCACGGTGCGGATTGGGCCGGTGCCGGTGACCCGTATTCGTCAGTCCAGCACCGAAGTCTATCGCGACGGCCTGCTACACAGCCTCGAGATCGCCAACGAAAGCGGCTACTACGAGCCGCGCCGACGCAGCATCACGGCGCGCGCCGAGGGCGATGTCATCTATCTGGTGGACAATCAGGGCCGGGACTACGAAATCCCCCGCGACGCCATGCCGGGCAGCGGCTGGCGCAAGGCCTCGCTGCAGGCCCCGGTGCTGATCTCGCCGCGCAACGGCAAACCGCGCGAGCCTGCCGTTCACACGCACGGCACCCAGTCCATCGAGACGCCGGCCACAGGGCCGATAGAGGCCGAGCACTGGAGCCTCGAGGGCGACGACATGGATTCCCGCCTCTGGTACGAACCGGGCAGCGAGCGGCTGCTGCGCATGATCCTGAACTACGAAGGCCGCGACATCGAGTACCTGCGCGAGTAGCCCCGCCGTCCCCGGACTCCTGCTTCTGCCTACCGCGGAACCCATTGACCTCTCGCCAGAAGCGGTATAGCGCAGTCCTGGTAATCCTTTTGGGGGGAGGGGGCACTCCATGATGGCACTGCCGTTCGCGCTGATCTCCGGCGGCCTGATCGCGCTGCTGTGCGGCCGGCGCGGGCTCATGCTCGGGTTCTGGGGGGCGGCGTTGGCCTGGCTGCTGCTGCTCTTCTACCTGCACGCCAGCGATCCCCTGCCGCTGCAGTTCTAGGCCGCCGCCATGTCCCCCTACCTGCTGCGCCAGCTCAATGCCCTCGCCGGCCTCGCCATTGCCGGCCTGCTCGGCTTCGCTTTCCTGGATCAAATCGTCTTCGGCGACATTCCCTGCCCACTGTGCCTGCTGCAGCGGGTCGCCTTCCTCCTCGCGGGCTGCGGCTTTGCGCTGAACGCGGTTTTCGGCAGCCGGCCGACCCACTACGGCCTCACGCTGCTCGGAGCCGTGGCAGGCGCAAGCCTTTCGGCACGGCAGATGCTGCTGCACATCGTGCCGGGCAGCGGCAGCTATGGCGAGCCGCTCTTCGGCCTGCACTTCTATACCTGGGCCTTCATCGCCTTCGCGGCGATCATCGTCGGCTGCGCCGTCCTGCTGCTCTTCGAGGCGAGGGGCGCCAGGTCGGAATCTGGCCCCACCTGGCGATCCACACCCCTACTGGGCAAGCTCGCTGTCGGCCTGCTGTTGCTCATGGCGTTGGGCAATGCCGGCTCGACCTTCGCCGAATGCGAACTGGGCCTCTGCCCCGACGACCCCCTGGGCTACGAGCTTTTCGAGACGGACTGACCGGTCGGCCCGCAGCGGCAGACCTACGCCGCGCTCTTGCCCTGCACGATCAGGTGCTCCGGGCCGTAGGGGAAGCCGGTGATGCTGCGGTTGCCGTCTTCGGTGATCACGAGAATGTCGTGCTCACGATAGCCGCCGGCGCCCGGCTCGGACTCCGGAAGGGTGATCATCGGCTCCATGGAAACGACCATGCCCGGCGCCAGCACCGTCTCGCAATCCTCGCGCAACTCGAGGCCCGCCTCCCGGCCGTAGCAGTGACACAGCACGCCGAAGGAATGGCCGTAGCCGAAGGAGCGATACTGCAGCAGGTCCTCCGAAGCGTAGAGCTCGTTCAGCTCCATGGCGATTTCCGAGCATTTCCGGCCCGGCACCAAGAGCTCCTTGCCCCGGTCATGGGCCCGGCAGTTGAACTCCCAGAGCCGCAGATGGGCATCGCTCGCCGTTTCGGCGAAGAGCGTGCGCCCCAGGGCCACGTAGTAGCCGGCCACCATGGGAAAGCAGTTGAGCGAGAGGATGTCGCCGCGCTCGATGCGGCGGCTGGTGACCGGATTGTGCGCGCCATCGGTGTTGATACCGGACTGGAACCAGGTCCAGGTGTCCATCAGCTCGGCATGGGGCCAGGACCGTGCGATCTCCCGCACCATCGTTGCCGTTGAGTGCAGCGCCACCTCATGCTCCGGCACGCCCACCGCCGTCGCCTCGACACAGGCCGCGCCGCCAAGGTCGGCGATGCGCGCCATCTCGGTGATGTGGGCGATCTCCTCCTGAGACTTGATCATGCGCAGGCGCATGGCCGGTGCGGCGATGTCGACGAATTCGACGCCGGGGAACGCGTGCTCAAGCAGCTGCATCAGCTCCAGATTGACGTGATCGAACTCGATGCCGATGCGCCTGGCGCCGCCCGCCAGCTTGCGCACGGCATGGAAGTAGTTGGCCCGGTTCCAGTCGGTGTAGGTGACATTGTCGCCGAAGCTGCGCCGCCAGGGCTGCCCGCCGTCGATCCCGGCGCTGATCGTCGTGGCCGTCTCATGGTCGATCACCAGGCCATAGCGCCGGCCGAAGTAGCAGTAGAGAAAGTCCGAGTAGTAATTGATGTTGTGATAGGAGGTGAAGAGCGCGGCATCGATGCCCGCCTCCGCCATGTGCTGCCGGATGGCATCCTGCCGGCGCTGCATTTCCGCGGCCGAGAAGGTCGGCTGGGCCTTCTCGCCGTTCCCACGATAGTCTTGAAAGCGCTCGCGCTCCATCTCGGCTCCCCATTCGCATCAAGTTTTATTCGAGACTGAGGTCCGTTTGGCCACCTTTTCAAAGGAAGCTTTCTCGTGTCAGCATGAGTTCGCCTCATAAGATTCGATCTAACGCCGGATGGACTCGGCCACGGCCGTGCCCAGCGCCTGGTGGGCGGAGGGTTCGAGGTGGACGCCGTCTATCGGGCTCACGGTGGCAACCCAGCCGGCATCGAGGAACCTGAGCCCGCGGGCATCCGCCAGGGCGCTGTAGTGGGCTGCCAGTTCCCGGCTGACCGCAGTCGCCCCCCAGAACTCGCCGGCCAGCACGCCGGTTTCCTCCACCGAGGGCGGGCAGATCAGCAGGATGTCAAAGCCGCCGTGGCGCGCCTGGATATCCGGCGAGAGCGTGATGTCCAGCAGGCCGGCAATCCCGGCCGTCACCCGCTCGGGCGTCGGGGCGAAGCGGGTCTTGCAGTCGTTGGTGCCCAGCATCAAGGCCAGGAGATCGATGGGACCGTGACTGAGCAGGGCCATGTGCAGGCCGCTGCGCCCATTCATGTGCGCGCCCATCACCGGATCGTCAAACTGGGTGGTGCGGCCGGGCAGACCCTCTTCCACCAGCGACCACTCCGAGCCGAGGGCTGCGGCGCAGACCGTGGGCCAACGCGCCTGCGGGCCATGGCGGGCATAGTCGCCGCGCCGGACAATGGGCTTCAGGCCATGGGTGTTGCTGTCACCGAACGCGAGCAGGCAGGGCATGGCTGGCGTCCCTCTCGCTTCTCTCGAAGCCCAGGCGCAGGGGAGAGATCAACTCCCCTGCGCCCGTGAGCCACGAGTCAGTGGTTGTCGCGCGGCAGGTTGCGGGCCACCCGCTGGTAGGCGGTCGCCAGCTCCAGGCAACCGCCCTCGGCAAGCTGGCCCACATTGGCGCGATAGATCTCCTGCCAGGGCGTGTAGTTCACGATCTCCGGCGGCGTCCAGGCGGCCCGCCGGGCCTCCCACTCGGAATCGTCCACCAGGGCATCCATGGTGGAGTTGTTGAGGTCGAGGCGCACCCGATCGCCCGTATTCAGCAGGGCGAGCCCGCCGCCCACCACCGATTCCGGCGAGGCATTGAGGATGGAGGGGCTTTCGGAGGTGCCCGACTGCCGGCCATCGCCCACGGTGGGCAGGTGGGTGACGCCCTCGCGCAGCAGCGCATCCGGCGGCTGCATGTTCACCACCTCGGCCGAGCCGGGATAGCCGACGCAGCCGACGTTGCGGATGAAGAGGATCGTGCGGTCATCGATCTCGAGCGCGGGATCGTTGAGGCGGTCGTGATAGTCCTCCGGCCCCTCGAAGACCACGGCCCGGGCCTCGAAGATGTTCTCCTTGCCCGGCTCCGAGAGATAGCGCTGGCGGAAGTCGTCAGAGATCACGCAGGTCTTCATCAACGCGGACTCGAAAAGGTTGCCCGAGAGCACCAGGAAGCCGGCCTTCTCGCGCAGCGGCTCGGCGCAGGTCTTGATCACCTCGGTGTCCTCGCTCTCCCAGGCGGCCAAGGTCTCACGCATCGGCTTGCCGGCCACGGTCATGGCGTCTTCGCGAATATAGCCCGCCTTGCGCAGTTCGCCCATCACCGCCGGCACGCCGCCGGCGCGGAAGAAGGATTCGCCCAGGTACTCGCCCGCCGGCTGCATGTTCACCAGCAGCGGCACCTCGAAGCCGATCTTCTGCCAATCGGTGACGTGCAGATCGATACCTGCGTGGCGCGCCACGGCCTGGAGATGCGGCGGCGCGTTGGTGGAGCCGCCGATGGCCGAGTTCACCACAATGGCGTTCTCGAAGGACTCGCGGGAGAGGACGTCCGAGGGCTTGAGGTCCTCATAGACCATCTCGACAATGCGCCGGCCGGTCTCGTAGGCCATGGCCATGCGCTCGCGGAAGGGCGCGGGAATGGCCGAACTGCCCGGCAGCGTCATGCCCAGGGCCTCAGCCATGGCGTTCATGGTGCTGGCGGTGCCCATGGAGTTGCAGTGCCCCAGGGAGGGGGCACTGGCGCAGACGCGGTTCATGAACTCGTCGTAGTCGATCTTGCCTTCGGCCAGCAGGCGGCGGCTTTCCCAGACGATGGTGCCCGAGCCGGCGCGCTTGCCCTTCCACCAGCCGTCCAGCATCGGGCCGCCGTTGAGCGCGATCGCCGGCAGGTCCACCGTCACCGCGCCCATGAGCATGGCCGGCGTGGTCTTGTCGCAACCGGTGGTGAGCACGACGCCGTCAATGGGGTACCCGTAGAGCACCTCGACCAGTCCGAGATAGGCCAGATTACGGTCCAGCGCCGCGGTGGGGCGCTTGCCGGTTTCCTGGATCGGATGGACGGGGAACTCCATGGGGATGCCGCCGGCATCGCGGATGCCCGCCTTCACCCGCTCCTTCAGGAAAACGTGGATCTTGTTGCAGGGGGCCAGGTCGCTGCCGGTCTGGGCGATGCCGATGACCGGGCGCTCGCCCTGCAGTTCGTCCCGGGTGTACTCCTGGTTCTGATAGCGCTCAACATAGAGCGCGGTCATCCCCGGATTGTTGGGATTATCGAACCACTCCTGCGAGCGGAACTTCTTGTGTGCGCGGGTATCTCCCATCGGGTCCTCCATCTGGCTCAAGGCCATTGATCCGTCGCAGCTTAGGGCGCGTTGGAAAGGCTTGGCAAGTATTTGTCCGATGAATGGGCGGCGCCGGCTCTCTGACCCGCACCCTGACCAGGAGTGCAGACAGTTGAGTGCGAAGTCGGGCCCCGTCGCCTCACAACCATCACACGCAGGATCGTTGACAGGGCATCAAACTCTTGGCAAGCAATCGTCGGATGAATAGCGCAAACAGGTAGCGGCCAACCGCTTCCGGAGGCACTTCACGGCCCTTGGCAGTTCCAGTCCGTCTCGATCGACAGATCCAGCCACCCGATGGCTGGGTTGCCGGCCGATGTGGCAGAACAGGGACACAAGGGCTAGTATCCGCCGCAAGCTTGCGCTGCTCACGCGAGTCATAAAGCGATAACAGAGAATTTGGGAGGAAGATGATGAAAAGCACACTCGGAAAAGGCCTTCTGGCCGGCGCCCTTCTGGCCTGCGTTTCCACCGCAGCCATGGCGCAGGACTTCGAACTGCAGATTCAGTCGAGCGACCCTGCGGGCGACCCCAACTACCAGCTCTGGCAGGGCTGGGCCGAGGAGGTCGGCGAGCGCACCGACGGCCGCGTCAAGATCAACATGATGTCGGTGGGCTCAATCGTCGACTTCCAGGAGACGCTCGACGCCGTCGGCGCCGGAATCCTGGATGGTCATGTGACCGACACCTCCTACTTCGCCGGCAAGGACCCCGCCTTCGGCCTGATCGGCAACCCGACCGGAGCCTGGTCGGACCCGCGCGAGATGCTGAAGTTCTTCAATGAAGGCGGCGGCAAGGAGCTGATGAACGAGTTGGTCGAGCCCTATGGCACCTACTTCGTGGGCGCCTCGACGCCGGGTCTCGAAGCCTTCGTCTCGGACGTGCCGCTCGACGGCGTGGACGATCTTGACGGCTTGAAGGTGCGCGCACCGGCCGGCCTGGTTCAGCGGGTCTTCGGGGCTGCCGGTGCCTCGCCGGTCAACCTGCCCACCTCGGAAGTCTTCACCGCTCTGGACAAGGGCGTGGTGGATGCCGCCGACTACAGCGTGTTCCATGTCAATCAGGACCAGGGGCTGCATGAGATCGCCCGGCATCCGGTCTATCCCGGCTTCCACTCGATGCCGTTGATCGAACTCTCGATCAACCGCGGCGTCTGGGAGTCCATGCCCGAGGACATCCAGCAGATCTTCGAGGAGTCGGTCGCCGACCTGGCCCAGCGCCAGATGGAAGCCGTCGACGCGAAGGACGCAGCAGCCATCGAGGAAGCCGAGGCACAGGGCGCCACGGTGCACGACTGGCCTGCCGAAGAGCGGGCCCGCTTCCGCGCCATCGCCATGGGCGAGTGGGAAGAGATCGCCACGGAATCGGAGAATGCTCAGAAGGTCTATGACACTCTGACCAAGTTCCTCCGGGAGGAAGGACTGCTCGGCGACGAGTAAGGTCCATGCTGGCAGGCCCCGGCCGCGCGACACAGCGCTGGCCGGGGCCTTGCTTTACAAAGGGTGAGTGAGACATGGCACTCGATCCGTTGCCCCCGGAAGAACTCGACCCCAAGCTGAGCGCCACCAGCGAGGGGGCGGGCAAGACAGCGCCGGAAGCCGGCTTCCTCGGCCGGGTCATCGAGCGGATCGGCTATGTCTTCGCGGCAGCCATCGTTCTGGCCGCCATCATTCTCGTCTTCGAGATCTTCATGCGCTATGCGCTGAACAAGCCCACCCTGTGGGTGCACGAAACGAGCATCTTTCTCTGTGCCGTTTCCTTCGTCTACGGCGGCCTTTTCTGCGCCTCGCGCAACAGCCACATCCGCGTCGTTCTGATCTATGACGCGCTGTCACCTGCCTGGCGCCGACGCTTCGACATCGTCATCTACCTGATCAGCGCCGGCGCCGCGACGTTCTTCGCCTGGGCAGCCTGGCTGATGGTCAAGCAGGCCTTCTGGAGCCCCTCCGGCGCCTTTCGCATGGAGGGCACCGGAACGGCGTGGAACCCCCCCACCCCAGCCCTGATCAAAGGCTTTCTCTTCCTGGTCTTGATCGGGCTGGCGCTGCAGTTCCTGGTCCTGGCCTTCAATCACGCCCGCCGCCATCGGCGTGGTGACAACAGGACTGCCTAGATGCCCGAGTTGCTGGATTTTACGCTCAACCTCAAGGCACTGGGTATCGGCTACGGCACCCTCTTGATGTTCGTCATGCTGCTGACCCTGTTGCTGACGGGCATGCCGCTGGCGCTGGTGACGCTGCTGGTGGCGCTGTTCTTCGCGGTCGGCTGGTTCGGGCCCATGGCGGTGCCACTGATCACCAGCCGCGTTTTCAGCTTCGTCACCTCCTTCGTCTTCGTCTCGGTGCCGATGTTCGTGCTGATGGCCGCGGTGCTCGACCGCTCCGGTATCGCGCGCGACCTCTTCGACGCCATGAAACTCATCTCCAACCGCCTGCGCGGCGGCGTCGCGATCCAGACCATCTTCGTGGCGGTCATCCTGGCGGCGATGAGCGGCATTATCGGCGGCGAGATCGTGCTGCTGGGCCTGCTGGCGCTGCCGCAGATGCTGCGGCTTGGTTACGACCGCGGCCTTGCCATCGGCGTTGTCTGCGCCGGTGGCGCGCTCGGCACGATGATCCCGCCCTCGATCGTGCTGATCATCTATGGCCTGGCCGCCAACGTGTCGGTCGGCGACCTCTTCACCGCATCCTTCCTGCCGGGCCTGATGCTGGCCAGTTTCTACGTCCTCTACGTGCTGTTCCGGGCCTACGTCTCGCCGCACACCGTGCCCGACCCGGACCCGGAAGTGATGCCGATGAAGCAGAAGATCGCGTTGCTGCGCGGTCTGATTCTGCCGCTGCTCGTGGTCGCCTTCGTGCTGGGTTCGATCTATGGCGGGCTTGCTTCAGTGACCGAGGCTTCGGCCATTGGCGCGGCCGGGGTGATCCTGGCGACCATCGTGCGCGGCGAGTTCTCCTTCGACCTGCTGCGCGGCGCCGCCATGCAGACCCTTGCGACCGTGGGCATGATTGTCTGGATCGGCATCGGCGCCAGCGCCATCGTCGGCGTGTTCAACCTGATGGGCGGGATCGACTTCGTCAGCTCGCTGATCATCGGCATCTCGGAAGAGCCCCTGTTCGTGCTGCTCTTCATGATGCTGATCCTCTTCGTGCTCGGCATGTTTCTGGACTGGGTCGGCATCGCGCTGCTCACCCTGCCCATCTTCGTGCCGATCATCGTCGAGCTGGGTTACGACCCCGTATGGTTCGGCGTGCTCTTCTGCATGAACATGCAGGTGTCCTTCCTCTCACCGCCCTTCGGGCCGGCCGCCTTCTACCTGAAGAGCGTCGCGCCGCCGGAGATCAAGCTGGGCCACATCTTCAAGGCACTGCTGCCCTTCATCGGCCTGCAGATCATCGCGCTGGCCCTGCTGATCACCTTCCCGGGAATTACGGGGCGTTAGCCAAAGACCTCATCATAGGCCTGGATCGCCCGGCGGGCGCGCTCGCGCACACTGGCGGCGTTGTCGCCGGGCTTGTAGAGGCTGGAGCCAAGGCCGAAGGCGTGGATGCCGGCCTTGGCGTATTCGGCAAAGTTCGCTTCCGACACGCCGCCCACGGCACAGAGCGGGGTTTCCGGCGGCAGCACGGCACGGATGGCCGCGATGCCGGCCGGCCCCAGAACGCTGGCCGGAAAGAACTTGAGCGCCGCAGCGCCGCTGCGCAGGGCCAGCAGCGCCTCGCTGGGCGTGAAGGCGCCAGGCAGCGTCACCAGCCCCTGCGCACAGGCTGCCTCGATGACAGCCGGGTCGGTATTGGGGCTGACCATCAGCCGACCGCCCGCCTCTGCCAGGCGCCGGCAGTCTTCGGGCGTCAGGACGGTGCCGGCGCCGATCAGCGCCTGCTCGCCGAAGCGCCTGGCGACCCGCTCGATGGAACGGAAGGGCTGCGGCGAATTGAGCGGAATCTCCACCGCCTCGAAACCCTCCTCGATCAGGGCCGCGGCGACCGCTTCCGCCTCCTCCGGCCCCAGGCCGCGCAGGATGGCCACCAGTTCGCGTCGGAAGGTGGGCCAGTGCGGAGAGTCAGTCATGCGCTCGCTCCCTGGAGCCAGAGTTGCGCTGCCGCCTGTGCCAGCCCCTGGCGCACCGCCACCTCGGCATCGACGCTGCGCACCTTATAGCCGCATTCGGCAAGGGCGGTGGTATAGAGCTCCCCCAGGCGTCCGGAGCCGAGCAGGGTGATGTCACCCGGCGCACCATAGAGCGCGCGTGCGGAAGCAATCTCGGCACCCACTAACAGGCCGGAGAGCCGAGCTGCGCCCTCGGCCTGCTCCGCGAAGCCCAAAAGCCGGCCCGCCCGCAGGCCGAAGAGCCCCGCCCAGCCGGCCGTGGGATCAGCCTGCACCGCCGTCACGGCGTCACGAAAGCCGGGATCCGCCCCGGACCCGGCCGGGGCCTCGGGGTCGAGGGCATGGCGCAGGATCGACTGCTGCGAGAGCAGGGCATAGAGCTCGCCGGTCATGAAGGTGGAAAAGGCGGTGACCTGTCCGCCCTCGATCTGCACCCATTTGCAGTGGGTGCCCGGCAGGCAGACCAAGCCCGAAAAGCGCGCTGCGTCCGCTCCCGCGATAGCGCCCAGCAGCTGGGTCTCCTCGCCGCGCATCACCGAGGGCGCCTGCTCAACGGCGTGGGCGATGCCGGGCAGAATGCGCACGTCACGCCCCTCGACCGGGACTGCAATGGCCTGGCCGGCCAGATCGGCCAGCGCCGCGGGCGTGGGCAGATAGGCAGCTTCCACCCAGCCCTGCCGCGCCCCCGCCATGCCGCAGATCAGCACCGGGAGGCCGGCCGGCGCCTCGACGGCGGCCAGGTGCTTCTCCAGCACGGCCGGAAAGCCGGGGCCGGCTGCGCAGTGCTGCATGCCCTCTTCGCTGCGCCGCGTGGCCAGGGGACTGCCGTCAGCCGCCATCAGCCAGAGACGAAAACTGCTGGTGCCCCAATCCACGCCCACGAAGGCCGCCTCGGCGACCGCGCTCACACCCTTCTCCCCCTGCTCTCGACCCAGTCTCATGCCTTTGGTTCGGGCGCCTCGACCGCGCCGCCCGCCTCGCGCCAGGCGGTGAAGCCGCCGCCGATATGCGCCACCGGCGCCAGCCCCATGTCCGCCGCCGTCTTGGTCGCCAGCGCCGAGCGCCAGCCGCTGGCACAGTAGAACACGAACTCCTTGGCCTCACCGAAGACCGATTTGTGGTAGGGGCTTTCCGGGTCGATCCAGAACTCCAGCATGCCGCGCGGGCAATGGAAGGCGCCGGGGATCCGCCCTTCCCGGGACAGTTCGCGCGGGTCGCGCAGGTCGACGAAGCAGACCGAGTCCTGGCCGTGGCGGGCGATGGCCTCGGCGGCGGACAGCGTGGTGATCTCGCGCTCCGCCTCGGCGAGCAGGTCCTTGTAGCCGCGTTTCATCCTGAGTGCCTTCTCCTGTCTGGTCGTCCCGACGCTACGGCCGACGGCTCGGCCGCAGTGATCCGAATGGCGCCGGCGAGCGTAAAGCAAGCAGGTCGGGATGACCACAGAACCCAACAGCGATGCAGTTCGCTTTCTCGGCCGACCCCCCTGCTCTTCCGCCTCGCTGGTGCGCCGACCCAGGGCTCACTCAGAAGGGCTACTGCGTGCAGCGGAACTGATAGGTGATGTCCATGCCCTCGGGAAGGCGATCGAATGCCGGGCCGTTGCCGGCGCGCAGGTGCTGGGTTCCGCTCGCCCCCTCCAGACCGGCGCTGTATTGGCTCATGTCGCCCAGGGAGGCATACATGGCAAACAGCGCCCGCTCAAAGGGGTGGTCCTTGGAGAACTGAAGGACTGCCGCGCTCAGGGCGGGCAGCTTCCCCTCCTCTGCATCCGCCAGTCTGGAAAAGCTCAAAGTCAGGCGCAGACCCTCGCCATCCGCGCGCATCAGGAAGGCATCCTCGCTCTCGCCACAGTGCACGGCTGTGAGGGGGATCGAGCCCTCTCCCCACTGCAGCGTGCCGGCCACGTTCTTTTCCCTGTCCTGATCGGCCAGCGCCGGCACCGCGGCGCACAAGAAGATAGCCGTCACAAGTTTGAGGAGGCGCTTTGCGTTCACCTTGATCTCCTGTTTATGCGATCGCCCAGAGACAATCCTTTCGTCGCCCCGTGGACGACATCAGCCAGCCCCATCCTGCCTGCACACCCGGACATCCGCCCCCTGCGAACGAAGGGGCAGCGCCGCATGCAGTCGGTGAAGACCGTTCGAGACGGGCGCTTGCAGCACAGCGGCCAGGTTCGGCTGAGGGTCTTTGCGGCAGATCAAGGTGATGGCTCGCTTTGGCTGCAATGGTCACCTGCACGGCACCATCGGGTGCGCGCTGCGGGCCCGATCACAGCGGAGATGCGCCATGCAGCGACGTCAGTTCCTTCTGGGCTCCCTCAGTGCTGCCGCCCTGGCCGGCGGCCTGGGCCCGCCGGCAGCGGCGGCGCCCACCGCCGAGGCGGCCGTGCGCATCGCCATAGCCGGGGCCGGGGCCGCCGGCCTCTCGCTGGCCGCGCGGCTGCGCCGGCAGGCGCCCAACGTCAGCATCACGCTGGTGGACGCGCGGCGCGACCACCACTTCCAACCCGGCTACACCCTGATTGCCGCCGGACTCTGGCAGCCCGGAGCGGTCATCGAGCGCACCGCAACCTACGTGCCTTCCGGGGTGGACTGGATCCAGGACGCCGTCGCCGCTTTCGAACCGGAAGACAACCGGATCGTCACCGCCTCCGGCCAGGCGATCGACTACGATTTCCTTTTCGTCACCACCGGCCTCGCGCTCGACTACGAGGCCATCGAGGGCATGGAAGAGGCGCTGATCGGCAGCGAAGGCATCGGCAGCGTCTATGCCGGTCCGGCTGCGGCCGCGGCCACCGCCGCCGCCATGGATCGCTTCGTCGAGAGCGGCGGTGTGGGACTCTTCGGTCGGCCTGACGGCGAGATGAAATGCGCCGGGGCGCCCCTCAAGATGACCTTCATCACTGAGGACAAGGCCCGTCGTGCGGATCGGCGCAGCACGGTGGAACTGATCTACAACGCCCATTCCGACGTGGTCTTCGCCGTGCCTCCTGTGCACGACAAGGTGTCACAGCTCTTTGCCGAGCGCGGCATCGCTGTCCACCGCTCCCACGTGCTGACGGCGATCGATCCGGGACGGCGCGAGGCGACCTACGCCGCGCCCGACGGCGAGGTCACGCTCGGCTACGACTTCATCCATGTCGTGCCACCCATGCGCGCGCCAGCGGCCGTGCGCGACAGCCCGCTGCCCTGGCAGGAGGGCCCGCTGGCCCGCGACGGCTGGGTCGAGGTGGAACGCGACAGCCTGCGCCACCCCCGATTCGCCAACGTCTTCGCCTTGGGAGATGTGGCCGGCGTGCCGCGCGGCAAGACAGCCGCGAGCGTCAAGTGGCAGGTGCCCGTCGTGGCCGCGAACTTCATCGACGAGTTGAACGACAGGGAGCCGCAGGCCAGCTACAACGGCTACACCTCCTGCCCCCTCGTCACTCGATACGGCCGCGCCATGCTGATCGAGTTCGACTACGAAGGGCAGCTCGTCCCTTCCTTTCCCTTCATCGCACCGCTGGAAGAGCTCTGGGTCTCCTGGCTGATCGAGGAGAAGGGATTGCACGGCGCCTACCGCGCCATGCTGCGCGGCCGGGCCTGAAGCAGGGAGCGAAGACCATGTCCGACATGCACCCCCTCGTCCTCTTCGCCATTGCCCGCGAGAGTCTTGGCGCGCTGTTCTGGCCAGCCGTGGTGCTGGTGCTCCTGCTCGGTCTCGGCATGCTGCTGGCAATCATCCGCGCCGCGCGCCGGGGGCGGGGGCTGCGCCGCGGCCTGCTGACCGCCCTTGTCGTCGGTGCCGTCGTCACCGCCCTGATCACGCCCCTGGTTCCGACCTGGACCCACGCGGCGCTCAGCGACCTCCGTTCCCTGGTCGACGTCGCGGTGGCGCTTGGCCTGGCAGCGATCCCGGGTGTGTTGGCGGCCAGTCTGGCCTTCATCGTCGCAACCTTCATCGGTGCGGCACGCGCATGAGTCGCTGGTCCCCGCGCCTTGCGCTTTTTGACCGATATCAACTCCATCCCGTCAAACCGCGTTCATACTGAAAGCGTTCAAGAGCCCAGGCCCCAATGGCGAGCACAGAGGCTCCACCAAGAACCCAAGGAGGAAGCCCATGCCTAGCAAGGCGCAGTTACTCTGGATGTACGAGGCCATGGAGAAGGCGCGCTACTACGAGGACACCATGGCGGCCGTCTACATGGAGGGAAAGCAGCCCAAGTTCGACATCGGCGCCGGGACGGTGCCCGGGGAAATGCACCTGGCCGCCGGGCAGGAACCCTGCGCCGCCGGGATGTGCGTGCACCTCCGCCCCGAGGACACGGTCACCGCCCCCCATCGTCCGCATCATGTCGCGATTGCCAAGGGCGTCGATCTGAACAGGATGACCGCCGAGATCTTCGGCAAGAAGAGCGGCCTGTCCGGCGGCCGCGGCGGGCATATGCACCTCTTCGACCCGGCGGTGAACTTCGCCTGCAGCGGCATAATCGCCGAGGGCACCGGCCCCGCGGTGGGCGCCGCCCTGGCCGCCAAGCTGAAGGGCAGCGACGCGATTGCGGTCAGCTATATCGGCGAAGGTGCCGCCAACCAGGGGGCCACCCACGAAGCCCTCAACCTGGCAGGCTTGTGGAAACTGCCGGTGGTTTTCGTGATCGAGGACAATGCCTGGGGCATCTCGGTGCCCAAGAGCAAGGCCACCGCCATTGCCGACACGAGCCAGCGCGCCGCCGGCTACGGCATGCCGGGCCATCACGTGGCCGACAACGACACCCTCGCGCTCTTCGAGGTGGCCGGGGAAGCCGTGGCGCGGGCGCGCCGCGGAGAGGGGCCGAGCCTGATCGAGGTCGAGACCTACCGCTACTACGGCCACTTCCAGGGCGATCCGGAACTCTACCGCCCGAAGGGCGAAGTCGAGGCCCTGAAGGCCAAGGACCCGATCGAGCGCCTGCGCAAGGCCATGCTGGAGGGCGGTGAGATCACGGCTGAGGAGGCCGACGCCGCCCGCGATCGCGCCAGGCAGGAGGTGGACGAGGCTTATGCCTTCGCTCGGGCCGCCGACTATCCGGCGCCGGAAGAAGCCCTGACCCACGTCTTCGCCTGAGCGGCCACCCCTTCAAGGAGAGTGTCATGTCGAGCAATCGTCAGTTGACCGTTTCGCGCGCGATGGCCGAAGCCATCGCTCTGGAAATGCGCACGGACCCCGGCGTCTTCGTCATGGGCGAAGACATCGGCACCTACGGCGGGATCTTCGGTGCGACCACCGGGCTGTTGGACGAATTCGGCGAGGAGCGGGTGCGCGACACCCCGATTTCAGAGACCGGTTTCATCGGCGCCGGCGTCGGCGCCGCCATGGCCGGCATGCGCCCGATCGTCGAGTTGATGTTCGTCGACTTCTTCGGTGTGTGCATGGATTCCATCTACAACCTGGCCGCCAAGAACACCTACTTCTCCGGCGGGAACTGCAAAGTCCCCATGGTGATCATGACCGCCACGGGCGGCGGCTACTCCGATGCCGGCCAGCATTCGCAGACCCTGCACGCCACCTTCGCTCACCTGCCCGGCATGAAGGTGGTGGCCCCCTCCAACGCCTATGACGCCAAGGGCCTGATGGCCGCCGCGATCCGCGACGACAGCCCGGTGGTCTTCATGTTCCACAAGGGCCTGCAGGGCCTGGCCTGGATGGCCTCGCCCGAGGAGGCGGCCACCGCGGTGCCGGAGGAGGCCTACACCCTGCCCTTCGGCGAAGCCCGGGTGGTGCGCGCCGGCAAGGACGTGACCCTCGTTTCGCTCAGCATGATGGTCCACCGCGCCATAGACGCGGCACGCGCCCTGGAGAAGGAGGGCATAGATGCGGAAGTGATCGACCTGCGCACTCTGGTGCCGCTCGACCGTGAGGCCATTCTGCAGTCCGTCGCCAAGACCGGGCGCCTGGTGGTGGTCGACGAGGACTACTGCAGCTACGGCCTGACCGCCGAGGTGATCGCCAGCGTGGTCGAAAAGGATCCCGGCCTGTTGAAGGCGCCGCCGCAACGCCTGGCGGTGCCCGACGTGCCAATCCCCTACAGCCGCCCCATGGAGCAGTTCGTCCTGCCCAACGCCGAGACCATCGCCGCGGCGGCACGCACCACGCTGGGAAAGGCTGCTTGAGATGACGGATATCGCCGTTCCCGAAGACCTCTGGGACGCCAACAAGATACCCGAAGGCATCGTCGCCAACTGGTTCTACAGCGACGGCGCCGAGGTGCCGCAAGGCGCCACCGTGGCCGAGTTGATGGTGGAGAAGTCCAGCTTCGACATCACCGCGCCGGCCACCGGGACGCTGCGGATTGTCGTGCCCAAGGACGGCACGGTCCGGCCCGGCTCGGTGATCGCCCGGCTGGAAAGTGGTTGAGGGCCCTCCACCCCTGCTGCTGGAGGAGCGATTCTCCGCGGCAGCGGCGGGCCTGCAGCGTCAGGAGCAGCTGGCGGAAGCGCTCGGGCCGGAACGCCCGGCGCTGCTCCTGGCTTGGCAGGCGCCGCAGGCCATGATCCTGGGCCACAGCGACACGCGCCTGCCTGACCTCCCCCGCGCCCGCACCACGCTGGAGGCAGCAGGCTGGCCGGTTCTGACCCGGCGCAGCGGCGGCAGCGCTTGCCCGGTCGAACCGGGGATGCTGCAACTGGCCCTGGCCCGGGTGGCGCCGCCGGGCTTTACCATCGAGGCCGCCTACGCCGAACTTGCCGGACTGCTGCGGGCCGCCTGCGCCACCTACGGACTTGCACTCGAAATCGGCGAATGTGCCGCAGCCTTCTGTCCCGGCCGCTGGGACCTCGCCTTCGAGGGCCGCAAGCTGGCGGGGCTATCGCAGCGTTGGCAACAGCGCCGCGGTCTGCGGCTGGTGACCACCGCGGCCTCGCTCAATGTCTCGGCCGATCCCCACCGCCTTTCGGCCTGCGTCGAGAGCTTCTATTCCAGCGCCGGTGCCCCGCGAGCCTGCCCTGCCGCCACGCTGCACAGTCTCGCCCAGGCAGTGCCGGAGCATCAGGTGACCTGCGCCAGGTTCCTGCAGCAGCTGGCAAACGATCTTGCCGACGGAAGAACTTCTCTGGCAGATTCCTGCTCAATTGCAGACGAAACCTGCGCCACACGCCAGGAGATCGCCCTGTGAGTCAGCCCGACAGCACCCAAGCGCGCCGCCCCGGCATTCCACCCCTCTTGCTGGTCGGGCTTTACGGGTTGCTCGCCCTGACGCCCCTGCTGCTGGCCTGGCTGCAGGGGCTGCCCGCACGCAGTTTCTGGCGCGAGCTTTCCTCCGGACTGGTGCTGGTCGGCTTTGCCATGCTGCTGGCGCAGTTCCTGCTGTCCGGGCGCTTTCGCTCGCTCTCCGGCCGGGTCGGCATCGACCTGGTGATGCGCTTTCATCAGCTCATCGCCTTCAGCCTGCTGGTTTTCATCCTCGTACATCCGCTGCTCTACGCCGTGCCGCGCCTTGCCGACGGCCCCGATGCGGCGCTGACCAGCCTAGTGCGCATGTTCAGTTCACAGGGGCTGCGCAGCGGGGTGATCGCCTGGGTCCTCCTGCTCCTGCTCGTCCCTCTGGGCATCTTTCGCGACCGGCTGCCCCTGCCCTACGAAACCTGGCGGCTGAGCCACGGCCTGGGTGCGGCTGCCATCGCGGTGCTGAGCACCCACCACACGCTGCGCGTGGGCACCTACAGCGACAATCCCTGGCTGGCCGGCTTCTGGCTGATCCTGACCGGACTTGCGCTCCTGTCCCTGGTCCAGGTCTATCTGATCAAGCCGCTGGCCCAGCGCGGCACCCCTTGGCGTGTCATCGGCAACCGGCCAGTGGCCGAGCGCATGTGGGAGATCCGGCTCGAGCCCGAGGACGGAAAGGCGCCGCCCTTCGAGGCCGGCCAGTTCGCCTGGCTGAACTTCGGGCACTCGGCCTTCAGCCTGACCGAACACCCCTTCTCCATCTCCTCGGCGCCGGCGGAACGACCGCAGATCGCCTTCACCATCAAGGAAAACGGCGACTTCACCCGGCAGATCGGCAGCATCCCCGTCGGGACCCGCGCCTACCTCGACGGGCCCCACGGCACCTTCTGCCTCCACGGCCGGCCGCAGCGGCCCCTGGTGCTGATTGCCGGCGGCGTGGGCTTTGCGCCCATCATCGGCATGCTGCGGCAACTGGCCCGGGACTTCTGGCCGCACCCCGTTCACCTGATCTACGGCAACCGCCATGAGGGGCAGATTCTCTATCGCGAAGAGATCGAGGCCCTGTGCAGCCGGCTCGACCTGCGGGTGGACTTGGTCCTGTCGGAACCGCCGCCGGATTGGCCGGGCCCGCAGGGCGAGCTGACGCCGGACATGCTCGACCGCTGTCTGCCCGATCCCTCGCCCGACGCGCTCTATTTCCTCTGCGGCCCCTTGGGGATGATGGACAGCGTCGAGGCGTGGCTGTCGGACAGACAGGTGCCGAACAGCGCCGTTGTCGCCGAACGCTTCAAATACAGCTGAGGACCGCCCGATGCATCACAGCCAGATCCCGCGCCTCTGTCAGGCGCTGACCCTGCTTGTCATCCTCCTCTCGCTGGTCTTCGCCTTGCGGTGAGGGGAGGAAAGGCTTCCCCTGGGGCGGTAAAGAAAGAGGCCTCCGCGACGGCTTGTGACCATCGCGAAGGCCCCCAAAGTTGCACCTAGATATCCTTGAAACGGGCCAGGTTACTCGGCCCAGCGCTGGATGATCTCCTCATAGGCAACGGTCACGCCCTCGGGCTTCTCGTTCTCCAGCGGCGCCCAGGGTGCGCCATCGACCTCGTTGACCCAGTAGTCGGCCTCGCGCGGCTCATTGAGTCGCGGACCACAGCCCGAGTAGGCCTCATTCGCCTCGTCGGCCGCCTGCATGCGGGCCATCAACTCATCCATCTCACCGGCCAGGCGGTCCATGGCCTCCTGGGCGGTGAAGGTGCCGGCGGTCACATCGCCGATGTGCTGCCAGAAGAGCTGGGCCAGACGCGGATAGTCCGGCACGTTGGTTCCGGTGTCGGTCCACTGGTGCCGGTCCGGTGAGCGGTAGAACTCGATCAGGCCGCCGAGCTGCGCCGCCCGCTCGCTGAAGCTTTCGTGACGCACGGTGGAATCCCGCACGAAGGTGATGCCGACATGGCTCTTCTTCACGTCCACGGTCTTGGACGAGGCAAACTGGGCGAAGAGCCAGGCCGCCTTGCGGCGATCCATGGGGGTCGTTTCCAGCAGGGTCCAGGAGCCGACGTCCTGATAGCCGCGCTGCATGCCTTCCTTCCAGTAGGGGCCGACCGGTGAGGGCGCCATCCGCCACAGCAGATTGCCGTCCTCATCCACCGTGTTGTTCCCCTCCTCCTGGGACTGGACCATGTTGGCGGTGAAGGCGGTGTACCAGAAGATCTGCTGGGCGACGTTGCCCTGGCTGAGCGCCGGCAGCGACTGATAGAAGTCGAGGTCGGACGCCCCAGGCGGGGCGTAGTTGCGCAGCCACTCGTCCCACTTCTCCACGGCATAGACGGCGGCTCGGCTGTTGGTGGCACCGCCGCGGGTCACCGATGCGCCGACGGGATTGCAGGTCCCTTCTTCCATGCGGATGCCCCACTCGTCCACGGGCACGCCATTGGGCAGCCCCAGATCGGCGGCACCGGCCATGGAGAGCCAGGCATCGGTCATGCGCCAGCCGAGATCGGGTGCGCGCTTGCCGTAGTCCATGTGGCCATAGACCTGGACGCCGTCGATCTCCTGCACATGCTCGGTGAAGAACTCGGCGATGTCCTCGTAGGCCGACCAGTTGCGCGGCACGCCCAGGTCATAGCCGTATTGCTCGCTAAACTGCTCCTGCAGGTCCTCCCGATCGAACCAGTCCTTGCGGAACCAGTAGAGATTGGCGAACTGCTGATCGGGCAGCTGATAGAGATCGCCGTCCGGCGCAGTGGCCGAGGCGGTGCCGAAGTAGTCGTCGAGATCGAGGCCAGGGTTGGTGACGTCAGCACCCTCGCCCTCCATCCATTCCGTCAGGTTGACGGTCTGGCCGATCCGGTAGTGCATGCCGATCAGGTCGGCATCGTTGACGTAGAGGTCATAGAGATTGCGCTGGGTCTGAAGCTGCGTCTGCAGCGCCTGGACCACGTCGCCCTCGCCCATGATCTGCATATTCACGCGGATGCCGGTGATCTCCTCGAAGGCTTGGGTCAGGACCTCGGCCTCGTATTCGTGGGTGGGAATGGCTTCGGCCACCACGTTGATTTCCATGCCCTGGTAGGGTTCGGCCGCCTGGATGAACCATTCCATCTCGGCAACCTGCTCCTCCCGCGTGAGGCTCGAGGGCTGGAATTCCTCGTCGATCCAGCGTTCCGCCGCGGCCATATCGGCCTGGGCAGAGCCGCTGGCAAAGATCAAGACAACCGCTCCCGATGATGCTAGCAACAATCGTCGCATTGGATCCTCCCTAGGTTTCTTGCGACATCAGGCGCGGTCGCGTTGCGGGCGGCCGCGCCTTCCCTACAGCCCTAAACCCATCGAAACACCCCGATCGCGTAGATGATCGAAAGGCCGAGAGCCCACCACAGGTCCGGGCCAACGAGCCCGAGCCATGCCAGATGAATGAAGGCGCTGCCGAGCAGCGAGATGAAGAGGCGGTCGCCGCGCGTCGTATCCAGGCCCAGCAGCCCGCGCCGCGGCGTCGATCCGGGGGAAACCGCCTCCCAAAGCGTCATGCCGATGAGCAACAGGGCGATGGTGGCGAAGAAGGCCGCCGTCTCCCAGGTCCAGGCCATCCAGGACAGGTCCATCGCCAGCCTCCTAGACCCGCCCCAGGGCAAAGCCCCGGGCGATGTAGTTGCGCACGAAGTAGATCACCAGCGCGCCGGGAATGATGGTGAGCACGCCGGCCGCCGCCAGCATGCCGAGCTCATAGCCGGAAATCGACGAAGTGCGCGTCATGACCGAGGCGATGGGCCGCGCCCCCACCGAGGTCAGGGACTTCGCGAGCAGCAGTTCCACCCAGGAGAACATGAAGCAGAAGAAGGCCGTCACGCCGATGCCCGAGGCGATGAGCGGCATGAAGATCTTGGTGAAGAAGCGCGGGAAGGAATAGCCGTCGATATAGGCCGTCTCGTCCACCTCCTTCGGCACGCCCGACATGAAGCCTTCGAGGATCCAGACCGCGAGCGGAATGTTGAAGAGGCAGTGGGCCAGCGCCACGGCGATGTGCGTGTCGAACAGGCCTACGGAGGAGTAGAGCTGGATGAAGGGCAGCGCGAAAATCGCCGGCGGCGCCATGCGGTTGGTCAGCAGCCAGAAGAAGAGATGCTTGTCGCCCAGGAAGCGATAGCGCGAGAAGGCGTAGGCCGCCGGCAGCGCGACGCAGACCGACAGCAGCATGTTCATGACCACATAGGTCAGGGAGTTGATGTAGCCCCAGTACCAGACGGGGTCGGTGAAGATGCGCCGGTAGTTATCCAGAGTGAAGGTCTGCGGATAGAGCGAGAAGCTGCCCAGTATCTCGTTGGTCGGCTTGAACGACATGTTGAGCAGCCAATAGATCGGCAGCATCAGGAAGAGAATGTAGAGGGTCGGCACCAGCCACGTCAGGCCGCGGCGCCGATGCTGGGGCCGAGGCCGGCGCCGTGCCGGCTGGGCCGGCACCACCGGGGCCAGCGTTTCGCTGTTGCTGCTGCTCATGGCCAAGCCTCCCGCGCGCTCATGACTGGCCCTCGCCCTCGTTGCGCATCATCACGGTGTAGAAGACCCAGCTGAACACCAGCACGATCAGGAAGTAGATGATCGACATGGCCGCCGCCTGGCCGAGGTCGAACTGGCCGAGCGCGATCTTCACCAGATCGATGGACAGCACCGTGGTCGAGTTGCCCGGCCCCCCGCCGGTCAAAACGAAGGGCTCGGTGTAGATCATGAAGGAGTCCATGAAGCGCAGCAGGATGGCGATGGTGAGCACGCGCTTCATCTTGGGCAGCTGGATGTGGCGGAACACGGCCCAGCGCGAGGCGCCGTCGATCTTGGCTGCCTGATAGTAGGCATCCGGGATGGAGATCAGGCCGGCATAGGCCAGCAGCACCACCAGCGAGGTCCAGTGCCAGACGTCCATCACGATCAAGGTGAACCAGGCATCGCCAGCCTGGCGCGTGAAGTTGTAGTCGAAGCCAATCCCGTTGAGCACCCGCCCCAGCAGCCCAAGCTCCGGCAGCGCAAAGATGTTCCAGATGGCGCCGACCACGTTCCAGGGAATCAAAAGTGGCAGCGCCATCAGCACCAGGCAGACCGAAACCCAGACGCCGCGCCGCGGCATGCACAGCGCGATCAACACGCCGAGCGGCACCTCGATGGCCAGGATGGTGAAGGTGAAGATCAGCTGGCGCCCCAAAGCGGCGTGGAAGCGCTCGGAATTCAGCACTTGGCTGTACCACTTGGTCCCCTCGAAGAAGAAGACATTGCCGCCGAAGCTCTCCTGCACCGAGTAGTTCACCACCGTCATCAAAGGGATGAGGGCGTTGAAGGCGACCAGCGCCAGCACCGGCAGCACGAAGAACCAGGCCCTGTTGTTCCAGGTCTTGGTCATGCCACGGCCTCCAGGGCACGCCGGCGCGAGGCGACGTAGAGGTTGATCCCCTCCGGCGCGAAGGCAACGCACGGCTCGGCCGGCAGGTCTTCGTCTTCGCCCAGCACGGCGGCCAGCTCCTGGCCCTCGACAAGGAGCCAGACCACCTTGCGGCGCCCCAGATCCTCGACTCTGCGGACCTGCGCCGGCAGTCCCGCGGCACCGAGGCGCACATACTCCGGCCTGATGCCCAGTTCAGCCGGCCCCGTCACGTCCCGCGCGGCGCCGGGCAGGGCAATGGCGTGCCCGCCGAAGCGGGCCTGGGCCCCCTCCACCTCGACCGGCAGCAGGTTCATGCCCGGCGAGCCGATGAAATAGCCCACGAAGGTGTGCGCCGGCCGCTCGAACAGCTCGTCGGGTGTGCCGATCTGCACGATCTCTCCCTCGTACATCACGACGACCGTATCGGCGAAGGTCAGCGCCTCGGTCTGGTCATGGGTGACATAGACCATGGTGAAGCCGAAGCGGCGGTGCAGCTTTCTCAGCTCGGAGCGCAGCTGCCACTTCATGTGCGGGTCGATCACCGTCAGAGGCTCGTCGAAGAGAATGGCGTTGACGTCGGAGCGCACCAGGCCGCGGCCGAGCGCAATTTTCTGTTTGAGGTCAGCGGTGAGGCCGCGGGCGCGGCGCTGGGCGACCGCGGCCAGATCGGTCAGCGCCAGGGTCTCGCGCACCTGGCGGTCGATCTCGTCGCGCGGCACGCCGCGATTGCGCAGCGGAAAGGCGAGGTTCTCGTAGACCGTCATGGTGTCGTAGACGACAGGAAACTGGAAAACCTGCGCGATATTGCGTTCCTGCGTCGTCAGTTCCGTGACGTCGCGTCCGTCGAAGAGCAACCGCCCCTCGCTCGGGTGCAGCAGGCCCGAAATGATGTTGAGCAGGGTGGTCTTGCCGCAGCCCGAGGGGCCGAGCAGGGCATAGGCGCCGCCATCCAGGAAGCTGTGATCGACCTGCTTCAGCGCGTAGTCAGCCTCGGCACCGGGCCGGGCCATGTAGCTGTGGCGGATGGCGTTGAGGTCGATGCGCGCCATGCCCGCCTCCTAACCCACCAGACCGTCGGCCAGGGCCATGGTGCGGCCGGCGGCATCGAACACCATCATGCGCCGTGGATCGATGAAGGCCTCCACGCTATCCCCGGGCTCGAAGTGATGAATGCCGGTGGTGAAAAGCACCCAACGCACGGCGCCGAAGTCGAGATGGATGAAGCTCTCCGAGCCGGTGATCTCGGCGACGCTGACGCTGGCCCTGATCGGCACGGACTGCGGTGTCTGCTGTTCCAGCGCAAGGTGATGCGGCTGAAAGCCGAGGGTATAGCGACCCTCGGGGATGCCGATGAGTTCCTCGGGCACCGGCAGTGACACCCCGCGATCCAAGAGAAAGGTCGCTTCCCTCTTGTCGACCTCGATGGTGTTGAGCGGCGGATCGGCGAAGGTTCGGGCGGTGATCAGGTCCACCGGATTGCGGAAGACCTCGATGGTCGGGCCGAACTGGGTGATTCGCCCCTCACTCAGGGTCGCCGTGTTCCCGCCCAGCAGCAGGGCCTCCGTGGGTTCGGTGGTGGCATAGACCAGGATGGTGTCGGACTCGGCGAAGATCTTCGGCAGTTCGGCCCGGAGCTCTTCGCGCAGCTTGTAGTCGAGGTTGGCCAGGGGCTCGTCCAGCAGCACCAACTTCGCGTTCTTCACCAGAGCACGCGCGAGCGCGGTGCGCTGCTGCTGCCCACCGGAGAGACTGAGCGGCAGCCGGTCGAGATAGGGCGTCAGCCGGAGCAGCTCGGCCGACTTGCGCACCTCCCGGTCGATCAGGGTTCGGTCCAGGCCGGCCACCCGCAGCGGCGAGGCAATATTCTCGTAAACCGTGAAAGAGGGATAGTTGATGAACTGCTGATAAACCATCGCGACCTTGCGCTTCTGGACCGGCATGCCGGTGACATCCTCGCCGGCAAAGCGCACCTGTCCCTCGCTCGGAGGATCGAGCCCGGCCATGATGCGCATCAAGGTCGTCTTGCCCGCCAGGGTCGGGCCCAGCAGTACGTTCAGCGTGCCCGGTTGCAAGGTGAGCGAGACAGCGTCGATGTGGGTTTCGGCGCCGACACGCTTGCTGACGCCCTTTAGTTCCAGCATGCGCGCCTCCCGGCCGCTGCCCGACGGTCAGCCACATCAGAGCCCGCTGTTCGAAGCCGCGCGCCCGGTCTCAAGCGATGACCGGCCGCGATGGCATCGCCCGTGCAGCGCCAGCCGCTGATCCTGACGTTTTCCACCGCCTCGGCCACGTTTCCTCCCGCGCCACCCCTTTGGGGCAATCTCCTTATGGTTGCTCTGAACTATGAGTGAGGGTCTTATGGGAAGTCAATTGAAAACCGGCCCTCCTCAGCGTCTGCTGCTGCCCAGGAGCATGATCCAGAGCGTCGGATCCACGTGGTGCCTAGACCGGATCGCACCGAATCTGAACCACCCGAGTTCAGATTCGGTGCGTGAATCCGGTCTACATCAAAGGGATAGAGCCGATTCACGTCTCTGTTCGGATCGCTTCGCGAATCCGATCTGAGACGATCGGCTCGAGAGGGGGATCGACCTGCTAAACCGGGGTATCGGGCCTCGGAGCAGCGTATCGCAACGCCTCACGAGGGCTTTTCCTGGACCGTGGCAGCCGGCCATGTGGAGGCTCACACGATCTGTGGTACCCTTCGATCGAGCAATGGGCGCCGGCAGGCAGAGTCACGCGTGTGCCCAGCGCCACCCTCTGCAAAGGCGTAACGCAGAGGCACACCTACTCGGATCGCAAAGTCCCAGGATGCAAAGCAACAAGAAACAGCGACCTACGGAGGACGATGAGGGCCATCAAGGCGGCTCGGACAACGATCCCACGGCACAAGAGTATATGTCCGAGCATGAACACCTGCTCTGGCGGCTCTTGATCAGCCACTCAAGGGACGGAGTCGTCGTTCTGGAGGAAGATGGCAGCGTCTACTACAGCAACAGACGCTTCGCCGACATGCTCGGCTATGGAATCGTCGAGATGAAGGCTCTGCACGTTTGGGACTGGGACAGAAAGCACCCAAAGCATGAATTGTTGCAGATGCTGGGGAGCGTCGATGATGCCGGCGACCATTTCGTGTCCCAGCAACAGCGCAAGGACGGCTCCCTCATTGAGGTGGAGATCAGCACCAACGGCACGGTTTTCCGCGGCAAGAAACTGATTCTCTGCATCGTCAGGGATATCACGGATCGCCGTCAGGCGGAGCGGGTTCGCGACCTGCTGGCGGAGATCCTGGAAGCAACCCCCGACCTTGTCGCCTACGCCGATCCCGATGGCACGCTTCGCTACGTCAATGCGGGCGGGAGACGACTGGTAGGATTGCCTTGCACAGCGGCTGACACCTCGGCAGTCCATGATGCCAAGGGCAGGGTCGTGCGGCTCGGCCAGCTTCATCCCGAATGGGCCAGGGCCCTGATCGAGCAGGTGGCGATGCCCGCCGCCATCCGCGATGGCAGCTGGGAAGGTGAGAGCGCACTGCTCGACGCGACGGGTGGCGAGCTACCCGTATCGCAGACCCTCGTGGCGCACCTGGACGAAGCAGGTGAGGTCGTACGCCTTTCCACGCTCGCCCGAGACATTCGCCGCTACAAGGAACTGGAAGAGGCGCTGGAGCGCCTGGCCTTCCACGACGGGCTCACCGGAGTGACGAACCGGCGCCACTTGGAAGCGTTGCTGGAAGAGGAGGCCGAGCGATGCGAACGCCACGCAAGAGTCTTCAGCCTGGTGATGTACGACCTCGATCATTTCAAGCTGGTCAATGACAATCACGGGCATCAAACCGGCGATGAAATCCTGCGTGCGATCGCCAGGATCGTCGAGGAACGCTTGCGTGGCTCCGATGTTCTGGGGCGCTGGGGTGGGGAGGAGTTCATGATCCTCCTGCCCGAAACCGGCCTCGAAGGCGCCGCAGCCCTGGCCGAAGACCTGCGCGCCACCGTGGCCGCAACGACTTTCCCCGGGCCGGGGCGGGTGACCATCAGCCTCGGCGTGGCGCAATACCGCCCGGGCGAACCGCTCCGCGACCTGATCAAGCGCGTCGACGAGGCCGTCTACCGCGCCAAGAACCAAGGACGCAACCGCGTCGCCCTCGACGACCGGACATAACCGCAGAGCAGGTCGCTGATCGGGCGGGAGCCGGCGCGGGTGATTTGTTGAGTTGTTCTGAGAAAGTGGTTGCGGGGGTGAATCTCCACCTATCCACCAGTTCTGTCGCCACAGCTAAGCCCCGAACGGATGCGAGATCGAGGTCGCCGCTTTGACGATAGCGGCCCCATCTCGCTGCACAGCCAGCTAGGATTGGGTGTCACTGACACCTGAGATGGGTCTCCCCCATGTAACGAAACCGCATCGCAGTGCACCGAGTTGAACCGCAGCACGACTGCTCACTATTCCTTCTCAACCATCGACGCCAAAGGAGATCTCCAATGAAGATGCTGATTGCTGCCAGCGCCTTCGGTCTGCTGGCCACTAGCGCGCATGCGGCAGATCTGGTGGAGACCGAAAGCCCGCACAGCGTGGCAGAAACCGTTGCCAACTTCGTCGAAGCAGCGGAAGGCGCCGGAGCTACCGTTTTCGCGACGGTCGACCACGCGGCTGGCGCCCGTTCAGTTTCCGCTGAACTGCCCGAGACCACAGTGATCATCTTCGGCAATCCCCGTATCGGCACGCCGGTCATCGCAGCTGAACAACGCGCCGGGCTTGACCTGCCACTACGCGTGCTCGTCTGGGACGACCACGGTCGCACCTGGATTGCACATGAGGATCCGCAGGCTCTCAAGGAACGCTACGATGTCGAGGGTGCGGACGAGACCTTCAAGGCGATGGAAGGCGCTTTGCGAAACCTGGTGTCCGCCGCCACCACAGACTGACATCCCGCAAGGAAGCAACGCCCCGCAATTGGAGGCCAGGGCGTTTCTGCAACACGGTAGCAAGAAAGCGCGGTCGCTGGCCAAACAGGGCAGGCTTGTACCATTGGCCAGCGGCGTGCTTGGTGAACTCAGAGAAGAGGCAGTCCCCGCCCAACTGGTTCTTCTCGACCAGCATCATGCTGAGACCCAGTTGAGCCGTTCCGGTGGCGGCCGAAGAACCGGCAGCCCCCGCACCGATCACATCGCAGGAGAGAGGCATCAACGCCAGATCATGGAGCCGTTCACGGCATGTGCCGAGTGCTTGCCGCGATATATAACGATCGTCCTCCACCCCGCACTTCAGCGAGACGAAGCTCACCTCCGCCAACGCGGCGAGGCGCAGATGTCGGGCTCCTTGCGATTGGAGAGCCGTTCCTTCAGTCGATGGCCCAGCCGGACGTGTGCGGAGCATCGCTCACCGAGGCTGTTGACGGGCTGCCAGCGCTGCCCTGATCCTCAATCAGGAGAAGCCCGAACAAACCGTCAGACTCCTACGTCACCCGGCATTAGGGGCGTGATGGCAGTTTGAAACCAGGGAGGACGTCCAAATGATTCAACGACTGCGCGCCTGGGCGGCTCCCGCCGCAACAATCATGTCGCTCATTGCCTGCTATGGCACCCTCGCAGCAATCGCTCTGCTGGGCGCACTCGGTGCTACAATAGCCCTCAATCAGGCGGTATGGGCCGGCGCCATTGTGATCTTTGCCTGGTTGGCCTTGCTCGCGCTTTTGCTGCGCTACCGGCAACACCGTCGGTTCCTGCCAATCGTAATCGCTGCTGTGGGTGTTATTCTCATCACCTACACGATGACAATCAGCTATGACCGCATTATCGAGCTCGTCGGCTTCGCCTTCCTTTGCGGAGGCACCCTTCTGGACTTGCGCAGGGGGGAGAGTGTTCGGAGACATAGGTGACGTTTTGTACCGGAGACATGGGTGACCGCACTGGGGCGGGCCGCTGATCGCTCGCACGACGCAGAGAAGCGCAATCGTGAAGATGCTTGCTCTGGCAAGTGCTTTTGGCACCACGCAAAAACCCGCCCAGGCGGATGCCGGGCGGGTGATGTGTTGGATTGTTCGGTAAAGATGGTTGCGGGGGCAGGATTTGAACCTGCGACCTTCAGGTTATGAGCCTGACGAGCTACCGGGCTGCTCCACCCCGCGGGTGTATTCTTGTGTGGTGGAGGCTTGGAGAAGGTTCAAGCGGGCTTGGAAGACTTGGCGGCGACCGACTCTCCCACGCCTTAAGACGCAGTACCATTGGCGCTGAGGGATTTCACGGCCGAGTTCGGGATGGGATCGGGTGGTGCAGCCCTCGCCATGGCCACCAAGTCATCGAAGCCCGCTTGGGTGCCTCGTTTTGGGGTTGCATGCTTGTTTCGCTGCTTCGGGTTGGAAGCTTTTGAGGTTGGTTTTGTGTTTTGCGGCTTTTGCCGCTGTGCGTGGTGGGGCTGACCTGGCTTCAGGGCTTTGCCCTTTGGCGAGGTGATCAAGCCGATCGAGCGATTAGTAG